>JBATSN010000016.1:0-32837 GCA_049293315.1 Saccharimonas sp. (SeqCode)
TACCGGCACTGTTATAAATGCGAAAGCGAATGTTATAGGTGCCATCTGGTTTTACTGTACCAGCTGTATCTGTGAGACGACCTTGAAAGTTCATTTTATAGGGGACGGTGGCGAGGGCGGAGGTGGGGGTAGTATACAAAAATACGCCTACCGCTAGATAGAGCGGCAGCAATAGCACCTTCCAACTTGTGAGATTTACTCGCATACTCACCTTACCTTTTACCAAAACCCCATTATAGAAGTGGTTATGTCTTATAGTATAGTGGTTATGCTCGAAAAAAACTAGTGTTTAGCCCGATGGTGACGCTTTTTGAATAGCGCAGCAATAACACCTACAACCAATGCACATAAGAGTGGTGCCAACCATTGCCAAAACCCTGTAGCAGCAAATAACAGCACACGCTGCTCATGACCTTCAGCGTTAACAGTCATAAGTATTGGCCCAATATAGTTGCCCGGTTTTACAAAGCGAACTGCGCGGCTATTACCCGCTGCGATTAAGGGGCCGTCGATCTGTTTTGTGCCGTATGGCCAGGTAGCAACTGTGACGAGTGGAAAGTACGCGTTGCTTGGCGCAGCGGTGTTCTTGAGCGCAAAATCAGCCACAAGTTGCTGGCCTGTTTGAAAAAATGGCGCTTTCAGCGCTTCTACCCGCACTGTACGTGGCGGTGCGGCACCATGCTGTAGCACTAACAGTGTTCCCACTCGCACCGCCTGGGCAGCTGGCGCATTGGTCGCAGGTGCAAGGCTTGCAAAGATCGCTGCCAACACGTCACCGCTAGGTAGTTTCGCACCGTCCACCTGGTAATACAAGCGCATCGCTTCGTGGCCCTTAAGCTCAACTTGATTGTAATCAAGCAATACACCTTGGCTAATTGCAGCATCAGTGTAAAACTCCAGCGAACCATCGTTATTAATCTGCCGAAAACCTTGCACACTAAAGGTTACAGTTATCTGGCTGCTCGTCGGATTAATCACATCGACATAGCCCTTTTGTTTTTCACGCTCAGCCACCACACCCTTTACCAATGCTGGCTGCATACGAATAGACGCTGCCTGCACTTCATTCCCAGTCCAGATCGCTGCTAGCCCTGCTACCGTGCATGCAAGCAAAGCAACCTTCAACTGGTTCATGGCAATATCGTCCCAGTCACTGTCAATACGTTGGTGTACAACCCTTCGGGGGCAGTAATCAAGGGGTCAACCTTAAATCGCAGGCCTGCTACGTCTTTTGTAGCATTCGTGGCACCACTACGGCTATAGAAGGTGGTAGCGGTTCCAGGTACAGCCGCAAAATTTGCTCCACTGCCCCACTTACTGTCTAAGCCGGGCGCGCTCAGCATACTGAATCCAAACCCTTTGGTGGTACCGTTGTTCCAGCCACTTGGTGCGGCAATGGTTGAAGTAATAGCCGGTATAGTGTCGGCCCCTTTTTGTAAGTCATGGTTTTGACTAATGGCCACGCTATAATTTGGCACATTTTGGGTTCGAACAATCGCGTCAAGATCGACCTGAACTGGGCTGCCTGGTACAATGCTCGGCAATGCCGCCCCCGCTGGCACACCAGCCGCACCTGCAGCATATTCCGCTGCAATATCGTCACTGGTCAAGGAACGATTAAATAATTTCACTTCGTCGAGCTTACCATTCCAAATGCGGTTCAGGCCGTAAAAATCGCCAATCCCAAGCCACGCTGCGCTGTTCTGCAACGTCGCTGGTATCGTACCTACTGTTGCGCCCGTGGCATCAACTCCATCAATATAGATTTTTACTCGGTTAGCAGCCGCCAACGTACCGTCATACACCACCACCACGTGGTGCCACACGCCAGACGACCACGTACCAACAGCTGTGTCGGTGTAGGTGTTGCCAACGTCTGTTTTATTTGTGGCTACGTACATACGCAATTTGCTTAAGTCATTGTTCGCTACTTGCAACGCCCAGCCAGCATCATTCGAAGTCCCCCCAGCATAATCCCACTGCGATACCATTGCTGAACTAACCAGTTGCGTATTTTGGTACGCCCATAGACTAACCGTCATTTTGTTGGTAAACCCTAGGGCAGTGCTATCTGGTACATGTACATCTTGCTGTTGTACACCGCCGGGTGCAAGGGCCGACTGTATCTTACCAGATGTCCAACCAGCACCCGATTGAAGAGCGCCGTTATTGTTGTATTGTGAGTAATCTTGTGCAACTGTACCGCTATTTTCGTCAAAGGGATAATATGCCGCGAGACCCGTTTGCTGCACCGTCAGTGTGAGCGACTGAGTGGCCGCTTTTTCCAATTGCGCCACATAGCCGGCACCCATTTTATAGCTACCACTCGCACCATTCCCAACAATACTTTCGCCTGCACTACCCACCAATCCATAGTTGGTTGACCCTGCCTGAACACCTGCGTTACTCATTACACTTGCGTCGATAATATAACTACTCGACGTAAACCGATCAGCTGCCACCTGCGTCCAAAAACTGCCGCTTATTACAAACGCCAGTATAGCAACACTGCTTTTGGTTACTAAACCCCTCATGTATACCCTATTATAGCAAAGTACTATCCCTAGTGCAGAAACAAGAATGGAATCGCCACTAAAATAATGCCGATAATCCGCATGACGAGCGCTGTGTGATGCCGCACCAGCTGGGGCATAGCGTGAATATTCCAACGCAATACTTGATATCGTAGCCAGTGGTACAGTGAAATAAGTGGGTGTGCCAGTACTATGAATGATGTGCCGACGGTTACCAGCCAAGTTCGTGTTACCATGCGATTCACCACATCGGCCGAGGCAAAAGCAGGCGCGATATCAAAAGCAACCATTGCCTTATACAACACTGCGCTCAGATCAGACGCTGGCTGAGTAGCGCTCGCCTGGTTCACTTGTTCTTGTAAATAGTTACCAGCGCTCGTAAATGTTGTCATCACCTGGCGCACGCGTTCTTTTTCAGTAGCTGTGAGTGGTGTACCTGGTGTTGGTTGTACCGTCGGTGTAGCGCCTGGTACATAATGCAGCACCATACTATCTTCATAGGTATTCACTGTGCACGGATCAATGCCCACAATTCGCAAGGCATTATCACCCACAGTTAACGTTGTGATCATAGTAAAACTCGTAGCTCCGGCATCAACTGCTGTAGTCATGTTGTAATTATTATTGTTGTACAACTGGAGCTGTGACAATCGATTCAGCTGGCCGCCTATACTAACTGTGGCGGCGTCTACCACGCTACCGCTAGCAGGCGTCTGTATGCTTAAACTGGGAGTGGTCGACGAACAAATAGTCGCATTTATCACTGTTTGCACCGCTAGTGCCGGCGCAGCCCCACTTAGCGCAACGCTAATAACAACAAAACCAGTGGCGAAAACTCTCGTACTAACGCCTATGAGTTTGCTTCCGGCGAATGACACTTGCCGCCCCCAATAGCACTACTAAGCCGGCAATAAACAGTAGCCAGCGCGGTGCAATCACAACGTAAGACTCTTGAGCTTTCGAATCACCAGGCACACCTACATCCATATGAACCTTATATAATCCAAACCAGGGTGAATTCGGCCAATTCATTTCTATCAAACGAGTAGTGTTTGGCAAAATAGTGTATTCATTCTTAGCCTGGTAGCGCACATTACCAAACACATCCATCACTGCTATGGTTACCCCTGCCTTAAAATCAGTCGTACCACTACTAGACACGCGAGCAGTAGCTGTTAGGGGTGCCGACGGTTGATACCCAACAATACCAATGTTCTTGATTTCAGCTTGCACATTAGTGACACCACCCACGTTTACATGTAGCAGCAATCCCAGCCGCTTCTTGCGCTCAATTTTATTACCCGCTACTTGCGTATCAATAATCTGCTGTTCGATAAATATTACACCATAGTGGCCGCCGGCTGGTACATTGGTACCTACCCGAATCGTAAACGGTACAACTGCTTTTTTACCTGGTTCAAGATGCCAAGTAGTTTTTTCAAACTGAATCCATTTGTAGGCGTCTGAATTAGCAGTTTCGGTGGTAAAATCCTGGGCATACTCTTCACCTTTTACTGAATACGGCCCACCGTACACGGTAAAATCGTATGGTACTTGCCCGTCATTCAAAATGATAAAGCTGTCATTTTTTGTTTCGCCTTGCCCAATAACAATATGTTTTTCGGTTGGCGAAAGAGTCATGCTTTCTGGCAAATCGGCAGCCCGTACGGCTGATGATGCGCCCAGCATTCCTATTACACACGACACTAATACACCAAAACGGACAACGGTAGGTAATTTCATATACTACTGAGTATACAAAGCGTAAGACATAAGCGCAACACTAAACAGTCGCTCTATAAAAGAGCGACTGTTATCATAAACTAATACATTCACTAGTTCGTGGTTGCTGTGTACTTTACGACGTCAGAATAGACACCGTCAGGAATGCTTGTATTGGCTTTCGCGCCATACCATACTGTAGTTGTACTGGTACCAGGAGAAGCAGTCGTCTTAATTGTATTTGGCGAACCAAGCACAGGTACTGCTGCCCAAGTACCAGCAAGCGTAGCTACGTCAGTTTCCGCACTAGTTGGACCAGCACCAAATGTTCCCGCACCATCAACACGGTAACCCCATGTGTTGGCCGTTGCCATGCTAGCAGGTGCTGCGAAAGTGCCAGAGGTTGGCGTAATGTTATTAGCCCCACTCACTAAGTTGCTGCTCGCGTCGTTGTCTTCAAGTTTTAAGTTATATCCATTTGAACGGTTTGTACTCACGCTCACCGTGTCAGAGCTGCTTGACGACATACCAGTTGCAGTTGGCGTAATCGTAAAACCGACTGTTGGTCCAGATGAAATAGTAATGACTGGGTTAATCGTGGCGTTCACGGTTGTCGTTGATGAGTTGGCAATTGCATCAGCGCTCAGTGGTGCAACCACAAGGCCAACCACTGTTGCGACACCGGCTCCTAACACGAGTGCTGTTTTGAATTGATACTTCATTTGGTTTTGTTTCCTTTTTGTTAGTATATGCTCCGATTATGTCATGACGCTTACGGTTTTGTCAACGATTTTCTTGCAAGATTTTTGCAAGTTGCAGTCGGGTGCTGTCATTAGTAATATGCTGAATACTACGCATGCCGGCGATCTCGGCTCCCTCACAATTTTCAGCCAAGTCATCAATCATCACACACTCCCCTGGTGTGAGTCCCATTTTTTCGGCAGTTAGCTCAAAAATAGCAGGGGCAGGCTTAATCAACTGGTATTGGTACGATAATACCGTGGTATCAAATAATTCTTTAAGCTCATCGCCAAATAACCGTTCAATTGTACCAGCACTTACATTGCTAAGTAGCCCTATCTGGTACTCACCTGCTTTTTTTAGCTCACGCACAAACTCGATCAGGTCGTTATTGCGTATCTGCTTTGCATTCACAATAGCCTTCACGTCGTCCACCGGTTTTTGTATCAAGTCGGCTACAGCCACAATATATTCATCAGTACTCAAATATCCATAGTCAGCTCGCTTGTTGAAGTCTGTAAGGTCACGCACGCGGTCTGGCGGGCAAAATTGCCGCAATGCCATCATACTGCCACCATACAGCACACCAAAGCAGTCAAAAATTATGCCTTTTATCATGCTCCTAGTATATCTCATCAAACTGCGGTGAAAAATCAGGAATCTGATTTACAAACAACGCATGCACCTGAGCCGTATTGGCTGCCATAGTACCTTTTGAACCTGTGCAGGTAGTCGTCCATAAGGTGTGGTCAGCCGTATCGTCGCGAAGTGATTCGTACTGGAACGCAAGACCGTGTGTAGCACACACCCCCCTAAAGTCTACTCCGTTAGCGGTGCGTGTTTTACCAATATTAGCTTTTTCAAGTGCATACACAAATTGTTCATAGGCTTTGGTGTTGTTTATATAGCTTCGCGTGCTGGTGACAGTTTCTAGGTAGCCATTATAAATAGTAACTGTGCGTTTTTTTGGACTTACCGTAATCTGGTACGACATGAACTTTTCGTCGGCCACAATCGGCCCGCGTACCGTCCAGCGCACACTGCGACTATCGGCAGTGTCGTGCAATGAACTCAGCACAGCGTCGGTACTTTCATTATTGGTTGTCGACGAACCAGTGCTAGTAAACACCATGCGCCCGACCGAAACTAATGCGGCAATCACCAGTGCAATCACAATAATCACAACAAGAATGGGAAATATGCGTGGTCCAGATCCTTTATACATACCACTATCTTGCCACTGGTCACAAAAAAAGTCAAAGATAAGCGTCTTACGGCTACGCCATGGCCAAAACTACACTTCGCATAGCCATATCTCGCTCAATCATTTCACGGTGGCAAGCTGCAAATGCTTCGGCATATTCCATATCACGCAGTGCCTGAACCACAATAATCATCGATTCCAGGGCCTCAATATCTTCAAAACTAATACCACCCCTTAGTCCATTTCGATATTCAACAACTGGTGTATGAAAGTACTCGTCAAGCCGCCCCTCAAGGCGAATTTGGTCGGCAGGCCGAGCATGCAGTGCCGGGTGCTTACCCGGTGGCCAGTTATTATAATTACGTGGTGCCAGCTGCAACCAAAAACGCCGCCCAGCATCTACCTCAGCGCGTAACACTTTAGTTTCTTGATAGTAGCCACTTTCAAGTTGTTGCTGCGCCACGCGCCATGATGCCGGATCTTCCACCGCTGTCCACGGGTCTTTTCGCACTACTAGTACGGTACCTATTTGTTCTGAAAATCCCGAAAACACCGGCACCGAAAACGTGCGCTCTTGGCCCGCGCTATCAACACCTTTAGGCCACGGGTGATGGCCGGCAAAACGCCGCGCGGGGTCAGCGTCACCCAGTAAGTTCCATTTTGCTTGGTCGTACACCGCCAATTGCTCAGGATTATTAACTAGCTGCTCCGCGAGTCCGTACAGTTTAGCCGTTTCCGCCATCTACCACCACACTTTCTATTATGTTTGTTTGCTTTTTGCAATCACACCTATCTATGTCATACACCGTGGTGCAGCAAAATGCAAGTGCCTAAAGGCACGTCGCCTGTTTTATATACGCTATACTTTGCCAAATCGCCCATCAGTAAGGCCGTGGTCACGAATCAATAGCAACAGCCGTTCTTGCATTGGCTCCTCATTCACAAATCGAAAATACGCTAATTCACCAAATAAATCTGGCAAAATACACAATAACAACACCTCAACGCGGTCACCTTTATGCCCGTTTGTTTCAATACAATAACTACGCTCGTCTGCTTGCAACAGCTCACGTTCGCTGAGCCTACCCTCTTTTACTAACTGCTCTAGGCGGTGACGGAAACTAGACGGCGTTTTTACGTCAATGTTAATATAGCGCTTTGTTTCGGGGTCTTGCACCTGTAAATCGATACCCATAGCATCTTGAATACGACTAGTTAGCAACACGTTTAATCCACGATTTTTAGCCGCCCAATACACAGCGATTTCCCTAGTAAGGCCACGTACGATCGCCGTCCACTGTTCATTGGTATAACAGGGCGCGCCAACACGCTTACAAATACGGTCACATGCTTGCTTGGTGGCTTCAGCAAAACGTAAACGTTCGTGGTCCGATAACAGCAACACTACACTTACAAATGTGTCATTAAAATCAATTAGTTCGTAAAGCCGCTCGTGCTTATCACGATACCCGTGCGGGTGCTGATCCATCTGAATTTGAGCGAGTACTGCGCGTGGTGCCTGCGCCAATAACGCTACCATCCCATCGTGCGCCAAACCGCTCTGTTCAAATTTTTTGCGCAACCGATCAATATCGCGATCAAGGTCATGCACTTCTGGTCGTCGCTGCAACAACGCCACCACTTGTTCTTCGGCACAATCAAAAAAATCAGTCGCATTGCAAACATACGACACTTGTTCACGCGGCCCAATATGCTGGGCATCATAGTCACGATTGCGCCCTGCGAACCTGCTTGAATAGCTGTGTCGTCGCCTAAAATGTGGCCTAAAACGCTGCCAATGTCGCCTAAATGTGTCGCGCATGTATTGCTATAGTTCCTCAGTGTTTATTTCAATTTTTTTATGCCTATGGTCAGTATACCACGCTTGATAAATAGTCGCCCGGTAGCGCGCCACCCCAGGTAGTGATAGTATCTTTTTTGCTTTGGCGCGCGCAAATACACCAAACTCGCCATTTAGGTGATCTTTCGTCGTAAAGGCCATCAGCATTACTTCAGGGTTTTTCGCAATTGCTTGGCTATGCACGGTATTCGTTTTACTAAACCACTCGACACTACCTTGTTCATATTTTTGTACGCCAACTGGCACCGCCCACGGCCGGCCATCTGCATCAACAACTGCCACACTAATGTGCGCAAGTTGTTCAAGAAACTGCTTAGGGCTAGTTTCGTCCGGTGCTGCCATAGCCGCCCGCTCCCCTTTCTGTGGCGTTAAGCTCGCTCACTTCATGCCATTGGACTGTTTCGTATCTGGTGATTACCATCTGGGCGATACGCATGCCAGGCTCCACTGTAAATGGTTCGTTGCTCGTATTAAGCAGTATCACGCCTACCTCCCCACGATAGTCCGAATCAATTGTACCAATACCATTTGCCGGCATCATACCGTGCTTGGCGGCCATACCACTACGCGCTCGAATCTGCGCTTCATAACCCACTGGTAGTGCCATCGCAAAACCGGTCGGAATAATCGCTCGCTCGTGCGGTGCAATCGTCACCGGTGCATCAATACATGCCGCCACATCCATCGCCGCTGCGCCCGCTGTTTGGTACCGCGGCAATACCGCGTTTTCATGAAGTTTTTGAAATTGTACCTTCATTACCTACCCTACCAACTGCGCGTCTGGCGCTTGTTTTGCGAATTTTTTGTCAAATGTGTAGAGCGGACGTAGGTTATCGAGCTTTGCGTGTACCGCCAAACAACAATCCTCAAAACTCAGTGCAGGGTGCTCCATATACATTGGTAATGCCTCAGCCACTAACGCCCGATTGCAATGAAACTGCTCATTTGCCAGAAACTCAAGCAAGTGCTCACAAATCACCTCACGTGACAGCCGATAATTCCGACTCAGCACAAACACTACCTCGCTAATCGCAATATCCGCAATCGCAAACTGCCGGGTCGTGCTGTCCAGCAGTTTAAGCGCAGCTGCTTGCTGTGTCGGTATATCACCGAGGAGCAAGCGAAGTAATACATTCGCATCGAGTGAACCGGCGCACGTCATGACAAATCACGACCACGATGCGCTTGGTAATATTCGTCAACATTTGTCACTGGAGTGACTCCCTTTGGGATGAGTGCCGTGAGGCTAGCCGATAGCTCAGCGATTGACCGTTGCTTACCGAGCTCCACCTTCCCTGTCTCATAGTTTATCGAGACATCTAATTTATCCGAAGCCTTCAGCCCCAGTGCCCGACGCACCGATGCTGGAAGCGTTATCTGTCCTTGTGATGTAATGGTAACTGTCTTCATGCAGTAATTATAGCGAAAAGTAATGTAGATTTCAATAGTTAATGCAAAGTTTACTATTCTATAACCACCCTTTCAATTGCTATAATTGAATCAATGGACACCTTGCAACTCCAAGTTGGCGTCAAAGCACTGCTCTTCAATAGCGAAGGCGCTCTGCTATTGCTAAAAAGCAGCAAACTACGAGGCGAAAACCTCGTAGACATCTGGGATATTCCGGGAGGCCGCATCGCACCTGGCGAACAACTACTCGATGCGCTCGCCCGCGAGATCAAGGAAGAAACGGGATTGACGCTTGCATCTGAACCCACCCTCCTCACGGCACAAGATATCATCCCCGCTGGCAAAAATATCCATGTCATCCGGCTTACCTACTGCACAAAGGCCACAGGCAGTATCACCCTCAGCGATGAACATTCTGACTACGCATGGGCTGATCCTTCAGAACTAAATTCCTACCCCATAGACCTGTATGTACTGCGTGTTCTAAAGGATTATCACGATAAGTGTCTGGACGCTGCATCCTAACTACCATCAGCTATAATCATTCTATTTTTTATACCACCACGAGTCGTACCTGATGTTTGGTAATGCCGCAATATTGTATTCCCCTAACGCTTTCTAAACTAATCTTCATCGGTATATTTTAGGAATATTCTTTTATCAAAACCACCGCGCTTTACGGCCTTACCAGCACGCACTTCTTCGATTTCACTAGCTAAAAAACCAAATTCATTGTCAATTGCTAGTAGCACTTCAGCAACATCTGCTCGTTCCTCATACCCAGGGTCGCTGCTCAGTTCCTTCGCTTCTTCGACTAGCTTTTCAAGTAGCGCTTGGCGATACTCCTGCTTGCTCAGCACCTTGGTACTAGCCGTTGCGCCGTTTTTTACAATAATCTGCGGAATCTTATTACGCACAAGTTTATTATGCCAAATCCGCTTCACCGCAGTATCTCCACACTACTATCCACAACTCAACCCCGCCTGCTGTATTGCTTGCGGCGCAATCCGTACAAAGTCTTCTTTTGGCATCAACCAGCTTCGATACATCATACCGTTTACAGTGTCACCCTCACGCTGGCCTTTAGCTAGCACTTGAGTGTATGCCTTATACACATGCCCGTCTTCACCTACAACAGTCACTTCAGCTGAATCTTGCCAACCTTCTGGCACCAATTCCC
The DNA here is from genome assembly GCA_049293315.1 of Saccharimonas sp. (SeqCode). Taxonomy (GTDB): domain Bacteria; phylum Patescibacteriota; class Saccharimonadia; order Saccharimonadales; family Saccharimonadaceae; genus Saccharimonas. The sequence continues at coordinate 10,653 of JBATSN010000016.1, forward strand.
AGGCATCAATCAGTAACCGCTCGGCTTTTGTGACTTCAAACACAGTACCCCGCACTTTACTACCAAGCACCGGCCGAATTGCATAACTACGAAAGCCCTTACCCCATGTTCGTTCAAGTATGGCACGTGGATTAGCGCGCTTATCTGTGATATCTTCAAGTGACTGAATACAAAGCTGGTAACCTTCAAGTACGGCAACGCCCACAATACGCGGTTGCCGCCCAATAATTGCTGCAATCATGTCTACTTCTTGATCAGCGCCAAACCCAAAAAAATATTCTTTACTGCTCTTGGTACGAAATTGTTGTACTTTACTCATTTGCTCCCCCTGCTATCTAAAGAATACTATACCATTAAACGCAAACCTTTAAAGGAGTTACCGACACACTCTTTGAGTACTCTCAGGTCTGCTATAAATAATGCTCAGGCAGCTCGTGAAACTTCTATCAGGTAATAATACCCGCCGCTACCATCCTTGTGAATGCCCGGACCATTAAGCCGACGGAGAACAAACTCTGGGTGTTGCTGCTGCCACTGGTGTATAGTTTTCCATGGTGTATCCATCAGCGCATAATAGCGGCTACCCCAACCAGAAGCAATTTCTTCTGAGCTGTCAGGCGGGTGCAGAATGCTTTTGTGCCAAAAAGCTTCGAGTGGCAAGGGCAAACGAAAGTTCACTACCACACTGCCCTGCCGAGCATGATCAACACCCTCATCTTCTACTACAGTTTCGTTCAACTCATCAGCTGAATATAAGCTCACACGTGGCTCATGCCACGCCCGATCTGCAAGCACCCTGCCCATCTTGTGTGGCACAGGGTCCGGGTAGTCTCTGTCTTTTAGCTTTTCTAAAAAAGCTGCGGCATACGTTGAGCCTAAGGTATTCGCAAGGTCTTGCGAAACACTTATAAGTTCGCTATCAAACACATCGTTTTCTAACCTGCCTTCGCCAGTGCGAAGGTACGGCAATCTAAACTCACCCTCGGGGCCACTGGCATATACAAGGTGTGAACCTGGGCGATTTGATTCGGTTGTTATTTTTGGCATGGCGGTCATATTTATTTTTTTATAACACTCTATTCATAATAGCATAGAATCATTAAAAAGTCAATCTATGCGTACACTCCCGCATACATCTTACCCCCATACTAAAGATGGAGGTATACATATGAGGGTAGATCCACAGTGCATCATTGCAGTACTCATAGATAATGACGGCAACGTGAAGCGAACAGCTCGAGAAGTAGGAGTGAGCCCAGCGACAGTACGGTTCTGGCGACGTCGCGCTCGCAGCGGTACTGGCGACATACGGTATCTGCGAGACGCACTGTCACGCGGCACTCTACGCGTCCACACCGACTGAGAAAGACATCGCTCAGTCTTGCCGAGCAACAGGCTATCTTGGTGCTCAGACGGCAACGTGGTCAGAGCGCCCTGAAGATTGCTGTTACACTAGGAATACAAGCTAAATACCGTAGTGTGCATCGGTTTTTGAAGCGAAAGGGCCTGACTGCACCCACCAAGAACTACCGGCGACCACGCTACCAGGAGACCACCCACATGCATGTACGCAATACGACTGCACCAGGTAAACTACAGATGGATGTCAAGTATGTCACACCAGAGCTCTCCGGCCTGCAGCATACCGCCTACTTGTATGCAGTCATGGATATCTACAGTAGGTATAAACAAGGTGTCATCTTGCCAGCGGTTGACCAGTCGCTGGCTATTGAAGCGTTGCGCTACCTTGTCCCCCTCTTGCCGTTTACGCCTGACTTTATCCAAACTGACAATGGCCTGGAGTTTCAGTCGCGGTTTACTGACTACGTCACGAAAGAATTGGGGTGGCAACACCACCACATCCACAAGAGCAGCCCTAACGAGAATGCCGTCATCGAGCGCAGCTTTAGAACAGACGAAGAAGAGTTCTTCTGGAGGCTCCCAAGAGCTGCAAAAGACACGGTAGAGCTCAATACCTGGTACCAAGATTGGCTTGTGTACTACAACAACGAGCGCATCCATCTAGGAATTAACCTACAGACACCTAGTGAGATGCTTGGGTAGGGGGTGAGATGTGTTTGTCAGTGTAAGTCTATGACCCCTGTTTATCCTGCGTCAATTATTAAAAACTAGTGAACCATCATACTAAACGCAACAATCGCAACCGACACCGAAACAAAGAACGCCATTTGCGACCGCATTATGTTTCCTTCGCAAACGAAGAGAACTTTCATATTCTCTCAGCCTTACGCACGGTAATATATAACCATGTTTTCTCTTTAAATGTCGTGCTACGCGAATCAATCATTTTAAAGCCAACCTGTGCCAGCAATCTCTCTGCTTCATCGATTTGATAATATTTGAAATATCGCGGTAGATCATACTTCACATCTTTCGTCAGCTCACCCTCGCCCTGGATCAGTGTAAACGCTAGCTTGCCGCCAGGCGCCAACGCCTGGTGAATGTTCTTGAGCGCCTGCAAGAAATCATCATTCGTAAAGTGCAAAAACACCGCACTCGCGTACACGACATCCCACTCGCCAGCCGGCACTGTTTCAATAATATTCAACTTGATAGGTGCAAACCCGTGCTGTTTCAGGTACGCCAAAAATCCATCAGACACATCAGAAGTCTGCACTGTGTAGCCCTTGCTCCCGATATACCGGGCATCTCTGCCCTGTGCAGTGCCAATCTCAAGTATCTGCGCGCTTTTCGGCACATCACGCAACACATCGTCAACCCAATCGTTATAAAACCCCGCACGCGAACGCGTCATATCAGACTCGACATAGGTATCAACGCTTTTGTCATAGGTTGCGATGGTTTGGCTATTTTGCTGAGACATCAGACACCTCCGTCACGAGTACTCAGCCATTGCAGGAGCGTCAAAGCGACTCTACCCTCTTGCATCACACCATTCAATATCATTTGCTTGGCTTCGTCATACGTCACCCACGCATTTTCTTCAATTCGTTCACCCGCTTCGAGCTCACGCACAGTCGTATCGTCAGACCTGCCATCCGCGTGGAACACATACAAATCCCACTCGACTGTTGCACCAAGTGTTGATGTATCGATATATTCAATATTCGTCACCGCAACGCCAGCTTCCTCGCGGGCTTCAGCCACAGCCTTGCACTTCGCCGCCTCGACGATATCGTCACCAGTTGCACGAAATGCTTCGTATTCACTCAGCGTATCGAACACCTTGCCACCCGGCAGTCGATAGTCCCACGTACCTAGCTCATGGCGAAACTCTTTGGTGAGCAATAGTTTACCCGCTAGCTTATCTTCGATAATAACCCGCACACCAGGCGCGCGCCGTGCCACCTCAAATACCCGCCCGTCGTCTTGGGTGACGTGGACTAATTCGAATATTTTACCTTTTGCGAATATCTCTTCGCTCATGCATTTTTTCTCCCAACAAACCTCACAAGATTATGCACTCCTTTATCTATGTCCTTATATGTTTCACCTTTTTCATCACAAATCATAGGCTCAAACTTATGTGCAAATTCGCTAGCAGTTTTTGCACTAAAATAACGTTTCTCTGTTCCTTTAGTCTCATAATAGTCTGCTTCAAGCTTATGGCCTGTATCGTATTCAGGGTCGTGTACAGAATTTACCAAAAATGCCAGGACACCTCCTGGTTTGAGTACCCGATATATTTCATCAAATAATCGTTCTGTAGTGTTTTTGTCAAAATAGTGCAGAGCGAGGTGAGAATATACAACGTCAAATGTGCTTGCTGTACATGGAAATGCCCGTCGCAAATCTAGTTTCTCAAATTCAATTGCATCAAGAGCTAGCTCACTATTCCGTTCATTTGCAATTTGTAAAGCTGAGTCCTCAAAATCTGTCGCGTGTACCCTAAGCCCATTATCTCTACCGGCAAACCACAAACCATCCTGAGCCTGGCCACAGCCTAGCTCAAGTACGTATGAATTTGCTGGAAAATACCCAATAACCTCCTCAGCAAAAATCGATGGCTTCCTGGACCAGTCGCGAGTAGCATAGTCATCATGATTTTCTTGCCAGAAAGTCTTGTTCACACCTCGCCCCAATTATCCCCCACATGTACATCGACTTGCAGGCGCACGCCAAGGTCGGGGTAGATATTTTCCATAGTGTCCACCAGCATAGCAGAAACTCGCTCGGCTACATCACGAGGGCATTCGATCAAAATCGAGTCATGAATTTGTAAGAGTTGCGTAGGCTTTTTGCTATCTTCTCTATTCGATATACTATATTCTGCGTCAAGGTTCTGCTGAACCTTGATCATCGCCATTTTCATCAAATCAGCCTCTGTCCCTTGTATCGGCATATTTGCGGCTGCTCGTTCAGCACTCGAACGAACAACAAAGTTACTCGACTTCACATCAGGCGTCCAGCGGCGACGGCCAAACAGCGTTTCGACAAACCCATCGTCGTGTGCCATTTTAATAGTTGCGTCAATGTACTTGCGAATATTGGGCCGCACTCTAAAATATTCGTCGATGAATTGTTGTGCTTCTAAGTAGCTCATATTTGCTGCGGCAGCAAGACCGTGCTGACTCATACCGTATAGCACCCCAAAATTTACTACCTTGGCCTTGCGGCGCTGTTCTTTTGTGACCGAATCAAGTGGTACTTTATAGACTTCGGCGGCCGTTTTTGCGTGAATGTCAGTGCCTGCGTTAAAGTCATTGATCATTTTTTCGTCACCCGCCAGTACTGCTGCTAGGCGCAGCTCAAACTGACTATAATCGGCACTCACAAACACATTGCCTTCGTCGGGAATAAACGCGTCACGAATCTGGCGCCCTAATTCAGTACGAATTGGAATATTCTGCAAGTTCGGGTCGGTACTGCTCAGCCTTCCAGTGGCCGCCACATCTTGGCGAAAATCGGTGTGAATACGCCCCGCACTGTCGGTTTGTTCAGGCAGCGTTTGCACATAAGTATTTTGCAATTTAGTTAGTTCGCGGAACTGTTCAATCAGCTCAATAATCGGGTGTTGCCCCCGCAGTTTGTCGAGTTCTTTCTGCCCAGTACTAAAACCAGTTTTACCTTTTTTAATACCAACAGTTGGCAAGGCCAGTTCTGTATACAAAATTTCTGCAAGCTGCGACGGACTGGCTATGTTAAACTCGTGGCCCACCATAGCAAACATTGTTTGTTGAATCGCAGCTATATCTTGCGTTAACTTCGCATCCATGGCCGCCAACTTACTACTATCGAGCTTAATCCCCCGATGTTCCATGCGTGCTAGCACAGCAATTAACGGAAAATCGATAGCCCGCGCTACATGCGCAAGCCGAGGCAATGCGTCGAGTGCTGCGGCCTGTTCCTCGTACAACGCCCAAATGGCACTGATAGCAAAACTTGCACTGTCGATTGTTTCACTGCCTACTAGGTCGGTCAGTTGCCGCGATTTACGAAGTGGGTTAAGCAAAAACGATCCTTGTGCTGTGTCGTGATGTACTTCAGGCAAGCTGGTGTGTCCGGCAGCGAGCAACTGCTTTAATAGCACCTTACAGTCATGGCCAATAATTGGCACGTTGGCTAGTAGCGTAGCGGCGCCTTTTAGTGATAGCTTGGCTGCTTTGCCCCGCTCATGACTCACCCATACCGCCCCATTATCTTCGTATACGACTAATTCCTTAGCTGCAAGCAATATTTTTTGGGCAGCTGCGCCCGAAATGTCTTCAACCGCGGTATCAAACGACGCATCAACTTTATCACTCGCAGGTGCGCCGTCGCGCATGTGTTCGGGTAAGTTTCGTAATAAACTTCGAAACTCCAGCTTAACTAACAACGCTTTTAGGGCAGCCGTGTCAAGGTCCTGCACGTTCATGGCCGCAAGATCAAGTTCTACTGGCGCATCAAGCCAGAGTTCTGCCAAACGCTTGCTCATTACTGCACTGTCTTTGCCAGCTTCCAGTTTGCGGCGCACGCTATCTTTCACTTGCCATAGGTTTTCATAAATCTGCTCTAAACTACCAAACTGCTGGAGCAGCTGAACGGCTGTTTTTTCGCCAATGCCTGGTACGCCAGGAATATTATCACTACTGTCACCCTTGAGCGACTTAAGGTCTAAAAACTGGTCTACCCGAATGCCGTATTTTTCGGTAAAGCTTTCTGGTTTGAATAAATCTATATTTGTTAAACCTTTTTTTAGCGCATATACATGCACTAAAGGACTCACTGACTGCAATGCATCAAGATCGCTGGTAATCAAGCAGACTTCAATACCTTTTGCGCTCGCTTTTTTTGCTAATGTCGCCATAATATCATCGGCCTCATAGTCGTCGTATTCATAAAGCGGCCACGAAAACGCTTCGAGTAATTCATGTAGCAATGGAATCTGTGCATAAAAGTCAGCTGGTGCAGGCTTACGGCCGGCCTTATATTCTGGGTAAATTTCCAGACGCTTACGAATATTGGTTTTTGGCTTATCCCACGCTACGCATACATAATCTGGTTTCAATTTCTTAAATAATTCGAGTGCCAGTGCCGCAAACCCATATACTCCGCCGGTCGGCGTGCCATCGGCAGTGCTAAGATTGGGCATGGCGTAATAGCCACGATAAAATACGCTCTTACCGTCAATAATCACTAGGCGTTTTGTCATACCTATAGTATACGCTACTTACACTAGCCCGAACGGCGAGACAGGCTTTTTGATCTTTTCCGCTCCGGCGTCGTTTTGCCACCCCATATACCGTGGGTAATGCCATTCTGCGGATCGAGTGCATACACTAAACATGCCGCACTAACCGCGCAGCTACCACAAAGCTCTTTCGCCGCATTCATCTTTGCCTCTCGACTAATGGAAGGTTTACCTGATTTATCGCTGTCGCCTTCAAAAAATAGTTCTGCACTGCCCAGGTCGCACGCTGGTTTTTTTGGCACATTTCTTTCTCGTTCCATATTGTTCACATTCTACTAGATAAGTGCCTAATACCAAAGCATGAGCATCGTAGCGCACCCTGTAACACCTGCACATTATAGGGTACAATAATAGTATGAATGAACAAAAAAGTTTAAAAATCCTCGCCTTTGTGTGCCTTGCAGGCGCTGGTAAAACCACGGCCGTAGATTATGTATCAAGCAAAGGTGTGCCCAGAGTTTATTTTGGCGGGGTTATTTTAGACGCCATGAAAAAGCAAGGTATTGAATGGACCGAACAAAATGAAAAAGCCTTCCGCGAAGAAATTCGCCGTGTGGAAGGTAATGATTTTGTTGTTCGACAAATTATTGATCAAATTCGCGGGCTTGAAGGTGCCGGGCAAAAACGCATCGTGGCCGACGGTATTTATTCCTGGACCGAATATAAGGCTATGAAGCGCGAGTTCCCTGGCGAACTCACTGTAGTGGCAGTGGTAGCACCCAAAAACTTGCGACACCACCGGCTGTCAAACCGTGCCGTTCGCCCGCTTACTATTGAACAAGCTGGTCAGCGTGACTGGGCCGAAATCGAAAACCTCGAAAAAGGCGGCCCCATTGCCATTGCCGATTATTTTATTCATAATGACAGCACAAAAGAAGCCTTACACGCGCAAATCGATACTATTCTCGAAACAATCGGGTTCTTGCGCTAGTGAGCTAGTTTTTGCTTGTGCTATACTGTAGCTAACTAATGCCTACATAAGGAGCTTCATGGACCAAACACCCCCAACCAACCAACTGCCAACCTCACCGGTAGCACCAGCCGTACCTGCTCAAACCCAACAAAACCCTGGCCAGTTAATGGGCATTCTTTCGATCGTCCTAAGCATAATGGGCCTTGGCGTAGTAGGTATTGTACTGGGCATACTTTCCACAAAAAAGTCTAAAGCAGCTGGCCAATCGGCTGTACTTGGTATTGTGGGCCTGGTAATGAGTATTCTTGCCACACTTGTTGGCATTATATGGATAGCTTTAATTACAATAGCTGCAACAAGTGGTGTGCAAGCCCGAACCGAAGCACAGAGCGCTCGTGTAAACGCTACTGCGGTGGTAGCTAAAGCCGAAGCTTACTTTGTGCTTAAAGACCAGTACCCTGTAAGTGTCAACGATTTTAGCGCAACCGACGTAAGCAAACTTACCGATACAGAATATACGGTAGATAGTAGCACACCAACCACCAACAAAACCGTTAAGTACGTTCGGTGCAGCGATGATGGCGCCCAGGTCAGTTACTACGATGCGCTCACGAAAACCGTTGTTATTATGCCACTTGGCACCGCGCCAAGCACTGCTTGCTAACACCGTATTACTGTAGATATTCGTACAGCTTTTTCGCGTCTTTATGCTTACGAAGTTTGGCAAGTGCCTTCGCTTCAATTTGGCGAATACGCTCACGGGTAACGGCGAATTCTTGGCCTACTTCTTCAAGTGTGTGACTTTTACCGTTTTCCAACCCAAACCGCATCTTAATAATTTTTTGTTCACGTTCACTAAGTGTGTTAAGCACTGCTTGCACCTGTTCTTTGAGTAGTTGATTACTCGCAGATTCTTCTGGCGTAGCACTGTCTTCATCTTCAATAAAATCACCTAGCACACTGTCTTCATCTTCACCGTCACGCCCCACTCCAGCGTCAAGTGAACTAATATCTTGTTTGATTTTTATTACATACTCAACTTTTTCTGGTTCCATTTCGAGTTCATGGGCCAGTTCGTCAATCGTTGGTTCACGGTTGAGTTCTTGCGTCATACGGCGCTGCGTACGCAGTAGCTTGTTAATGGTTTCTACCATATGTACCGGAATACGAATTGTCCGTGCTTGGTCGGCAATTGCCCGAGTAATCGCTTGGCGAATCCACCACGTAGCGTAGGTACTAAACTTAAAACCCTTGTCTGGGTCGAACTTTTCAACGGCACGTAGTAGACCAGTGTGGCCTTCTTGAATGAGGTCGAGAAAATCTAGCCCACGACCACTGTAACGCTTGGCAATGCTCACCACCAACCGCATATTCGCTTCGGCCATTTTGTCCTTCGCCCGTTTTTCGCCAGCCACCACGCGCTGCGCAAGTTCTAGTTCTTCTTCGGCAGTCAGTAGCGGTATTTTACCAATTTCACGTAGGTGCAGCCGCACTGAGTCGTCACTAATATCGTCAAAATACTGACCACTATTTAGTACGTCTTCGGGTGTGTCTTCGTCTTCTTCTAACAGCTCATCGAGGGCCGGTTCTTCAATTTCTGGTACCACCAGCTCTTCTGTTTCGTCTGGATTATTTGTTAACGCTTGATCGTCATTTGCCACGCGGCATCTCCTTAATTAATCGATTCAGAACAATCCTCAGCTCGCCAGCGGCAGCTTCATCATCAGCTGCTTCGGCTTCGCGTAATTGTTCGATTAGTGCTTGCTGTTGTTGTTTCTTGTGTTGAATATCAATCTGCCGCAGTAGGCGTGCTGTTTCAAATGTCCGCTCACTTGCGTCCATAGCAGCATATCGCGCATCGGCACGTAATAGTAGTATTTTTACATAGGTATCATAGTTTTGCAACTCTTTTGGTGTATCTTGCAACATTTCACCTGGATGTTCGGCAAAATATGCCGCGACCGCTCGTCGTTCTTCACCGGTGAATATATCGAGGTTTAGGTGTCCGTACGCATCTTGGCTCGGTACATCAACACAAGTAGCCGCTAATGCATTATCTTGCAGCACCAGCTGCTCAGCAGGCTTTTCATCTGATTGCTTGGCATGAACTGTTTTTAGCCGGCGCTGTTCGTTTGGCGCTTGACTTGCCTTAGCCCTCAATGCGCGCAATGTGCTACCAGTCATCGTCGCCACCAGCTGTTCATAGTGTTCTTTTTCAACTGGGTCAATAATCAATCCCACCACAGCCAGCGCTGCAGTCGTAAAAGTGCGCTTACCAGCTGCTGTAGCCATATCGACTCGCGCCATATATTGTTCTAGCACCCAATCAACTGCTGGTTTACTGCCGGCAATTGCCTCGCGCCACTGCCCTATGTCACGTTGAATCAAATCATCAGGATCTTTAGCACCGTCTGGCAGCGACACAATAGTGAGTTCAACACCTACCTGCCCTGCTATTGCAATCGCTCGTTCGGTAGCAGCAATGCCAGCTTTATCGCTATCGAACGCTAAACGCACATCAGCAGTGAGGCGCTTTAACGCTCGTAAGTGATGTTCCGTCATTGCGGTGCCAGCCGTTGCCACCACCTGCCGCACACCGGCCTGGTGACTACTTATCACGTCCATATTTCCTTCTACAATCACTACATACCCACTACTACGAATCGCTTCTTTTGCCTGCGAAAATCCAAAAATATGCCGCCCTTTGTCGTACAGCAACGTCTGACTCGTGTTCAAATATTTTGGCGCATTTTCTACGTCGACCATAATACGGCCAGTAAATCCTATTACTTGGCCGCTCGCGTCCATCAGCGGCACCGTCATACGCCCCCTAAACATGTCGCCGCCATACCGATTCACCAAACCCGCCTGGCTCAGCTCTTGGCTGGTAAACCCTTTTTTGGTGAGCGCATTCACTAATGCATGGCCCGTATCTGGAGCGTAGCCCAGTAAAAATGTTTCAATAATTTCTTTGTGCAATCCACGCTGCTTTATCACATACGCCATGGCATGTTGGTTGCGTAGTAACGTCTGCTGGTAGTAGCGTGCCGCTAGCCGATTAGCTTCTAGTAAGCGTTTTTTGCGTGCCGCCAATTCTTGGCTACCCTTATTTTCATACAAGCTAAGGTCTACGCCAGCTTTTCTGGCCAAATGCTCTAAGGCTTGCCGAAAATCCATACCTTCGACTTCCATTACAAAAGCAAACACGTCACCGCCTTTATTACTACTAAAGTCATGCCAAATATTTTTGTCGGGGCTTACAAAAAAACTCGGTGTTTTTTCGCCGCTAAACGGGCTTAGGCCCTTAAAATTACGCCCGGCGCGCTTAAGCTGAACGTACTCCCCCACAACGTCCTCAATAGCAATCTTGGCTCGCACCTCCTCTTTGGCGTCCATAAAATCATTATAGCATTATTTACCTCTGTTACTGTTTATGCTAAAGTAGGGCTATATGAACCCCAACGCACCGCAGCCTGGCTACCAACCACAATCCACTCCACCACCCGCGCCGCAGCCGGCTGTTACCCCAACCCCATTAAGCACTCATTATTCTGTTGATTTTTTGGATCAAATTGCCCCCAGTCAGCAAAAAAAACCAGTTCATAAATTTGCGGTGCTTGGTCTCATTGGTGCTGTACTTGTTATGGTGGGTGTGTTTTTGGTGGTTATAATGAACAGTGGCGGTCCAAACACCGCTGAACAAACAAAAAGCCTACAAGGCCGCATAAAAACCTTGCAAGCCGTTACTGATGTTCAAAAGAAACACCTAAAACAAACCGCATTAAACGAAGCTAACTCAACACTATCCTCAGCACTAACCACTATGCAGGCCGACTTAACGACGCTCATGAAAGCAAAAAATATAAAAAGTAGCGGCGAAGCCGCCACCTCGGCGTCAAAAGCCGAAGCCGCCTACCTTGCCACGCTCCAAAAAAAGCTCGACGATTCCTACCAGCGCGGCACACTCGACCGTAATTATGCTAGCCAAATGACGTATGAACTAACGATCCTTCGTAGTAAACTGCAAAAACTAAGCAACTCAGCAAACAGCCAGTCAACGACTGCGTTTTGTACTACCTCAATCAAAAACATCAACGCCATTTTGCTTGCCTATAGCAAGGCCGGCGCAGCTAACCCGTAACTATTCCGTCACCAAACGATAGCTCAAACGTACTAAGTCTTTTATTTCGTCGTCACTGAGTTGCCCGGTGCAAATAATGGTATTCCAGTGCTTTTTGTTTAAGTGATACCCAGGTAACACGGTTTCGTATTTTTCGCGTAAAGTGACAGCAAGCTGCGGATCGCACTTTAAGCTCACCCGTAGTGGATTGCTGTTGTCGGCAACAATCGCGAATAACTTGCCTTCACCACTTGCCTTGTCGCCCACCTTGTACACGCTTGTTCCTTCACCAAACGGAAAATCCAGCCAAGCGCGCTCAAACGACAATACATAAGCTTCGAATTCGGCATGTGTCATGTTAAAACCATTTTTTAAGCTTAAAATAAGTTAACATCGACAGTGGAGTCAGTATAATAAGCGCCAGTATACCCATATACGCCACTTCCGAACTAAACGGCATGTGCGTAAAGTTCATGCCGCCAAACCCGACTAAAAACGAAATGGGCATAAAGATTGTTGCAACAATCGTCAGCCGCTTCATCACTTCGTTCAAGCGGTTCGACACCACCGAAAGGTACATATCCATACCGCTGGTTAATAAATCCCGTAGCGAATCAATCATTTCGTGTGTTCGCCAGGCATAATCATAACTATCGCGCAGGTACGGCACATATTTCTTTTCTATAACGTCAAAGCGCCCGTCGCATAATGCGTTTAATACTGCCGATGTTGGCAAAATCAACCGCCGCAAATCAGCAACCAGCCGCTTATGAGTAAATAATTCTTGGAGCTGTTCGTCGGTAGCACGCACAATAATAGCGTCTTCTAGGTTATCAATGCCGTTATCAATATGGTCTAAGATTGGCCCGTAGCGTTCCGTGACTACATCGGCAATAATACCTAAAATACCTGTTGGCGACCCCGACCCTTGGCTGCGATGTTCTATCCGCGCAGTTATTTGTTCATCCAGCTCACCTTCGTGAATAGTAATAATTTTAGTTTTACTCAACAGCACTGTCAGGCGAGTTGTTAGCAAATTGTCGCGCCGTATAGCGGGCAGTAAAAAATTCACCAACAACCAGCCTTCAACTTCGATCACCTGAGTGTGGTACCGTTTTGGGGTAAGCAACCGTGTATGCAACTGCGAAAGGCCCAGTTCGCTGCCCACTTTCTGCCAAGCAGCGGGGCCTGCCACTACTACGTCTTGCCAAATTGCTGTGTCTGCTAGTTGCGTCATAATAAAATTATATCAGTTATGCCTTCGCTTGCCTGCTATTTAACCACGCACTTGCCTAAATAATACTGTAATTCTTCAATACTGCCACGAATGTCTTCAAGCGCACGGTGTGCTTCGGGCTTAGCAAACTTTTTACTAAACTTGCCTTCCATCACTACCTTCCAGGCCGTAACATCAAGCATACGGTAATGCAAGCGTTTTGCAACCTTTGGAAACCACTGGTCTATAAACTTGCGGTCTTGATGAATCGAATTGCCTGCCAATAACACCGGTTCATCGCCAAAGTGTGTGTGAATAAACGCAAGTAGTTCACGCTCTACTGCCGCTTTCGTGGCTTTACTCGCCTTATTCTGCGCTAGTAAACTATCACGCGCGGCAGTATTGTCGTTCCAAAACTGTTGGTTTACTGTAAACCGGGCTGCCACGTGCTTGCTGCACCAATGCACCACGCCTTCATAAGTAGCTAGTTCTTTTAAGTCCCAATCGGTCACAATCGCGGCAATTTCTAAGGGGTAGTCCAGGTGTGGGTCAAGCCCCGTCATTTCCATATCTACCCACAATATACGCTGTGGCTTAAAGCTTGGTTTTGTCATACAGCTATTATACGGCTTTTACCCCTTTAAAACAAAAACACCCAATTTTTTTAACCCTTGCCCCTGCCCTAGTAAGGACAGTTCGGCAAAAGCACCACCCTTTGCTCGCACAGACAGAATTGTCTTCTTGTAAGATACCCCGTCAGTTGACGGGTCGAGAGGCAAATCTGATCTATAAGACATATCTCTCTGGCGAGCGGTGGTGAATGTGCAATTCTGTTTCGTCCTTTTGGACTCATCAGGGTGAGCATACACTCACCGACAGTTTGCCGGAGGCAGGGGGAGGAGCGCATGAGTAGCACTCGACTCAACCCCCGCCTCTACGGCAGAGCGACGTTGCTGCGGGATTTCCCGCTTACTCGGGCGAAACGTCAGTTGCCCATTCTTGAGTGCATATTTTGCACAGAAACTATGTGTTTCATGCGCACTGGCAGCATACAAGATTTATTGCCAGCCTGGATTGAGGGTAACAAGCAGGTCATCACGCTGCATATATCCTCTATAGCCTCTCTAGGGGAGGCTGACTGAGGGCCGCTCAGTCAGCGGGGGCGGCTATTTCTTCCTCTCGCCAAGGACAGAGAGGAAGAAAAAGAGTACTCCGAACAGACTTGCCACGCTGGCAAACACCAGCATGAAATAGATCTGTTCGTCGTAGGAGGAGTGCATATAACACTCCACCCCGCCGCAGCGGCGAACGAGCGCGGTGACCGCGCCTGCCGCTGCAAGAAGGCATATGGCCATTCCAGTCAACGCTTCTTTCATTGTTCACCTCCTTTCGGGGGGTGAGGGTGGTATATTTTAAAGAGTTATACCAAAGAACTCCGCTCTATTTCGGACATTTGTCCGTATCCGCCCCGAGCAAGGGGCGCCGATGGTGCCCTAGCAGCGATCGCGTGCGCCCAGGATGATTCCCATCATCCAGATGAGCAAGCCAAACACAACCGCGACGAGTGCGTGCATTACGCTCAGTTGGACACAAATCTTCCAAATTGCGTACATGAAGATCAGCGCCATCACGAATGCAAATGCATTCACCAATGATTTACCCATTTTACACCTCCTTTCGTTGGTGTCGTACGAGGTGTTCCGGACCATCCGGCTCGTTAGGGTTCTCCTTTCCTGACTTTGACGTTCGTCTGATCAGGTCGCTGGCTTCTAGAATTACCAGCAATCTGACCAGACGTTTTTGTCAGGATTGTTATAAAAAACGATTTCAAGGTGCGTGAACTTTCGTCATGAAAGCTCATTCGGGGTGGCGAGCGGTGTGTCGCCACCCCTACGAGACTTCATTTACCCGTTAAACTTTTTCAGCAAAGCCGCCAAACTGTCTTCGGTGACAGACTGTGGGGGCGTTTGTGCTTTAATTTCACGCTTCAGTGCGTCAAACTGAGTGCGCATTGACTTCAGTTGATTTGGGTAATCGTGATGTTCTTCAGCGCGCGGTTCGCATAAACGATACATTCTGTCGGCGAGCCGGTTAAGTGTTTGCAGCAACCCGTCCGGCAAATCAGCGGTATCGATAGACTCCATTTCGCTGTATAGTTGGTCAGCTTCGGTGCGCAGCCGTTCGAGTAATGCGACGCGCTCAGGGTCGTACGGCAGCAAGCCCCAACCCCGCCCAACTGGCGGGCTACTACGATCGCCGCGCGGGTCATTTTTGCGGTCATTATAGCTTGACCAAGCACGATCAATCCCATCTTCAATTGCGCGTACCTGCTGCAGCTGAGCATCTGTTAGCCCTTCTTTAGGTACATGTATCACCTTAAACGAATGTGGCGAAATCACATCAGCTTTTCCCCAACTCACCACCAATTCACCTGGACGTATTTGATCCCAGATAAGCATGCCATCTGGTTCACCACTACGGTTATACCGATCTGTAGGCACTGTGTCGGCTGGACGCAATGAGCCATCAGCTTGTATCACCCAGCCCATGCCACGCCTTGTGGCGCCAGCTGCTCGTCTCCATATTTGAATGTTACCTGGCAGGCCTTGTTCGGCACCTGCTGCATCGAGCTGTGCTTTTTCATACGCAAGGCGAGCGTTTTCGCGGGCGATAGTCGCTTCTCTCACTACTAATTCAAGTGATCGTGCGCTGTACCTGCTGCCATAGATAATTTGCTTGCCATTTGGTAGTGTACTTACACCACCAAACACGTCTACTAGCTCATCTGGTTGAACCGACGACGGTACATATGGTGTGCCTTGTTCATAATGCAACGGTATGCCTAAGTATACGTCAGGGTTTTCATCGTCAATTCGCATACGCTCTTCCAGCGGCAGCACATCGTCAATCGATACCTCGGGCAAATAGTACCTTGCGTCATCGATACTGCTCACACTAATTGGCAGCGCGACGTCAAGCATACCTTTCACATCACTATGGGTAATCGTACGTAGTGAATCGGTGGTTTTTAGCTGTAATCTATAGATTTCTTCTGTAATCGTTCGGTATGGGTCATACTGGCTCATACTGGCTATGACACGGCCAATGATGTAGTCTTTACGCGCTTCACTTGGGTTGCTTTTGCGCACTTCAGTCTGCCCTACTGTTTGGCCATTAAACTTCTGCGCCCACTCTTCGGCTATTGTGCCGTCGTATTGGCTAACAAACCGTAAGCGTGATTCTGTAAATAATTGTGGGGCAACTTCACGTAATACCTGTGCAGATGGCACGTTCGTAATATTGGTCGTGAGCTTAAGTGTCACCATGCTTCCGTAGCTCGATGGCACCTGAAGGTCAAATGGAGTAGCAACTATCATAGGGCCGAGCGCTTTAAGTATTCGACTGTTGCCAACCTCTCTAATGTTACCTCGTGCATCCACGTAGCCATGTGTTGTTCGACAATAAAGATTGTCAACCATTCCACTTATAACACATCGTATAATCTGTTCACGCTGTTCAGGTGTTGGCAGAGTCGGCAAGGTGTCATCACCAAGCCGTTCAATAGATATAAGACGTTCGTAGACATCACGAGCGGCATCATAATTTCGCATCAATATGTCGTGTTCGCGTCGTTCATTTTTTGACAAATGCCCAGCATTAACGAACACTTCAAGCTGCTTAAGGGGGTCTGAGTCTTGCTCCTCTGTCATAATGAGCGATCGCCAGCGTTCTGCACATGGACGCCTGACAGTACTAAATTGACATACACCTCCTGCCTCTTGTACAGCCAAAAGCGCCGCCAGCTGCTGCTGCACCTCTTCTCCATACTGACGTGCCTCTACCATCATGCGTGCGTAATGCGATTCTAATGGCATACGCTCCATGGCGCTACCTATTGGCGTAATTGTTCCGTCTTCGTGTAAGGCTCCAAGTTTCTGGAGGCGCTCTTTTGCCGCTGCAATCCTTGCCGGAAAGTCTTTTACTCCTCTAGCACTAGGAAAATCAAGCTCTGCAGCATCAATTCTGGCCTTTGCTAAACTAAGCACTGTACTATCCAAGTGCGATCGCAAAATCTCAGATGGCCGATATTTCTCACGGTCGTCTAAAGCAACGAAATCTTCGTCGCCATACGTAACAAGGTGATACTCGCCATCATCCGTGCGCCCCGCTCGCCCAGCACGCTGTAAACAGCTAGAGCGAGATACCGGAACTACATAAAGACCTTCTATACCATCTCTGACTTCTATACGACGCTCATCGCCCGTATCGACTACTGCACGGATGTCGGGAATCGTAAGACTTGTCTCTGCCACGTTTGTCGAAACGACTACTTTGACACCTTTGCATTTATCAAATACTCTTTGCTGCTGAGATTTTTCCATTTCGCCGTGCAGCGGCAAGATAGTCGTCGCAGATGGAATCACACCATTCTTCTGTGCGTTTTTCAACGCTGCGACAAATCTTTCTATTTCAGCTTTGCCGCGCATAAATACTAGAGGGTTCTTTCCTTCTTGTATACACTGAATTGTCACTGGCAGCGAACGCCCACCTTCGTGTATCTTTACCTCATAGGTACGGCCTGGCACGTCAATAACTGGTACGGCGCTCCCTGTAGATTCCGTAAAGTATTCCGCAAGTCCTTTCGTATCCATAGTCGCACTCATGACAACGATTTTAAAGCTTGGATCTTTGCGAAGTCGCTTTTGTGCAAGTGCGAGCAGCACCTCGATATTTTTATTCCACTCATGAACTTCATCTACGACCAAAATCTCACCTTGCACCACACCATTGTTTGACAACTCACGGTGAAGCTGCAAACCATCGGTAAGAACAGTAACCTGATTGTCATCATTTACATCTCTCTCACCACTGATTTCATAGCCGACAAATTCATCAAACTCCGTGCCGCCAACTACTCTTATCTCCTGTGCTATTCTTGCCGCAATACTGCGAACGGCTGGTCTGCGAGGCTGCGTCAAGACCACTTTATGGCCAGCTTCAGCCAAATATTGCGGCACCTGAGTACTCTTGCCTGCACCCGTCTCGGTAGTAATAATAACAACTTGAGAAGACTGTACGGCCTCGAGAATCTGCTCACGATAACTAGTAATCGGTAACTCAGGGTTGCCTAGCTGGTAGTCGCCTCGCCTTGCGCGAGTTGATTCATCAGCTTCTCGTTCTGGCTGCACTGGCAATAGGTCTGGTGCAGGCACTAGAACCTGCTCTTCATCGTTAAAACGACGTTTTGGAAACAAATCAGATGGAAGTGGCATACCCATACGATTACTCCCTTATCTCCTTCATTAACGACAGGTTTGAAGTAAATGTCTGATGATCATCTGCGCCCAGCCACATGTGAAGTTTATGGCGAAGCAAACTGTATATATCGCGGAGTTCATCATCAGTTATATCTTGAGCCTGAAATGCACGTTCGATTCTATCAGTTATTTCCTGCAAGCCGGTCTGTGCAAACAATTCGTCATTACTGACTCCCGCCGGGAAACTCCCGGTTGTTGTCATGTGTATGGCCCTCGGCAATAAATCACAAGCAACCCGGTACAAAGGAATAACTTTTTTTATCTGTGGCAAATCGGTCCTGTCAATACGCTTGATGTAACTTTTACCCCAAGCATGGCCATCTAGAAACTCGTGTGCAGCCCCAAGATAGTGATGAGCAATAGCGTTCGGAGACAATTCTGATTGTATTCGCTTCTGCAGCGCAATTCCTTCAGCGGTAGTTGGTGTAGTATGAGTAGCGATAATCATACTAATTGGCTGGTAGGAATCCTTGCCGCCCTGTACCACATCCCATATCCCGATATCAGTCGGCACAGATATAATGTCAACTCGTTTTTCGTGCTGCAACCCGCTACCTGTCCGCGCAATCATTTGGTGGAACTGTGGCGTCGATTGGCCTGCAACTACCGAGATCACGTCTTTGTCATGATCATCATCAGACATCACCAAGTCATACGCAATGCGCCGAGTATAGTGTTCTGCATCAGCAATCGAAGCACCAGGCACAATGAATACATCGCCCGCGTCTCTATTTGTGATATCAGCCTGAAGGTTTATAAAAGCTTCACTAAGGTCGCTTGCCTCAAACTGAGAAGTGTAATCTTCAATAACTGCCGACACGGCATCCTCAAAGTCACTGGTGTTATCAAGTCCAATTCCTTGTCGTAGCTCATTTGCGCGTTGCACTAACGGGTACAACTGGTGTGTTTCTAGGTATTGCTGCTGATCACCTATAACACCTAGTGGCGCATCAACATACAGTAATATATCTTGGAGTACTCGAGTAATGTTCTTGTATTTCTTACGCGGCTCACTTGTGGTGTCAGTTAGGTATGCTCCCCAAAACTGTTGTGCTTTGTAAAGCAAGGCTTTTTGAACCATATCCTGATCTTCTGGTGTCACTCGTTCGCTGACTCGGTGCAAATACGCGCGCTCAGAATCAGTCTGTGCCTGAGTATGATTGAGCAATACAAACCACATAGGTAACCACGACTCTTGATGTGTTGGATACCCGGCATGAATATCAATACGATCAGCGTCTTGTGGCAACACAAGCGCCACATCCTTTCCTAGTACCAGCTTTGAAACACGGTCGGTATCTGCCAAATGTACTTCATTATGGTTATTAGCAGCTAGGTCAAACCGCTCGCTCCCATAGGTCATTACATCGCCACTCGTATCTATCGAAGGGAACACAACGCCAAATTCGCTTAACTTCACCGCATTACTCTCAAGAAATTCCCTTGACGGTACAGCGATGCCTTTTAATTTTGGCTGATTCCTCAGCAGCGTCACATGCAGTAATTGTTCGTACCCTGGCACACATTCAGCAAGCAGTTCCTGTAAGTGTTGAAACTTCTCTCCAACCTCAATAGTGGCTAGTACGGTCACACTATCGCCATACTGACTAAGGTACACTTCAGCTTGTTGCATGTCGACAGGATCAAGTGTCGCTTCCTTCAAAAAGCGCTGGATAGTATCTACAATTTCAGCTTCTTTTGCTGCATCATCTGTAAAACGTCGAGTGTTAATCAGCGATACATGGTATTCATCTTTAGGAAGAAGCGTCTCGCCATAAACCTCAAGTGTTGGCAGTTGGGGCACAGCTTTGGTCACATCAAGCATAACATACCCTGTGCCGCGGCTATACCAAACACCCTGACCTAGCTCCACGCGTTCGTCGCGCATAAAGTTACCATTACCTTCGTCTTTCAAATAATTACTCATAATTAACTCCAATCCTTTCCTCATTCCGAGACCAAACAATCGTGTTTCCTTCACCAGGAGTAAACACCGCAACTTCATCACACGCATTGGCATAGGTAAGTCCAATCGATGCTCTCAGCCAGTGGGGGATTTTTCCTGATATAATTACGTTGCTGCCGCTGATTGCTGGCACGACCAACGTCTCCATAACACTTGGGTCAATCGGCCCATCAAGCAATACGTCAATAAACATTGCGCCATCAGCACGCGTACGTGTCTCGAACTGAATGCCACTTGCAAGTGGAGTGCCTACTTCGAGCGATCGCACCGCAACATAGCCATTGGGCGAATTTTGCATAACCTCATTCGCACCATTACTAAGCGCAGCAAACGTCATGGCCGTAAACTCCCAGCCTTTAACAAAACCGTCAATCTTAACTGTCTTGCCTTCCACAACGCCCTGCATTACTGTATAAAGTGCCTTTGCGTCTTCAGGTTCAAACTCAATCGCTTTGACTTCTGCCCCACCTGGGAGCGTTTTTGTCTTTTCGACTCGGCCAAGCCCTTTGGCAATTTCCCGTGGCACAAGCTCGACTTCGTCAGCCTGCAATTTTTGTTCAGCTACCTGCTGCCAATATGCATGATTTTCGTTAGCGAGTCGCGTCAGCAACTCCGCCACATGACCGATGCTTGGTCGCTCTTTATCACCAGTGCCTCGTTCCAGATAATGCGTCGAAGCAACCACAGTTTCGCCTGTTTTTAGGACAGTGTCATGATCGCCAGTATAATGACTGTGGAGTTTTGCAACGACCGGAATGCCCAGTTCGTCCGCGAAGCTCTGCCACTCACTCACCTTGTCGAGCGATCCCGCCAAAATGATGGCATGTGTAGCACCGGCGGCAATCTCGCGATTCTCATCAGATACACGGCCGCCAATGTCAACAAGCGCAAGCGGGTTTTCAAAATTCCGTACTGACGCAGTAGCAAACTCTACAAACTCTGTTGTAAAACCACCCTTGTGGCGGAGTGCAGCTACCTCGGGGTTATCATAATATTTTTGCAGCCATAGCCCTTCGCCATCTGGGCAGCCACTCAGCATTGTCGCATTCAGATCAGCGTCAAAATGACTCATCAAAGACTCGATTAAGACAGATTTTCCTGAGTGCGGTGGACCCATCACAGCTACCTTGACACCTCTTTTAAGGCGCTCTTGACGAGCCAACTCCTTGTCGTTGGCAGCATGGTCAATAGCTACAGCGCTTGGCGCGGTATATGTATCAGGTTGTACGTGATGTTCACTCATTATGTATTGTCCTTTCGAGCTCATTGTTGAAAGCTCATGAGCAAACAAACATGGGGCATACTACCTCTGTTTGTAGATTCATGAAATTTCAAAGGCTGTTGCCCCGCTTTATGCTGGTTCTTTGAGAGAACCTGCAATGGCGCGGGGCAGCCAGTGAGATCTACCACCTCCTTTCAGAGGCTCGGAGTGCGCTGGTCCTTGAGACCCGCCAGCGCTTCGGGGAGATAGTTTAGTTTTATTTGGAGATATCAGCTCCAAGCTAGCTCACTCGACGATCACCCGGATGGGGTCGCCGACGACGATGCGCTCGGCATCGTCGACGTCGGCCTCCTTGGCGGCGTCGTACCCCGTCACCTGGACGGGGACGATCGCGGACGCCTCGGCCGCGAGGAAGGGCGGCAGCGTTCCCGCCACCACCTTGCCGCGCACTTCCTCGGCGGCGACGTTGCCGTCGAAGACGGTGGCGTTCGGCCACCGCTCCGTGAGGAGCGCAATCGTGGCCGGATGCCGGCTCACGACCACCTCGGGGACGATGTCCCCGACGACCGCCTGCACCTGGACGCGCTGGACGTCCAAGTCGGCCTCGTACACCTCCTCTCCGGTGCCGAGCTGGGCACCCCGCGGGAACACAGGCGAGTAGAACTCGCCCGTCTCCCCGGACTGCAGAGCGGCACCGAGGGTGCCGACCATGACGGTCGGCCCCTCCTTCTGCGAGAAGTTCTCGCAGAAGTCCGCGATGGCCGGGAAAACCCCGGCC
>JBATSN010000017.1:0-46044 GCA_049293315.1 Saccharimonas sp. (SeqCode)
GCCAGCTCATCGTCTACAATATATACATACGGGGCATTAGCTCATTTGGTTGTCTGAGCCAAAGGCGAGTAAAGTAGTTATTGCGCGAGCGCTCTAGCCAAATGCAAGTACTATCAACAAGCCAGCTTATCGTCTACAATAAGATACATACGGGGCATTAGCTCATTTGGCTAGAGCGCTTCCATGGCATGGAAGAGGTGATCGGTTCGAATCCGATATGCTCCACCACATTTGTGTTATAATGAAATATAAGGAAGGTCTGACATAAGCGCAGACCGTTATTTATTGAGAAGACTATGAAAGACGCACAGCACATCCGTAACATTGCGATTATTGCACACGTTGACCACGGTAAAACAACCATGGTTGATGGGCTATTAAAACAGAGTAATACTTTTCGTGACAACCAGGCTGAAATGAGCCAAGAACTGATTATGGATAGCGGTGACCAAGAACACGAACGTGGCATTACAATTACCGCAAAACAAACCAGTGTGTATTATGGTGATTACAAAATTAACATCATTGATACACCCGGTCATGCCGATTTTAGCGGCGAAGTCGAACGGACACTTAATATGGCTGACGGCGTACTGTTGATTGTTGACGCCCAAGAAGGCCCGATGCCCCAAACCAAATTTGTACTCAGTAAAGCGCTTGAACTTGGCCTTACTCCAGTGGTGGTGATTAACAAGATCGATAAGCCGTCACGCAGAATTGACGAAGTGATTGATGAGCTTTCAAATTTGTTTTTAGAACTTGCCACTGACGACAGCCAGCTGCACTACCCGGTGTACTTCGCAATTGGACGAGAGGGCAAGGCATGGCAACACTTACCAGATAATCCAAGTGAACACGCCGACTTAACGCCAATTTTTGAAGCTATTGTTAGCGACATTCCTGCGCCAAAAGTTGCAGATGGTCCTCTGCAGTTACTTGTGACTGCTTTGCAGTACGATTCATTTTTAGGTAAGTACGCCATTGGGCGCATTAGCCGGGGCCAAGCGAAGCGTGGTCAATCGGTGGCATTGATAAAGCGTGACGGTACGCAACTTAATACAAGAATTGATAAATTATTTGGATATCGTGGATTATCTCGTGAAGAAACTTCCATTGCAGGCGCCGGCGACATTATTGCTATTACAGGAGTGGGCGACGCCCATATTGGCGAAACAATTGCCGACAAAGATACACCAGAAGCGCTGCCTACGATCGATATTGAACCACCAACGCTTAGTATGTACCTAGGGCCAAACACCAGCCCATTTAAAGGTAAGGAAGGTGAATATAATACAAGTCGACAGATTGGCGATCGACTTAAAAAAGAACTTGAGACCAATGTCGCGCTTCGTGTAGAAGAGCAAGGTATTGGCTACAAGGTGAGTGGGCGTGGTGAGCTGCACTTAAGCGTGCTGATTGAAACGATGCGTCGTGAAGGCTATGAGTTTGAAGTCGGACGCCCTGAAGTGGTGACGATTACTGAAGCTGGTGTCGAAAAAGAACCTATGGAAGAGTTGCAAATTGAAGTTGGCGGTGAGTTTGTGGGAGTAGTGAGCCAAGAACTCGGTAAAAGACGGGGTCAGTTAGCGCGTCAAGAACAAACAAGTAGCGGCACAACCAGGCTTACCTACATACTGCCTACCAGGGCAATGATCGGCTTGCGTAATCTATTACTGACTGACACAAAAGGTACGGTGATTATGAATAGTCTACCTCATGGTTATGAGCCACTGGGGCCGCGACTCCCAAAGAATCGTAACGGTGTGTTGATTGCGTTTGAAGCTGGCACTACCACGCCGTATGCACTTGAAAACGCCGAAGCACGTGGTGAGTTGTTTGTTGGCCCTGCCGTCGAAGTGTATGCTGGCATGATTGTGGGGCGCTATAATCGCCAAGAAGACCTAGAAATTAATGTGTGCAAAGCAAAACACTTAACTAATATGCGTAGTAAAAGTAGTGATGGGACGGTACAACTAACACCATTTACAGACTTAAGCCTGGAACAGTGTATAGATTTTATCGAAGATGACGAACTATTAGAAGTGACACCAAAAAACTTACGGCTCCGTAAAAAATATCTCGACCCAAACCAGCGAAAACGCCAGGCTGGTTAATACGTTATTTTAGAATAATGCGAACTGACTGATCGACGTACTGTACTGGTATTTGTTTACGTTTCATAGGTTTCCTTTTTGTATTACCACCGTTTGTGCTGCTTAGTATGGGCAAGCATGAACGTTTTGTCAATAATAAAATAACCACTTGTAACCGCTTACACTTACCTTTATACTAATAAGTAATATGCTTCGGCACGGTATAAAAATAAACAGTATTACACTATTGGTTGCGGCACTATGAAGGCCTGGACTGATGTTAATGCTATCTATCAAATCTACCCTCGTAGCTTCATGGACAGCAATGGCGATGGCGTTGGCGATCTAAAGGGTGTAATTCAGAAGCTTGATCACCTAAAAGGTCAAAAAGATTCGCTGGGAGTTGATGCGATTTGGTTTTCGCCACTCTATCCGTCGCCAATGGTTGATTTTGGGTATGACGTCAGTAATTATTGCGACATTGACCCAATATATGGCAATATTGCCGACATAAAACAGTTGATTCATGAAGCTCATAAGCGCGATATTTTCGTGATGATGGACTTCGTGCCTAATCATAGTAGTGACCAACACCCCTGGTTTGTCGAGTCGAAGCGTAACAGCCGAGGCCCGTGGAGTGATTTTTATGTTTGGCGCGATCCTAAACCAGACGGATCGGCACCGAACAACTGGTTAAGCATTTTTGGCGGTTCCGCCTGGGAGTTTTGCCCTGAACGACAACAGTATTACTTGCACACTTTCTTAAAAGAGCAGCCGGATTTAAACTGGGATAATCCGCTTGTTCGCACTGAAATGAAGCAAGTGCTGCGTTTTTGGTTTGACCTTGGTATTGATGGATTTAGAGCTGACGCAGTACGTTGGCTTTCAAAGGATCCGGCATTTCGTGATAACCCTAAAAATCCCGCGTTTCGCAAAGGTATCGACAAAGATCAATACCATTCGCAGTTGCAAAAGTATAGTCGCTTTTGGAAGAATCTTTTTCCATACCTACGTGAAATCACCGATATCGTTGCTGAGTACGATAATCGCATTATGATTTTTGAAGATTCGCCCGATCCCGTTCTCAATATTAAAGAGCAATACCTTGGGTTTTATGGTGTTAACTCAAAGGTAAGTATGCCATTTAACTTTGAAGGCACGTGGCTAGAGTTCTATGCCGACGCGTTTAGGAAGTTTATTACCGAATTTCAAGGTATGTTAAATCCAAATGAACACACTCCAGTATATTGTTTTAGCAATCACGATCAAATGCGTCTTGTCACTCGGTTTGGCGAAGAGCAGGCCCGTTTAATAGCACTCATGCAACTGAGTTTGCCTGGCTTACCAGTTATTTATTATGGCGACGAAATCGGTATGCCAAACACTGCTATTGCGCCTGAAGATATGCTTGATACCGCCCAGTTTACAAATGTAGGGCTAAATTATGGCCGCGACCCACAGCGCACACCAATGCAATGGGAAGTAGGGCATGGTGCGGGATTTACGACAGGTACACCGTGGCTACCGATCGGCGCTAATCTTAAAAAACATAATGTCGCGTCACAACTTGCAGAACCAGATTCATTTTTAGCCCTATACCGTCGTTTGCTTAAGCTACGCAATCGTCATACTGTGCTACGGCGTGGTGATTATGAAACGTTTGGTGAACTTGAATCAGATATATTTGTGTTTTCACGGAGGCACAATAATGAACATGTGTTTGTAGTACTCAACTTTGGCGGTGCCGAAAATACTTTTCGCTTACCCCACGGTGGTCGCGTGTTATGCTGCACCCATCCGGTTGACTATCCGAACATCGACGCTGATGGTACGATTACTTTGCGCCCCTACGAAGGTGCGATTGTTGAATGTAGTAAGCACCCACTAGGAGGGAACGAATGAAAACATGGCGTGATATCAGTGCGCTATACCAAATATATCCACGAAGTTTTCGTGACACTAACGGCGACGGTGTTGGCGATATAAACGGTATTATAGAAAAACTCGATTACTTGGTAGAACTCAATATCGAAGCCATTTGGCT
The DNA here is from genome assembly GCA_049293315.1 of Saccharimonas sp. (SeqCode). Classification (GTDB taxonomy): domain Bacteria; phylum Patescibacteriota; class Saccharimonadia; order Saccharimonadales; family Saccharimonadaceae; genus Saccharimonas. Next base: position 4,138 of record JBATSN010000017.1, read on the forward strand.
GTCGCCAATATATCTATCGCCCCAAGCTGATTGTGGGTATGACATCACTGACTATTACACGATCGACCCACTATTTGGCACTATGCGTGACATGGAAAAATTGATTGCTCAGTGCCATGAGCGTGGTCTAAAAATTGTTATGGATTATGTTCCAAACCACACATCTGATCAGCACGCATGGTTTATGTCTGCTAAGGCTTCAAAACATAGCCCCTATCGCAACTACTATGTGTGGCGCGACCCAAAACCAGACGGCAGCGCACCGACAAACTGGGTGAGTATGGCGGGTGGTAGTTCGTGGACGTTTGACGAGGCATCGGGGCAGTACTACCTGCATTCGTTTATGAGCAGTCAGCCAGACCTTAATTGGGATAACCCAGCGGTGCGTAGTGATATGCATGACGTGCTGCGGTTTTGGCTCGACAAAGGAATCGATGGTTTTAGGGTTGATGCTAGCTGGCCGATTTCTAAAGTACTTAAAGATGACCCAGTTAACGAACAGAATCACGACAGCACTAACATGTATGCACGCTACGTACACACTAGCTGCCAGCAGGGGCCACACATGCTGCGATATATGCGTGAAATGACAGATGTGGTGGCGAGTTATCGTGATCGTTTTATGATTTTTGAGTATTACACAAGCCCGGAGTATGGCGACGAAATTGATCAATACGCGGCAATTGCGTCATTAAACCCTAGTGTAGCAGCGCCCTTTGTGTTCGATTTATTCCGCCTAGACTGGCACGCCGATGACCGCAGTAAGCGCATGGAGCGCTTGTATGCGCAATTGCCTCGTCAGGCATACCCGGTGCATTGCTTGGGTAATCACGACCAAAGCCGCGTGCGTACACGGTTTGGCCATATGCAGGCCCGCGCATTAGCACTTGTACAGCTTAGCCTACCAGGCCTTCCCACCGTGTATTACGGTGATGAAATTGGCATGAGCGATTACCAAGTGGCAACATCTGATAAGCGTGATAATTTTACTGAAGGCGGTGGTATGGGTGGGCGTGACCCAGAACGTACGCCAATGCGCTGGCAGTCTAGCAAAAATGCAGGATTTTCTACCGCTAAGCCATGGCTGCCAATAGGCGATAAAGTTGAATCAATCAACGTCGAGGCGCAGTTAGCAAAAGACGACTCCTATATAGTTCTTTACCAGCAACTGCTTCATCTTCGCAAGCAGCACGCAGCACTTAGGACGGGTAGGTACGAATCAATTCCTCAATCGGGCTATTGCTTGGCTTACCGTGTGCGCGGTAATGGTGGTAGATCATTCGTGGTTGCTATGAATTTTTCAGACCAGCCACAGGCTGCGTATATAGCAGGAAGAGGTGCTGTTATTGTTAGTTCGCAGGCAATTCAACGGCATAGCTATCATCAAGATTCAATCGACCTTCAGCCCTACGAAGCTGTCTTGCTTGACCAAGGATAGTTACAAAACTTCAGGTGGTAAAAACCCATCTTTTGGCCGTTCGTTTGCTTGCCACCTATATTCTTTGCCGTAGCCTAAGTTTTTCATGAGCGGTGTGGGCGCGTTGCGAATATGGAGTGGCACGGGCGCATCAGGATATTTCGTTGCAAGTGCTTTTGCAGCGTTCATGGCGTCGGTAATTTCGCGCGATTTTGGCGAGCGAGCTAAGGCAATAGCGCAGTGGTACAAATTATAGCTGCCTTCAGGTAAACCAACGCGCTCAATGGCCTGAAACGTAGCCACTGCTAACGCCAAAGCGCCATTACCTGCGAGTCCAATATCTTCACTAGCAAATATGATCATGCGCCTGGCGATAAACTTTGGGTCTTCGCCGGCATCAAGCATACGCGACAAATAGTAGGTTGTGGCTTTCTCGTCGCTGCCACGCATGCTTTTGATAAATGCGCTAATCACGTCGTAGTGCATGTCGCCTTTTTTGTCATAGCCTGGTAGTTTTGTTTGTGCGGCAACCTTTACAAGTTCGGGAGTTACTTTTTTAGCATTCATACTGAGGGCAAGTTCTAGGTTACCAAGCGCTACACGCGCGTCGCCGCCGCTTAGTTCTGCTAGGTAGTCGAGAGCTGAAGGCGTCACAATCTTTACTTTTTTTAGCTTCTCTAATGCTCGCTGCAACACTAGTTTTATCTCGTTTTTAGTGAGCGGTTGCAGTACTAGCACGCGACTCCGGCTTAGGAGTGGATTAATGACTTCAAAGCTAGGATTTTCGGTGGTAGCGCCTATCAAGGTAATAAGGCCGCTTTCGACGTGGGGTAAAAATGCGTCCTGCTGGGCTTTATTAAAGCGGTGTATTTCGTCTACGAATAAAATAGTTCGCAGCCCTAGGTTCCAGTTTTGCCGAGCGTGTTCCACTACTTGCAATACATCTTTTTTTGCTGCCGTTACGGCGCTGAGTTCTATAAACTCAGCTTTAACTTCGCTAGCGATGATGCGTGCCAGCGTTGTCTTGCCGGTTCCTGGTGGTCCCCAAAGTATCAAACTAACCGGTTCACCAGCTTTTACAATTTGCCGTAAAATCTCGCCCTCAGCTAACAAGTGTGATTGCCCAATCACCTCGTCAAGACTCTTCGGCCTCATTTGCTCCGCTAGCGGCACACGTGTCATTCTCTCATTATAGCGGCAATTGTTCGATCACGAAGGACTGATCTGCGGATAGGCAAAAATCTTGAATCGTTTTTCGTATCAAGAAGTCAGTGACATCTTCTTTAGTCGCACTGCGAAGGCTGATCCCTCTAAAGAGCGGGTCACTGTTAGCTTGATCAGTAAACTCGTTTAATTTTATTGCGACTTCTGCCAGTATTGCGCTGACAAGTTCTCGACCCGGCTGCTCCCAGTCGCCATTTGGGAGTCGCAGACCTTCGCATCCGACGAAAAGATAATCTTGAGTTGTATACTTCTGGTTCCATGCCATCGTTGTCGGTAGCTGCGCATTTTGCGCTCCAATTGCACCAAGAAGGGCAAGATCGATGCGACTTGTAGTGACGCGAAACTTGTGCTTGGATCCCTTTTTCGTCTCATAGCCACCAGTGTACCCGTCGTCACGAAAATACTGCCATGAAGTAGTAACACGCATATCAAGAGGGGGAAGATTATCGCTCGTTAAAAATTGCTCAAGCTCAGCTAGTTGACTCGTTACTAAGCCTAGTTTTTTCTGTAAATCTTCTTGCTCTTTGGTGAGACGCTCTGCTTTCAAAGCACTTAATAGTTTCCCTGTATGTTCCTGTATAATCATCGTAGATCCTTTACTGCTGGTAGCTGTTGTATGTGCCTGCTGCTCATGCTGCTCCTCCTTTTTGCAGTTTAGCTTTTGCGCTGCGAAGAACATAGCAAATAATTTTGAAAATCTTGCTACAATCATAGGTAGTATGGAGCTAAGTTGGATTCAGCGGCATGCGCTGTTTGTGTTGATGCGACATAAGTCGGTGCGAGTGAAGGACATGACACCGTCAGGTGTTCCGGCGAATTTATTTTCGTATCATCTCGATGGTTTGATCACGGCGAAACTGATCGAAAAGTCCGCTCGTGGTACCTACACACTGACAGCAAAAGGGCAGAAGTTTGCTGGTAAATTTAGTACTGCTACGAATCGCCAGACAGAGGAGATTAAAACGGTGATTATTCTTTATGCAAATCAGGGTGATAAACATTTACTGTTTCGCTGGAGTCGACAGCCATATCTTGGGAAAGTCACGCCACTGTATGATCGCGTGCCGTTTGGTAAATCACTCCAAGATGGCATCAATTCTGCACTCGATGATAAGCTTGGTAAGCGTGTACCAACCAAGTTTAGAACATCAGCACTGATTAAAATCACGACAGGCAACGAAACCGTGAGTCACATGAACGTATTAATCTATGAAATTGAAACCTCAGAGATACCCGAGAACCATGAGAGTCGAAATGGTCAGGCAATACTGCTGTCAGCCAATGACCCGGACGTTATGGCCGGAGTTGCTGATTTTCTGAATACACTCGATCATGCATCGGAGCCGTTCGAGGCAACCTGGCACTATTAGTGTTATACTAGTATCTACAATGACTCGACAAACCGTATTGCTATTATTTGGCGGGGAGTCGTCGGAGCATGATGTTTCGATCAGTTCTGCTCATAATGTGTACGCCGCGATGGACAGCGAGAAATATAATGTGCTGCTTGGCTACATTGATCGGCGAGGTAAGTGGTGGCTACTTGACGCATGGACAGACAGCCTTAAGCAGCATGGTGGTCGGCAACTACTTGCCGCGCTGGGGTTTAAAGGTTTTGTAGTGTTGCCTGGTAATGAAGTTGTTAACCCAGATGTGATATTTCCCATTTTACACGGTAAACATGGCGAAGACGGTACTGTGCAGGGGTTGGCTGAGTTGCTGCACATACCAATCGTCGGTTGCGACACCGTAACAAGTGCAGTATGTATAGATAAAATAGTAACTAAGCAAGTACTAGAAGCGAATGGCATTAAAACTGCGCCGTACAGCATCTATCAACGCGGCTACACCTATCCTGTTTATAAAAAAATAATTGAAACACTTGGTTCAATACTGTTTGTTAAACCCGCACGCGGCGGCAGTTCGGTCGGTGTGAGTAAAGTAAAACAAGAGTCGGAGTTTTTGCCAGCTATTAAAATAGCGCTTCAGTACGATAATCGTATTTTGATAGAATCAGCACTTGATGGGCGTGAACTCGAAACGGCAGTGCTGGGTAATGCGCCACACCATAAAGTGAGCGGTATAGGAGAAATTATTTCGGGTGCGGAGTTTTATGATTACGACGATAAGTACTCGCCCAATAGTAAGTCGCAAGTACTTACGAACGTGGAGCTGTCACCAAAAACAGAAGCGCACATCAAACAAACATCACTAAAAGTTTACGAGATTTTAGGGTGCGCTGGCATGGCGCGTATCGACTATATATTGGTTGGTAAAGTGGCCTATGTGATTGAGGTAAACACCATTCCTGGTTTTACAAATATCAGCATGTACCCTAAGTTGTGGCGAGCAACAGGTATGCACTACCCAGAACTTATTGACCAACTTATCAATAACGCACTCAAGTGATATACTAGCATTAGAAATAAGGAGGTTGTATGGAGTTTATTATCGGCTTATTAACACTAGTATTCCCTGGTTTTTTGGTACTGGTGATATTTTTACTGTCGGGCATTAAAATTATTAATGAATACGAACGGGGCGTAGTCTTAACATTAGGTAAATATTCAGGTACACGCCAGCCTGGTATGCGCTATGTGCTGCCAGTTATTCAAAAATTGATGCGCGTTGATGTGCGTAGTACACCTATCGACGTGCCAAAGCAAGAAGTTATCACTAAAGATAACGTAACAGTGGGTGTAGATGCCGTAGTATATTTTAGAGTAATTGATGCGCAAAAAGCCGTACTCGAAACCACTAACTATATTTACGCGACAAGTCAATTTGCACAGGCTGCCTTGCGCGATGTTACAGGTAATGTTGATATGGATGAGCTATTGAGTAAGCGTGAACAAATCAGCGAACAAATTAAAGCAATTGTAGATGCCGAAACAGACAAATGGGGTATCGATGTTGAAAACGTTAAGGTTCAGAATATCGAACTGCCGCAAGACATGAAGCGAGCGATGGCTAAGCAGGCCGAAGCGGAACGTGAGCGCCGCGCCGTTATTATTACAGCAGAAGGTGAAAAAGCCGCCGCGCAGGCTGTTGCCGATGCTGCTGCGATGCTGAGCAAAATACCTGGTGGTATCAACATTCGTACCCTGCAAACACTCGAAAAGATTTCTGTTGAACCGAGTCAAAAAACGCTAGTTGTACTACCGAGCGAACTAACCAACTTGCACAACATACTTACTAAATAAGGCAACAACACCAACATAAATAATCGTCCATTCGGGCGATTATTTAATATGTTTATTCGTGTGTGGGTGGCTTGTATAGCCAAAGGGGCAGTAGGCCGATTTTTTTAATCGATGCATTTGCTATACTAAAAATATGCGGGTGTCGTATAACGGCTATTATGCTACCTTCCCAAGGTAGAAACGGGGGTTCGACTCCCCCCACCCGCACCAAAATTTCATTTTGGTGGCCTTGTGCTCCAAAGCTCGAACCCATTTTGACGCAAAATACTAACAGCTCAGCTCTAAAGCCTCATGCGAGTGCTGCATGTAGACTTTGTCAGAAAAAACAACCTCGGCATTTCTTTAAATTTTCCCCGCTGATATTGTAAGAGTATTGTGATGATGATTTACATATTTAATTTATTGGAATAGGTTCACAATTAAAGCAATTGCAAGGTATATTACAAGTTGATACACGACGTTTATTGTCGTAAGTACACGTGATTTGATCTCAAATGCATTATGCTGTAACAATGTTGTCGCAGAAAGTGTCAACCATAGCCCGAAACCTGTCGCAAGTGCTAGCCATACCGAAGTATTCTTTGCATATACCGATACAATGGTAACTATCAGGGCTACTCCGATGGCACTGAGTAAATTGGTTGCGAGCAGTATGAAATAATGCTTTTTACCGTACGTGTCAGCCAAAGCTTTTGACGTAACTCCTGTCGATTTCTCCCAAGAAACAGCAAAGATTTTCCCGTACCATGCTGCCGAGATAAGTGTCACTACGAACGTTGTAAGCGCTACCGCAAACCAATTGATACTTATTTCCATATAATTTTATCCTTTCATCAATCTACTTCTAGACAAAGTATACGGCACTTAACTTGCAAAATGCAAGCAATCTATCGTGTTGAGGTATAATAGTTGATGATGCAAAAGCAAAGTATCTCATCACTATCAAATCGCCGTTCAGATTGCCCGATTGCGTTTGGCCTTGATATATTTGGAGACAGGTGGACGTTGCTTATCTTGCGCGACATTCTCTTTTATAGCAAAACTCGTTTTAGTGATTTTGCCGTAGACGAAGGTATTTCGACCAATATATTGGCAGAAAGATTAGCTCGACTCGAAAGAGCAGGGCTCGTCACTAGACAACGTGACGACGTGCAAAAAAATCAGAATATCTACCGAGCGACTGATATTGGCTTGCGCATTGCGCCAGTTTTGCTTGAGATGGCAGTATGGGGTCTACAAAATGACAAGCAAACGCCGATCAGTAGAGCATTTATCCAACGGTTACGAACCAACAGAGATGAAGTTGTTAGCGAAATAATAAATGCTGTTGCCAATGGTGAGTTTGAGAAATATCAAAAAGAGCATATGGGTCTATAGAGAATAGTCGGAGCAACACTATTTTTTGCGACGAAGCCTACGCGCAGCACTCGCATGAGGCTTTGGGGCTAAGCTGTTAGTATTTTGTGCCAAAATGGGTTCGACTCCCCCCACCCGCACCAAATTAAAACTAAAACAGAAATTGTCGCCAGCATTGGCGGTTTTTAGTCACACGTGACGTGCTAAGTCGTTATTTTATCATACGAGTTCTTGTAATGAATCTAGGGAAAGTGAGCTATTATAAGCTGGGTGCTTACTGCGCATTAGTCTATAAATAGCATCCATATCTCCGTCTGAAATACCAGCTAGCCACTTTTTAGTTATGGCAAGTGATTTTTGCTCACGCTCCTGTTCGCTAGGTCGTTCACCTTCAGGTTCAATGAGTTGGTACTTATACCTACTTCCGAGTACTTTATTGGCAATGTAGTGGATACGTTCGCTACTCTGATTTGGGCTGCGAACAATGGTAACGTTCGTAATTTGTAGCGGCAGAAGCAGGTTTTGCTTGGTAAAAAACAAATTACCAAGCGTGTCTTTTGATTCGGTTTCAACGAATATTTGATTAACGGGAATACCAAGTGAAAGCGCGTAGTCTTTCATACCTTGCGCTTCGCTGATTGATAATTTGAACGTTGCTTTGTAGCTAACATTACCAGTCATTATGATGCAGGTATGTCCAGTTTTTGAAAACGCATCAACACCAAGCTGCACACTATTCTTTGCATCAGGGCCAATATCGCCATACATATCAATACCACAGCCTAAAATAATTATCGCATGATTATACATTGGCCTCATTATAACAAAGTCGTCATACATACTTAAAATGTAAGTTTGGGGTATAAACTTCAAATTAAATAGACTTTTATAGCAAACTCCGAACCTATTGCAGAGAAAATATCTAATACTCAGCCTCACAGTCTTGTGCCGGCATACCTCACTGTTTGCGCACTGACTAAAGACCTTTGATTATTTTTTGCAGTTCTCCTCATCATAATTCCTTGGAATTTGAAAAGGTGTTTTCTGGTCAGTTATCATGTTGTTTGTGTGGTATAATAACAGATAGCGAAAGGATATTCATGACAGAATTACTTTATCTGCAAGATTTTGACGTGGAGACATGTCCTGCAAAAGTATTGAGCGTGTCAACATCATCCGATGACGTTTCTATCAAAACGGATATAATTCTTGACCGCACTTGTTTCTATCCTCGGGGAGGTGGTCAAGATTGGGACACTGGCGTTATCACGACTGGCGATACCGTAGCTCAGGTAGATGAGGTTCGTCTTGATGAGCAAGGCCTTGTTCACCATCTCTGTACTCAGACAGGCGAGATAAAAGTTGGTGATGAAGTGTCATGTGCCGTTGATCACGAGCGACGACTTATAAATACGCGCCTACATTCAGCCGGACATATGATTGATATGGCCGTCGATAACCTTGGATTTACATGGAAACCGACAAAAGGCCAACACTATCCGCATTTGTCGGCCGTAGAATACAAGGGCGATTTAGGGGATGTTGATATCGAGATCCTACGTCAAGACATCGAAGCGCGTGCCAATGAGTTGCAACACCAAGAAAAAGATAACAGTCTCGCATTTATGAATATGGAGGAGCTGCATATTATATGTCGACATGTTCCTGAGTTTATACCCAAAAATAAGCCGTGCCGTGTTATGATCTATGGTGAGAACTTCGGTGTGCCGTGTGGTGGCACTCATGTTCGCAAACTTACCGATATTGGACACGTTCACGTACCGAAGGTAAAATGTAAAAACGGTATCATTCGTGTCAATTATACGGTTGAGGGTATAAACTAGTCGCGTATATGAATCATTTCATCATTTATTCACATGGTTTCGGCGTTCGACAAGATGACAGAGGTTTATTCACAGATATTTCACGTAGTTTGCAAAACCTTCAGCACATTATGTTTGATTACAGTGAAATTGATGAGCGAAACAATACGCTCACAGCATGTCCACTCGACGAACAAGCCGAAAAATTAAAGAATAAGATAATAGCGCTTCAATGCAATTATCCAGATGTAATTATAGATGTCATTGCTCATTCGCAAGGCTGTGTAGCGGCCGCGATAGCGAAGCCAAGTGGTATTCGTAAAGTTATTTTTCTGGCACCGCCCGCACAGTTTCTTGGGCTGGAAAAACGAGAGATATATGCTATGCGCCCTGACACAATAACTGAAAACGATGGCACATTGCGAATGCCGCGACGGGACGGCAGCACGACAATTATTAGAGAGAATTATTGGCGCAGTCGCGAGGGCGTAGTGCCTATTGAGCTATATAATCAGCTAGCCAGATTAACTAATCTGACAATCATTACAGCCACAAATGATGAAGTGCTGACGAACACGGATTTTACTGGCTTATCAGACAAAGTTAGTCATATTAAGCAACCGGCTAACCATGATTTTACGGGTGATAGTCGTCGGGTTTTGATTGAAATAGTATCTGGATTACTTAGATCTTAACGAAGTTGTCGGTCTTGCCGACACAGCGAAGCACTAACGCCTCTACCAACTTGTTTGGTCGGGGCGCAACGCGGGCTACGCCCTTGAGACGTTAGGGCTGACTTCTAGTATTTTGTGCCAAAATCGGTTCGAACTTTGTTGTCAAACTCCACCATTGCCAGCACTTTGAGATTGAGCCTATTCTTTAGGGGTATTCAACCACTCCGTACACGACGCTCATTATAAGTTCTCCTTGATTTTCTCGGCAATCTTTTGCAGAACAACAGTATCAACAACGTGATCGGTCTTTTCTTTTCGCGGATACCACTGTGTATCTTCAAATGTTTCACCCGCGATTTCTATGGGTCCGACATAACGTGGGTGAATATGCCAATGAACGTGAGTTTCTTGTCCTTTCATAGCAGCAATATTCATGAGGCACGACCAATTAAAATGATTCGGCCGAAACGCTTTTTTAAGTGCAAGCTCTAGATGTTTGACAAGCGCTTCAAAATCTCGCCAGTCGTCTACATCAAGGTCCGATAAAGATGGTTTGTGATCCAGTAATGTTACGAATGCTTTTCCTAAAAAATTGCTGGTTCGGGTCGAGGACAACCCGCCATTTTTTGGTTTCGATAATGAGTACGTCTTTACCATTATTATGTGTGGCAAGAATTGGGCAAATTTCGCAGTTATTCATACCGTTATTATAGCTTAATAGCTGCTAACGAGAGGGCTTGTGGAGATTATTGAAGAACAGCACTGGTTGATTTTTGTCTATATGGTTACGAATATTTACTTTTTGCAGGAAAGTTGGGAGTAAATCGCTAGTAGTGGGGTCAATAAACGCTACCCGCGCAAGCTCATGGCCATGACTTGTCGCGGATAAATCAATACCATGCTGAAAGTCTGCCGTATTCTCAACATGAACGAATAGTTCCATTTTCTCTGATCGATCGCCATTTCGGTGTGTAACTGTAAATTGCTGCACAAACAACAGACGTCCGATTTTTGGCGTGATTCCCAATTCTTCCTCAATCTCTCGTACAAGCCCTTCGTCCACAGACTCGCTCGCACCTAAGCCTCCACCAGGAATTGCCCAAAAGTCTGACTCTCCAGTTGGGTTATCGTCACGATGCTTTACGGCAAAGATGTAGCCGTTATTGTCGACAACAACACCCCTTACGCTAACTCTACGTTCCATTGCCTTGATTATAACATCATTGACTAGGGCTAAGTGGTCGCTTGCGACACGTAGTCGCTATATGCTCACATCAGTGTAAAACCATGACATGTAATACGCCAGGATTTTTCTGGCGTTTTTTGCTATGATAAAAGCAATGAATCGGGTAGCTCAAAATCGGTCGGTGCAGCAGCTGCGGGCGCGTCGTATTGGCAAAAAGGCCATAGTGTGTGGTCGTACGCTAACGGCTATCGAGCGAAAACTGCCCAAGCCTAAAAAAAGACGAACACCAAAGCTGCCAGTCATTCGGATGACTCGCGCCCGCTATGCTGGACTTATTGGTGCGTTGCTACTGACTATTGGTGGTACAGGTGGCTATATGGCGTATAGTAGTTTTCGTGCCAATCAGCAGCGTATTGCCGAGCAAGAAAAAGTTGAACGGGATCGTAAGGCTAGTATAAAATCAAACGAATGCCGCCAGCAAAAGCTTGCTGCTAAAAAAGAACAACTAGGCAAAATAACCTACGACGAACTATACGACTATACAGTGTGTGACTTTACTGCGCAGTAAATAAGAACCAAAAAGGCCAGGCATGAAGTGCCTTGTGTCCCAAGCATGATGCAAGAAAAAAGACCAGTCTTCGCTGATCTCCATTCTTTGGTGGCTCCTCCCAGAACTATCGCTTCAGCTAAAGCTTTCGCTCCTCCGCTCTGAAAGGGACGTGAGCGAGCTCCCGTTTCCTTTCGGCGCTCCGCGAACTGGCCAGTTCAAGTCGCTTGAGATAGATCTCAAGCCAAAGTAAAACCCCCACCACTAAAGGGTGAGGGATTTACTTTGGTGGCTCCTCCCAGACTTGAACTGGGGACACAAGGCTCTTCAGGCCTCTGCTCTACCAACTGAGCTAAAGAGCCACACGGGTAAATTGTCTTAACACTTACCATCGAAAAGATGATTAACGGCGTGGCCTCTGGTATATAAACAATATATAGTCAGCCTCCAGGCACCCTATTATTTTACTAGGTTTTAGGTAAACCAGCAATACCAGCTATACTAGCAATATGAATATTACTGATGAAGCGTTTGAGCGCATGATTAACATGGCTATGAATGAGCTGCCCAAGCAACACATCAGCAACCTTAATAATGTGGCGATTACTTTTGCTGATGAGCCGACGGCGGAACAATTAAAAAAGCAGGGAGTACGCCAGGGACAGCTACTGTTAGGACTATACGAAGGCATACCGCAAACGCAGCGAGGGGCTGGCTACCAATTGGTGTTACCAGACAAAATCACACTATTCAAGCAACCGTTATGTCGTATTTCATCAGATCATGCAGTGTTGCACGAAAATATAAAACGTACGTTGTGGCATGAAATCGCGCATCATTACGGCCTAAGTCACGATGATATTGACAAGATCGAGCGTTAACGCATAGCGTGCTATAATAAAAGCAATATATGAGTAGATTGGGAGGCCTGTGTTGCCTGAGGTAGTGTCGCTGTTTGTGTCGCTTGGGCTAGTGTTGCTATGTGGTGCATTTGTGGCCGCTGAGTTCGCACTCCTTACTGTGAATCGTGTGGCTGTTGAGCGCCTAGCGCTCCAGGGCGACAAGGGGGCAGCTGGGATTTTACAGGCGCTACAGTCGCTGTCGACGCAACTTTCGAGTGTGCAGCTTGGTATTACTGTAACGAATCTTTCAATCGGTTTCTTAGCTGAGCCAGCAATTTCGACACTCCTTGATCCACTCCTAAACCAGGTGGGCATACCGCAACAGGCATCGCATATGATTGCAGTGGTGGTTGGTATTACACTTGCGACTGCTATTACTATGGTGTATGGCGAGCTGGTGCCAAAATATATTGCAATTATTTCGCCGCTTAAAATTGCGCGCTGGCTACATCGTCCACTACTACTATTTACTGCTACCGCTTTGCCGCTGATTCGTGGGCTAAACGGCCTTGCAAATTATTTGTTGAAGCTGCGCGGTATTACACCACAAGAAGAATTGTCGGCAGCGCGTTCGGCCGATGAGCTATTGTCGATTGTGCGACGTTCAGCCGATAAAGGTACGCTTAACCATGACACGGCAATATTAATGGAGCGCGCATTTAACTTTCGTGAACAAACAGCACTCGATATTATGACACCTCGAGTTCACATGATTGCGGTAAAAAAGGACGAACCAATTACTGCGCTTGCCACCCTAAGTAAAAAAACTGGTATGTCGCGGTTTCCGGTGTATAGCGGCGCACTCGACAATGTTATTGGCATTGCACGTGTGAAACACGCTCTACAGATTGAAGATAGTCAGTGGGCGCATACTCCAGTTTCTAAGATTATGACCCCGGCAGCGTTCGTGCCATCAAGTATTGAACTCGGGCCATTGCTCGCGATGCTTAAAAAAGACAGCCAACATATTTGTGTGGTGGTTGACGAGTTTGGTGGGGTTGATGGCGTGGTAACACTTGAAGATTTGCTCGAAGAGCTGGTTGGTGAAATGTATGATGAGCATGACCCTAGCCAAGACGCACGAATAGTTGCAAAAAGCCAAGGGGTATGGCGTGTCAGTGGGTTACTGCGGCCTGATGAAATCTCACAAGAACTCGGGCTTGCATTACCCGACGAAGATGAGGTGGAAACACTAGGTGGATTGTTTATGCATGAGTTCGAAAAAGTTCCACAGGTAGGCGACACTGTTTCAATCCAAGGCGTCAACAAGACGGGTGCCGTGGTTGTGGTGCAGCTAGTGGTAGAGGTAATGGATGGGCGAAGGGTGGATGAGCTTGAAATGAGTGTTCGTCGTGCGCGTCCTGATGAAATGGAGCAGCCGAGAACATGAGTGTAGAAATCTCTTTATTAGTTGCCATACTTGCACTTTTGGGTAATGCATTTTTTGTTGGTGCTGAATTTGCGCTTATGTCAGTGCGGCGCAGTAGTATTGAGCTTGCTTCGATTAAAGGCTCAGCTGCTGCTAAAACATGCTTAGCTGCGATGGACTCAGTTGCTATGAGTCTGGCTACTATTCAGCTTGGAGTCACACTTTGCAGTCTTGTATTTGGAGCGATCGCTGAACCAATTGTCGCGCATTTGTTGGTTCCAGTATTTCAAGCACTTTCACTGCCTGCGGCATTAGTGCATCCAGCTGCCTTCGGTATTGCGGTGATTGTCATGGTGTCGTTGCACGTTGTGATTGGCGAAATGGTACCTAAAAATGTGTCACTCGCCAATCCTACAACTGCCGCCTTACGCCTAGTGCCACTGCTTTACCGTATCGCACAGGCGGTCGGTCCAGTCGTGACAGCACTTAATATGGTTGCAAACGGCACGCTTAGGCTACTGGGCTTAACGCCACAACATGAAGTACAATCGAGCTTTAGTCGCGACGAAGTAGCCGGTTTTGTGAAAGAGTCACGCCGCGTTGGGCTAATTAGTTCCGACGAAGCACTGCGCCTGACGGGGAGCCTTAGTTTTGATTCAAAAACAGTAGAAGGTATTATTATTCCGATTACAAAAACGATTGTGGCGCATGATGCGACACCACGTAGCATCCGTGAACTTGGTAAGATGCATGGGTTTTCGCGATTTCCGGTTGCAGATAAGAAGGGTAATCTTATTGGGTATGTTCACCTAAAAGATATGATTACATTGCCTAGTAAATTACTAAACGGCCCAGTACCAAAGGAGTGTATTCGCCCCCTGGGTGTCGTTGCACCAATTACCAGCCTATTACACGCATTGACCGCAATGCGCAGTTTAGAAAGTCACGTACTACAAGTGAAGCGTAGTACAAAAACAGTTGGGCTTGTGATGCTCGAAGATGTGCTTGAAGAACTAGTTGGGCCAATAAACTCGCCCCATTTGAAGAAAAAAACTTAAAAATTGTTTAATTCAGCATCAAGCAGTGAGGTGTCGGCAGTATTACTGTTGATAGGGTCTGTGTCGTCAAGAAGTTTTTTGGCAGTGTCAAGATCATTCGTTGAGGAAACCGCAGGGGTAGGGGCGACATCTTGTGCAGTAGGTGACTGGCTGGTTATTGCTGTTGGTCTTGGTTTGTTCATCTGCGTATAGGCGGTATAGCCCAAATACCCAACTAGCGCCACCACTACAACAACTATTGTTGCTTCGATTGCCGAAAATCCATTCTTTTTATATATACCGCGCATTACCGGGTCTCACTTTGTTTTACTTCAGAACTTTGTACGGACTTCACTGCAACAATAAGATTTTTTACCGATGTTTTATAGGCTTTAATAGCTTCAATTTGAGTAGTCAGGCTTTGCTTAAAGCTATCGACATTACTTTTAGGGTCGCCTGCCGTACAGGTGAAATTACCACTACTGGCAGTAATTACTTCAACTGCTTGTTCAGCAGCAGCTTTTTTTGCGTTCATATCGGCTACCAGCGCATCATAATGCTCAACAGTTTTACCTTTTGTAACGTAAAACGTTTGTACGCGCTCGGCTATACCACTAAAGAGTGCTACCTGTTTTTTGCCGCGATCAGCAATTCGTGTAGTAATGTTTGCAATATTCTTTTCACGTTTTTGACAGGCAGTCAGCTTTTCGCCCTCAAGTTTTGCCGATGCCCTAGGAGTTTGTTTAGGTTTTTCTCGGTCTTGGTCTCGCTCTCGCTCTTTTGCCTCTTCGGGTTCAGCCGATTCTTGGGCGTAGCTATGCGCTGCAGGGAGCGTTACTGTTATTGCACAGAGCGCGAGTGTTGCTATAAAAGCTGTAACTGTACGTTTCTTGATAGCAATAGTATTCATATAAGGTGTATTCCTTTCATCTTAAGAATAAGCGTATTGCTCCAAGAATACAATAATAACATTTCGCGATAATATAGCGAGGCATACTCGACACTGAGCTTGCTTCCAATACTCCCTGTTGACTAAGCGACGGCTTGTAATGTATCGTTTGCTTTCGTCCTTTTGGACTCATCAGCGTAAGTACGCACTTACGGAGCAAATATGACAAGCAGGTAGGAGGTAAGGGAAAATAGACGAGCGATCGTCTCTCCTTATAGGCCTATACACCACTGTCACATTTGCTTTTTCGTCAGCTGTTGCGGAGTACTGCGTGCAGTTCTGGATTGAATGGTTGGAAGTTGCCTGTATTGCACCGAACCACATGACTGTAACCGTTGATTCGCATGTTTCCTAGCAAAATCTCGTGATTACCAGGGAGGGCTTCTACCTCCTCGTAGCTAAGCACGGTGGCCTCGAGGTAGATTGTCTTACTAACGTTTCGACGGTCACTTTTAGTGTTGATGTACTCGCCGTCGACCTCTACCATAGCGTTGACAATGTCGAAGTAAAAAAAAGCGAATGCGCCAGCGGGTGCATTGGTTGCATCACGCTTCGGATCGCGTGTACCGACAACCATGACAAACTCTTCTGTGCAGAGCATGCCTGGCATTTTGTAAACGATGTACGTCGTAACAATAGTCCTAGTCTTCATGGTGATACTTTCTCCACATCATTGGCAATGGATGCCTCTCAAAATGCGAGCGTGTGTATCCTATAACACACAAGATGAGGTTTCACCTCTGCTATATGACCAGGAGTAAAATCTCACCTCGTGCTGTCTGCTTGTCAAGATGCGTTTCTGCATCTCGGCTAGCTAGAGCCGGATAAATTGCGAGAAACTGATATATATATATCACTAAATGATAGTAAAGTCAAGTGTGCTGCTGGGTGGTTATACCCTCTGAGCAAGTAGCTCCTTTAGAGAAGCTCACTAGTCGGTAACCAGCGTCCACTCACGTTTACTGTTAGCATATTTTTTCCACACATTACCGTGCTCGTCTAGGGCAACAATAAGAACTGTACCGTCCTTCGTTGTGGCTGCTGATATTTGAATAAATCTTCCGTGCTGCACTGAACCCTCCATTTTAATGTATATTTATTATGAACTATTTTGTACATAATGTCCATATACCGCTGCGATAGGAATAGACCGGCTTAGTGTAAGTATTAGCAAAACCTCATTTCGCTATAATAGATAGTAGATGATAAAAACACACAAACTATGTATCACTGGCTATGACTGGGACGGTGCTATCGGAGCCATACGGGACAGTTACGGAAAACCACTATATAATATTGACGTAGACAACCTAACGAGTAAGGAGCACGTCATGAGAAACCAAATACTGGCCATTGATAACATTGAGCTATTGCCAAAGAAACATAAACTGGAGCCCGTCAGCGTCCGTAGTAGGGGTGCTGATGTATATCAGTTTGATCTTGAATTTAGTGTAAATACTAAATCAGGTCCAGAATCGGTGGCAAGAATAAGGCTTAGCGATAAGCAAGCCCGAGAGTTGTACGATTTGCTCTATGCTCGGTACAGCACGATAGAATAGTGACTACACTGGTAAAATTCTGCTATAATAACCCTGTCTAGATTTTTCAATGCAGCAGGGTTATTTTTATCCCCGACTTCAAAAATGGGCAACCGTTGATAGAAGTTGGGTATACCCTGCTTTGAAAAGTCTAGACAACCTGCAACGGTTGTCCTTTTTTATTAATTTAATTACTCAAGGAGGGTATGGTGTCAGAAATTATTAGTATAGATGGGGCTAAGGTAAAAATAGGTGTTGATGGGGGCACGATTGCTGTTGTGCCTATCGCTGCGATTGCTTATGCAGATCCTCGTACTGGCGATAAAGTGAGTGTCTATAAAGATGGTGATGAGGTAATCGTTAAAAAGCTAGGTGCTGTCGCATCTGATAAATCAAAGAGGATTAACAAAGTAACATATATCCTTCTGGCTCTATTCTTAGGAACTCTCGGTGTTCATAGGTTTATGCGTGGACAAGTAGGTATTGGGATTCTCTATCTCTTTACGCTTGGCTTATGCACAATTGGCGTGATGATTGACGTAATCATTGCTATCGCAAATCTAAATAAGTATGATGGCGACCAATTTACCTTTACGCGAAACGGCCAGTGGGACTAATTTGATATAATTACTAGTAATGAGCAAGAAACTCTTCAAAAAGCTTATCAAGAAAGCATCGCAGCCCGTTGAAAAAGATCGAGAAAAATCGGTTCGTTCTGGCTCCGGCGATTATAGCGGTAAGCGAACTCCCCAAGGTAAAGCTGAAGATACTTCCCTGATAAAAAGGTTCAACCCTTAATAGATAAGAAAAAAGCGTGTTGTAAAAAAGCTAATTTTTGCACAGATTAAACTGTCGTGAGTGTGGAGCTAGGTTGCTAGTATTTTTATTGAATTAGGAACCAGAGTAGCTTAATTCGTGCCTAGCAAAAAAACCGTATCGTGGATGGTTCTTGGATTGGCGGCACTTTACGCTTCTAGTGCGATATCACTGACACATCTCCGGGTATACGGATCAGCTGTATTGCTAAGTATCCGCTCAAAGACCGGACATTACTCACCTATATGCTTGTTAGACCAATTTCTTATAATGTAGGTGAAACCCCCAGCTGCGAGTAGTGTTTGCAAGATCATTTCAGGCTGGACAAGGGCAAAAATCACCGGGCTCATAAATTCGGGGCGCATATAAACCATTCCTTCAATATTGCCTGGACTCGGGGCGCCTGCTGCCAGGTGGGTCAGCACAAATAGCAGGCCCGTTAATGCCCAAAAGGCTTTCTTGAAACTCATTCGTCGTATTGCAGAGAAAAATGGATATAAAACGAAAGCAATCAATAGGCTACGAACCAGCAGTAGCGGGATTTGCCAGGTAGTGACATGTTGCCACAGCTGATAGTTCTCCTCGCTGCGGAGGTATTCTGCAAATATTGCAGTATCGCCCACATAAAATTGCTTCGTAATGAGGAAATATGCTAGACCGCCCGCCAACAAGTAAGCGAAAGCATACGTGACTGTTAAAAGCACTATGGTCTTTGGTGTAGAGAGGTTATTAAATGTATTTTTCATATACTTTCTTTTATTGTAAACGCTAAATTTTTTACAGCAATAGGATAAAAAGGTTCAACCCTTAACAGATAAGAAAAATGCGTTTTGTAAAAAAGCTAATTTCGGCATAGATTAAACCGTCGTGAGTATGGAGCTAGGTTGTTATTATTTTCTTCGAAAAGGTCGAGAATGAAAGAGTTGCACAACATACCACGAAAAAAGCCGGTCACGAGGACCGACGTTTTTTCGTGGTGCTCAGCGAGGCAAAAGTTGTACACCCATTTAGCCACGATAGCTTTGCCATACAGAGGCTGGAGGTGCAAAGGCGGCGTGATATTCTGGCTGTTCCGTACGCCAACTATAAGAGTATGTTACTGCCTCGCTAGACTTACACGCCGTAAGGATTGGTTGTATAATCAGGACAACTATGACACAAGAACAAAAATGGCTTTCAGGGCGTTACATAGCCTATAGAACCCTCACAAGTATGTGGTTTGTGGGTGCAGTCTGGTTGTACTTCTACCGTATTTTCATTACAGACCAACAGGTGGGCGTACTAGACGGCCTAGCTTTTGCTATCGGTTTATTAGCGGAAGTGCCGTCTGGTGCTCTTGCCGATAAGTTCGGGCGAGATAAGGTTGTTAGAACGGGTCAAATACTTGCTGGTGGCGGTTTACTTATACAAGCCTTTGGCAGTAGCTTTACGCCGTTCTTTGTCGGGCAAGCAATTATGATGATTGGTGTATCGCTCGTGTCTGGTGCTGACGAGGCTTTGTTCTTTGAGAGATTGAAGTTCGATAAGAAGTCTACAAACTGGCGTAGGCTCGTAGCTCGTGGTTCACAGATTGCCCTTATTGGGACGTTTATGGCGACGATTGCAGGTGGCTGGCTACATACTATCGAGCCTAGACTACCTTGGATACTAAACGGACTAGCCTTTATCGCTTCTGCTGTTCTGATTTGGTCGGTTAAAGATGACAGGCCAAAGAAAGCTCGGCAAAAGTTTATACCAGAACTCAAAGACTACTTGCTCGATATCAAAACAGGCTTTGCACAGTTCCGCCTACCAAAGCTCTGGCTTTATGTTCCGTTCATCATCACAGTTCAAGGGCTTTTCTATACAACAGGCTACGGTCTATTGAGACTGATACTGCTAGACCGTTTTCATTTTGACCCGTTCTGGGGTTCTATAGCCATAGCTACGAGCAGTCTAATAACAGTTGGTCTCTTGGGCTATATGCACAAGAACGCCGATAACTTGAGTGAGAAAAAGGTACTAACGATTATTGGTTTGCTAGCTGGGTCAAGTCTCTTGCTTTCTTTGGCTAATATCGGTTGGTGGGGCTATAGCGTAATACTTGCCCTATATGCTGGCGAACACGTGTTACAGCCGTTCTTGAGCGAAGTGCTAAACAACAGAGCACCCGAGGCACAACGAGCGACTGTCTTATCGGTTGCGTCATTTTTCAAGACCCTGCCTTACGTCATACTCGCACCGATTATCGGGTACTTGAGCACAAATGGCAAAGTAGAGTACTTCTTTATTGCTTGGGCGATACTGATATTTTGCTCGGTCGCTTTGTATCTGTCTGCTCGTAAAAAAGACACCCATTTAAGTCTCGCCGAATAGCCCCCCTGCCTATGGACGGGGCTATTTTTAGCCAGCCCGTAAACGCACTACCTACCTAAAAATATGTCGATGCTAAAAAATCATAATTTTTGCCATTTCACCCAACAACAGCAAACAACCCAAACAGGGGTGAGCTTGATTTGTTTGTTAGGAAAACTAGATAAAAAAGATAAAAAGGTTCGATAAAAAGGTTCAACCCTTAACAGATAAGAAAAAAGCGTGTTGTAAAAAAGCTAATTTTGACACAGATTAAACCGTCGTGAGTGTGGAGCTGGGTTGCTAGTATTTTCTTTAAAAAGGAGGAGAGTGAGAGAGTTGCACAACATACCACGAAAAAAGCCGGTCACGAGGACCGACGTTTTTTCGTGGTGCGGGTTAAGAGACTCTAACTCTCGACCTCGTCCTTGGCAAGGACGCGCTCTAAACAACTGAGCTAAACCCGCATAAAATGGGAATGTACTAGTTACAGGCTACCTATATAGTGTTGGAGCGTCCTTACCAAGGCAAGGATCGGTTACATGCTGCAACCACGCAACTTCGGTCAAATGAACAAGTTCATTTGCGAGATTGCCTTGCAAACTGCCACAGGCAGTTCTCACTCTAAACAACTGAGCTAAACCCGCATAAAATGGGAATGTGCGCTTGCTGTAGCCAGCATACCCGTACTTCAAAAAGTATACAGTGGTAAAAGTGTTTTTTCAAGTAGAGTGCGCATATTTTGTAAACTACAATGAAACCTTTGCCGTAAGCAGTGTTTGCGTTATGATAAGAACATGTTTAAAACCTATGTGCTGAAAAAAATGCAAAAGTATGTTAAAAAGTATTTTGCTAAACACCCGACCGTTAAATTGATTGTTGTAACAGGGAGTGTGGGCAAAACAAGTACAAAACGAGCAGTGGCAGATATGCTGTCACGGCGCTACCGGGTGCGTATGCAAGACGGCAATCATAACACTGACATGTCGGCGCCACTAGCGATGCTAGGTATTGAGTACCCAAAAAATCCACACAATCCATTTGCGTGGCTTACGGTGTTTCGGGCCGCTCGATTGCGAATCCGCCGCAAAACCGATGTTGACATTATTGTGCAAGAACTTGGCACAGATCGCCCAGGTGAAATTGCTGCTTTTGGTAACTATCTTAAGCCGGATCTAGCCCTTTTAACAGGAGTCACGCCCGAACATATGGAGTTTTTTGGCACTATTGAAACGGTAGCTAAAGAAGAAATGGCAGTGGCGCAGTATTCAAAATATATGCTAATCAATCGTGATGATGTTGAAGGCCGATTTGCTGAGTTTCAAACGAATCCAAACTTTAGTACATACGGGACATCTGGTGCGGCTGAGTATCGATTTGAGCAGCAATCATTCGATATTGCCACAGGTTACACTGGTTCGATTATTGCTGTAGACCACCAACCCTTTGCAGCGACAATTCGTGTAGTAGGTGAACATAGTTTGCGGCCAATTATGGGCGCGGTGGCGGCAGGGCTTAGAATGGGGCTTACCGAACAAGAAATAATCGAAGGCCTAGCAAATGTGCGACGTGTACCGGGGCGGATGAATGTGTTACGTGGCATTCAAGGTACGATCATCATTGACGATACATATAATTCCAGTCCGGCGGCGGCTTCAGCAGCATTACAAACTTTATATACTTTTAAAGACGCGCCACAGCGTATTGCAATAATTGGCGACATGCGTGAACTTGGCGACAGCAGTCAGCTAGAACACGAGCGCTTGGCGAGTATGTGCAACCCTAGTTTATTAAGCTGGCTTGTGCTGGTGGGTCCGGAATGTGAAAAGTACGTTGCACCAATTGCCAAAAGCCGTGGCTGCCAGGTTAAAATAGTACGCAATGCAATCGAAGCGGGGCAGTTTGTGCGGTCGGTCAGCGAAGACGGCGGGGCAGTGATACTAGCAAAAGGTTCGCAAAACACTATATTTTTGGAAGAAGCGGTTAAGGTGCTGTGCGATATGAGCGAAGATATTGAATTAGTACGGCAATCACTGGAATGGATGAAAACCAAAAACGAATATTTTTCGCAGTTTTCGTAGTGCCGCTTGCTCACCTCTGGTATAATAGGCTGCATGAAGCGATACAACCCAACCGAAATCGAGCCAAAGTGGCAAAAAATATGGGCCGAAAGTCATCGCTACCATGTAACCGAACAGTCTGACAAGCAAAAGTACTATATTTCGTGCATGTTCCCATACCCAAGTGGGGCTGGCATGCATACTGGGCATGCATTTGAACACGCGATTGTTGATTCTACGGCACGGTTTTATCGCCAGCTTGGCTACAATGTGCTTAACCCTATGGGGTGGGATGCATTCGGATTGCCGGCTGAAAACTATGCTATTAAAACAGGCACAGCACCGGCAATAGTCACAAAGCAAAATATCGCGAACTTTAAAAATCAGCTTATACGCATGGGAGCAAGTCTCGACTGGGACAGAGAAATTAACACAAGCGACCCCGAGTATTATAAATGGACGCAATGGATTTTTACAGAATTATTTACACGCGGGCTAGCTTACCAAAAAGAATCAATGCAGTGGTGGTGTCCGGTTGATAAAACTGTGCTTGCAAACGAGCAAGTAGTGAACGGCAAATGTTGGCGCTGCGAGCAATCGGTTGAAAAAAAGTCCATGAAGCAGTGGTTTTTCAAAATCACCGACTACGCAGACTCGTTATTAGAAGAATTGCCTGCCCTAAATTGGCCTAAAAAAATTAAAACCGCTCAAGAAAATTGGATAGGCAAAAGTGTTGGTGCGGAAATACAATTTCAGATTAGCAATAAGCAATTAGCAAACGACAATGAACAATCGAATCGCCAATTGAAAACTGCTAATTTATTGCCAACTGCCAATTGCGAATCGTTAATTACCGTATTCACCACCCGCCCCGACACATTATTTGGTGCGACGTTTTTGGTGCTGGCGCCCGAACACCCACTAGCCCGGCAGCTTGTAAACGACAATACGCGCCTAGCGGTGAACGCGTATATCGACGAAGCTCTTAAAAAGTCTGAAATTGAGCGCATGGCCGAGGGTAAGGAAAAGACAGGTGTGTTCACGGGTAGTTACGCCATTAACCCTGCTACGGGTGAAAACATTCCGATTTGGATCGCCGATTATGTATTGGGCGGCTACGGCACGGGTGCCATTATGGCGGTGCCCGCGCATGATGAGCGTGATTATGAGTTTGCTAAGAAATTTGATTTACCGATAGTCCAAGTTGTCATGCCGTCAGCGGTGGATACTACCAACCCGCCACAACCACAATTTGAAGAGGTAGTTCGCGATACGGTTATCGTACACCTCCGTGATGCATCTACAGGCAAATACGCAGTACTTGATTGGCATGGTACGCTCGAAGGTACTACGACTGCGATTATGGGTGGAATCGAGCCGGGGCAGACAGTCGAAGAGGCGGCTCGCATGGAAATCATGGAAGAAGCAGGACTCAATACTGTAAATATTCTCAAGACTATCCCCTGGGTGACGTCTGCCACTTATTGTGCATCACATAAATCAGAGAATCGCAAAGCAATTGCTCGTGTCGCACTAGCCGAAGTGGAGAATTTAGATGGCCAAGCTGGTGTCACGGAATACGAAGAGACGACGCATACGCTGCGCTGGGTGAACCGCGAAGAAATGCTGGCAACATTAACTCCAGACCATCAAAAACTTGTGTGGCAGCTGCTCGAAAACGAGGAGATCGTTCGTTCTGAAGGCGAATTAATGAATTCTGGCCAATTTGACGGCATGCCAACGAGCGAAGCACGCGAGCAGATTGTGGCCTGGCTTGAACAGCAAGGTGTTGGTAAGCTGGCGGTTACCTACAAGATGCGTGACTGGCTGGTGAGTCGTCAGCGCTACTGGGGCGCGCCTATACCAATTATTCACTGTGCTACACACGGCGCTGTAGCTGTGCCAGAAGATCAACTACCGGTCGTACTGCCTGCAGTGGAAGATTTTGCCCCTAAAGGTGACGGCAAGTCAGTGCTAGCCCGTGAAACTGAGTGGGTAAATACCACTTGCCCAACATGCGGTGAGCCTGCGCTGCGTGAAACCGACACCATGGACGGCTATGCGTGCAGTAGTTGGTATTTATTACGCTACACTGACCCCCATAATAATGAGCAGGCCTGGGACCCTACCAAGGCAAACTACTGGGCGCCGCTTGATATGTACGTAGGCGGTGACCACGCGGTGGCGCACCTATTATACGTACGGTTTTGGAACCATGTATTCTACGATATGGGGTTAGTCGCCGCTAAAGAACCTGTGAAACGGCTGGTGTATCATGGGTTGATTGGTGCCGAAGATGGCCGCAAGATGAGCAAAAGCCTGGGCAACGTAGTAGATCCGCTTGACATTATCGACCAGGGGTATGGGGCAGATGCGCTCAGGGTATTTTGCCTGTTTTTGGGGCCGATCAACGAAAACTCAAACTGGAGTAGCACGGGTATTGCCGGTATTTACCGATTTTTGAACCGCGTGTGGGTGCTGGTACAAGAATACTTAGTGCAAAGCACTCAAACAAGTGATACCGATAAAAAGAATGCCGCCTTGTTGCGTGCAACTCATTTTGCTATAAAAAAAGTTACTGAAGATTATCAGCGCCTTAGCTTTAATACTGGTATAGCTGCGCTTATGGAATACGTAAATGAGCTGTATAAATTAAAATTACAAGGCATGCAAGGGAGTGATTGGCGTGAAGCGATTGAAGCGCTAGTGCGTATGATTGCACCAATGGCGCCACACCTTGGTGCTGAATTATGGCGACAACTGGGGTATACTATGCCACTTGAAGCTGCCGATTGGCCCGCGTGGAACGAGTCTCACTTGGTAGCTGGCACCGTGACAATAATAGTGCAGGTGAACGGCAAACTGCGCGCGAAACTAGAAGTTGACGTAGCGACAAGCGAAGAAGCAATAAAAAACCTCGCCCTTACAGACGAGAATGTGCAGAAATTTTTGACTGGCCAGCCAAAGAAGGTTATTTACATCAAAGGCAAGCTTGTGAGTATTGTAACTTAAGGTTTTGCAAAAAAAAGGGGAAACCCCCGCCAATCGTCAGAACGAAAACCCATGTGATGTCAGCCGTGCTTTCCCAGCGCGCGGCAGTGTTCACTGCGGTTGCCGTAACTGCGAAGACGGCGGCCAGTTCGACGATGGCGATAAACATGACAAAGTACATTAGGAACTCCTAAGCCGTACGGATACTGAACGGTTGTTCAGCGTACTACATAATACCACAGTTTAATCACTATGTCAAGTTTTTTATAATAAAAAAGTATCAGTAGAGTGTTAAGCCATAATAAGGTAATATGCACGTTGGGTGAGCTGGTGAATATTGCTATATAAAAACCAGCTAGTTAAGTAGCCAGCTGGTTTTTTGCACTAAGTTAAGACAGCTTATTTAGTAACAACCACAGAATCTCCCATTATGGGATCTGTAACGCCGCAAACATTGAGTTGTTGACCAGACTGCACGACACCAACCCTTTCAGCCTGCTGAACAATTTCACGGCCAGAGACAGGGTTAAATTTTGGGTGCAAAGACTGAAGCTTAATAATACCGTCATTAACAGCACCAAGTGCGTAGCCAGGCCCAACTTCAGCTGTGACACAGCCTATTTCTTTGGGATCGGTCGCATCTTTGGCACTATGTACTACATTGAAAATTCCAATACCAACAGTAACTAAACTAAGAGTAGCTAACGGTTTTAGTATACGATTACGGCGCCTACCAGCAGCTTCAGGTGTTTGGGGGAGTTTTATAGCTTCACTAATTCTTTTCATATTTACATAATAGCACATTAACAAGCTTATGTCAATAAGCTTATGCTAAAAAGCAATAAAAACCCGAAAATACCTTGAGAAAATGACCAAAATACCGTATAATGAACAGCAAGTTTTATCATAAACCCTGAAAAGGAGAACGTTTTCAATGGCACAGCCAAAAAAGCAGAGCAGCCCGCGCAAGACAGGTCTACGCCGTAGCCACCTTGTGTTAAAGTTGGCTCGAAAAGTAAACGCAACATCGCCAGTTAAGGTAAAAACTACCAAAAACGAAACTGGCAAGAAAAAATAGCCCCTAGTAAGCTATTTTGTATATACGAGTGGGATAATTAACAAAGAAAGAACCAAAGCTAATGGCCAGTAACCGTCATTTAGGACGAATCGTTGCCCTACAAACCCTGTATGAGTTTGAGTTTCGCACTCAGGCAGCTGATGCAACTGTTGAGCTAGACGAAGTATTGCAGCGTAATCTTGAACGGTACGAATCAGCAATTGACGATACGGCTTTTGTAAAGGACCTGGTTGAAGGTGTTATTGCGGCACAGGCCAGCCTTGATGAAAAGATTCAGCCGATCGCGCCTGATTGGCCGATTGATCAGATTGCGCGCATCGACCGCGCAGTACTACGACTTGGTATGTACGAACTGCTACATAAGGCAAAAAGCGTACCACCAAAAGTCGCAATTAATGAAGCAGTTGAGCTGGCAAAAGCATTTGGTTCTGATAACTCAAGCAAGTTTATTAACGGAGTGCTAGGCACTGCGTATAGGACACTTGTCGAGGAGAAACCAGACAATGCCGAAATCGCCAAAGCTTGAAAAAATAAAGAAATATTTTCATAAACCGAAGGCTTCAATTCAAGAGATCGTTCGTGAACCAACCGCAGGTGGTGTGGTGTTTCGTCATGGCAAAGCAGGGGTAGAAATACTGCTTATTCAAGACGCTAAAGATCGCTGGACGATTCCAAAAGGCCACATTGAAGAAGGTGAAACCGCTGCCGCGACCGCACGGCGTGAAATTGGCGAAGAAGCTGGCTTGCACGAAATTGACATGCTAGGCTGGCTTGGTAAGATACATTTTCGTTACCGCCGGATTGATAAGTTGGTGCTAATGACCACACAGATCTATCTCGTGCGGGTAAGGGGTGATGGCAATGAAATCAAAAAAGAAGAATGGATGAATGGTATTAAATGGTTTCCGTTTAATGAAGCGCTCGACCTAATAGAATACGAAGATATTGGTAAGCTTATGCTTCTAGCAATGAAACGAATTAGGCAGGAGAAACTATAGATGACTGGCATGCCAATTGGACCATACCAAGATTTTGCACGATCGGTGCTTGGGTTTGAATATAACGACATTCAGCTGCTGATTACTGCTTTAACTCATCGTAGCTATGTAAATGAACATAAAAAAAGTGTTTCAGAACACAATGAACGGCTAGAATTTTTGGGCGATGCGGTGCTTGAACTAGTGGTAACAGATTACTTGTACCGCAACTTTAGCGAACCAGAAGGTATTCTAACCAGTTGGCGGGCAGCGCTAGTGCGTACTGAAAGTATTGCAGCTGCAGGCAAAAAGCTTGGCTATGAGCCGTTAGTTCGTATGAGTAGGGGCGAAAAGAATGGCAGTGAGCGCGCTCGGATGCAGATTCTCGCGAATGCGTTTGAAGCAGTGATTGGGAGTATTTATCTTGAGCGTGGGTACAGTGATGCTGAAGCGTTTATTCATACCCACATAACAAGCAAACTCGACACTATTTTACACGAAGGTACGTGGCGCGACCCAAAAAGCCACTTGCAAGAAGTAAGCCAGCGAATTGACGGCGCTACCCCTGTGTATAAGGTTATTGAAGAGGTAGGTCCTGACCATGACAAAGTTTTTACACTTGGCGCCTTTGTTAACGGTGTATTGATGGGCGAGGGAACTGGGCCGAGCAAGCAGTTTGCGCAACAAGAAGCAGCTAGGGCGGCACTTATGGCGTACGACCAAAAAACGGACAAATTAACAGATTGACGCATTGACAATAACAGTGTACAATGTACGAGAACTAGTAACAACAACTGTTAAGTGAAGTAAAGGATATATATTTTATGCTCGCAATTCGTTTGCAACGCGTTGGCCGTAAAGCCTACCCCGTGTACCGTTTGGCTATACAGGAATCACAACGACACCCTAGTAGCGGCCGAGTAGTTGCCTATGTTGGGACGTACAACCCGCACACCAAAGAAGTGAATATTCAAACCGAGGCCGCTCAGAAGTACCTTGATAACGGCGCACAGCCAACGCCACGCGTTGTAAAACTGCTAAAAGATGCTGGTGTAAAATTACCTAAATGGGTAAAAGAGTTTGACGCTAGCAAACAAAAATCTACTCGTAATGCCACTAAGCTTCGTAAGAATCAGCCTAAAGAAGAGCCGGTAGCAGAAGAAGTTACCGAATCAGTAGCCGAAGCAGCTGAATAAGCTAGCCGTACAATAACGTACTATAAAATGCGCCAGCCTATACCATAGCGGCGCATTTAGTTTGCGTGCTACAATATAAGCACGATATTAACAGTAAGACTAAAGGAGACATGGAGGGCAAAATGTCAACTATTGACCAGCAATTCGTAGAATATATCGTAAAATCACTCGTTGGATTCCCGGACGACGTAATAGTTGACCGGATTGTAGACGAAAAAGGCGTGCTATTGACGCTCACCGTAAACCCTGACGATTTAGGCCGTGTGATTGGCCGGAGAGGTGTGACCGCGCAAAGTTTGCGCACGTTACTGCGCGCGCTTGGCACAAAAAATAGCGCTCGGTATAACTTAAAAATCGTCAACAACGACAACCCAGATGAATCAGTGATGGTGTCGTCGCACGACGATGTGCCTGCGAAAGAGGAAGCTGTGGAAAACCTTACCAGTAGTGATGTGGAAAACACAGAGCCTACTGAATCTGATTTTGCTAAAAAGTCTCGCGAAGAGCTTGCAGAACTAGACGATTTAGATATATAATCATAAACAGTTCATGCGAGAACATTGAACCAAAAAGCTCATGCGAGCAAACCAACAAGGTTTGAGAGCCTTATATGTCTAAGAAACCTGCTTTTTTGAAGCAGGTTTTTTGGTGGGTGTTATAGGGTATAAGTGGCTAAAAAGTAATAGGCTCGGCGGTCGAGCAGGCGGTGTGCGGTTATGCACGCCGAACCTATTACTCAAAGCCGAGCCTAGCCGATGATCTCGTTGAGATCGTCGAGCTGGCGCGCGAAGTCGCCGGCTCGCCAGGTATACCAGCGAGCTGCCACCGTGCGCTGCCACCAATTGCCGTTGGTGGCACTTTCAGCGAGGTGTGTGTACGCGTCTCGTGCCAGGAGCAGTTTAAGGCGGTAGGTGTTCATGCAACAATCCTCTCATACAGGAAACGATGACGTATAGTATAATAACACAGATAGACAAAAAAGTCAATATCTGTTACCATGTAACAGATATGAAATCTCCAAAAAAATTCCAGGTGATTAGCTTATTTCCCGAAATGTTTACCGGTGTATTTGGCAGTTCGATGTTATGGAAGGCTCAAAAAGACGGCATAGTAGAACTAAGCTGTGTTCATTTGCGTGATTTTGGCCTGGGGCGACGTAAACAGGTTGACGACACGCCATACGGAGGTGGTGATGGTATGCTACTCATGGTTGAACCATTGTGGCGCGCCATTGAACACGCTAAGGAAGTGGATCCTACAGCAAAAGTACTGCTTATGACGCCGCGTGGTGCGCGTTGGGGCCAAAGCATGGCTCAAGTGTACAGCGAAGCGCACCACGGCTATATTTTTGTGTGTGGGCGCTACGAAGGTTATGATGAACGAATACTAGCGCTTGTTGATCAAGAACTGAGTATGGGTGACTATGTAGTAACGGGTGGTGAATTGCCGGCAATGACGATTATTGACAGTATCGTGCGGTTATTACCAGGTGTGTTAGGTGGCGAACAAAGTGCCGCGATTGAAAGTTTTAGCGATGGACAAACACTTGAATACCCGCAATACACTAGGCCAGAAGAATGGAATGGGCTGAAAGTGCCAGAAGTGCTGCTGGGTGGCAACCACGGCGCGATCGCAATGTGGCGGCAAGATCAGTCAAAAAAAGCTAACTAAACAGGAGTCGCTTGTAAAAAAATTACTGCCCCGCATTTGCAGGGCAGTAATCAAGATATGTTGTGGTGGAAATATCGTAGAGCGAGATGCTACAAGAATTTTTTTGGTGTGTTTGTTTTTGTAACTTCGCTACTTCGTACAATACGCCATTCTTGACATAAGCGCAAGTGTTATCGACAAAAAAACAACACTTTATATCACATATGTGTATATACTAGAGGTATGAAGATAAAAAACCTGGCAGTTTGGCCCAAAGAATTTCACCGTGATGCTTCGCATGGACGCGCGTTGGGGCTTGCGAGTGTGTATGTGGTACTGGCTGTGACTCAGTTATTTAGTTATGAGCAGTTTATGGCTGTTGTAAGCGCTTTTGGGTTACCAGGTGGTGATGGAGTGGCTCGGCTTGTGGCATATATGCTGCCACTGCTTGAAGTCGTCGCGTTGCCATACTTGCTTTCAATGGTACTGCCTCAAAAACTTTGGCAAGCATCACGTCTTGCCTGCGCATTAGTGCCAGCTGTATGGCTGCTGATTGCACTGTGGACTAACCTTACTGCGCAAACGATGATGAACGCTGGCTTGTTTGGGGCGACCATACCAGCGATCAATGGGCCGTGGCTAGTCGTGTTTACGTTATTATTAGCAAGTGCAGTCTATCTAGTTGCCCGTGATTTGCCAGCCCGTACTAAGCTGCCAAAAGCCGTGTAGTATGAAGCGACGTACGGCGTATTCGCAAAACTTTTTACGTAACCCGCAGCTGGTTGAGTTGTTGGTAAAAAAAGTAGGTATAGCCACAGTCGACACCGTGCTTGATATTGGGGCGGGTAGCGGCGTCATAACAACGGTACTAGCCCGTTATTGCCAGCATGTTATTGCTATTGAATCGGATGCTCGAGTATTGCCGATCCTAACAAAAAACGTTGCTATGCTCGAAAACGTGACTATTGTTCCAACCGATGTATTTGAGTACACATTGCCTAGCGGCACGTATAAGATTTTTGCTAATATTCCGTTCCATATTAGTGCAAAGTTGGTGCGTATGCTACTTTTCGCCACTAATCCACCAGTTGCTAGCTATATGATTGTGCAAAAACAGTTTGCCGACAAAATTGAAGTGAGTACTACGCGCTTTACAGCGGCGATTGGCGTAGCGATTGCACCGTGGTTTACTGTACGGCAGGTATATGATCTTAAACGTACAGACTACTGGCCGCACCCTAATGTAGACACTGTGCTTATTGAGCTTAAACCACGTGCTACTCCTTTACTGGGGTCGCAGCACAAACAGCTTTTCGGTGAATTGGTAGAAGCGTGCTACCACAGCCCGCCAGTGTTTACAAAAGCCCTAAAAAGGGCAGGCACTACCTATGGCGGCAAGCCATCGGAATTGCCGCCAGAACGATGGGTGACGCTGTATGCTAAGCAATAAAACGGCCATTGTATGATATAATATAATTACTAACAATCCAAAAAGGTTCGACTTTTAGCGATTTTGCTATCTTGGCGGTTTTTAGCAAATACTATCGACCAAAGGAGCAACTATGATTTCGTTTGTATGGCCGCCCGGTGCCGCCATGTTGGCTGGGACTGGTGGTTCAGAAACGTATACTGCAGGGCAGATACGTGAACTATTACGCCGCGGCATAAAGGCCCAGGTAGTAACGATTGGGCATGGATTAAAAGATGGTCGGCAGGATTTTACCGACATTCCATTCGTGGCGTTGGCGGCCGCAAGTGAGTTGAGTAAGCTGCCGGGTACAGTGGTATTTGTAAATCGTGCTTACCCAGTGCCAACCCGTAATAAATCAGCAATAATCGTACACTGCGTTGTTAATAGCGCTGCCCAAAGACAACAGTGGCAACAAGAAGTGGTGGGCAAAACAGTGATCGCCACGAGTGTATATAGTGCGCAAAAATGGGCGCTTTATTTAAATGTGGCAAGTAGTCGTATAAAGGTAGTATTACCATTCGCCGACCCAGTGTATGCAAACACTGTAAGGGCAAAGTCTGCAAAAAACGTGCGCATACTGTATGCTGGTCGACTACACCCAGAAAAAGGCATTTATACACTGCTTGAAATGATGCATTCACGAAGACTTCAAGCAAAGCCATTTACGGTGAGTATTATTTTGGCAGGATTACATGTACCAATCGGTCGAGTGATTGCTCGAATGTTACAGGGGTACCCGTATGCAAAATTACTGCCAGCATATAAGTCAGTGACAAGTATGGCACAGCGTTGCGGGCAAACTGATATCTTAGTTATGCCGTCAGTGACTGAAGAGTCTTTTGGGATGTTGTTGATCGAAGCACAGCATGCTGGATGCCGTGTGGTGGCTTCAAACTTGGGCGGCTTGCCTGAAACGAACTGCGGGCTTCTTACCCTCGTTGAGCCGCGTGACCCACTGGCACTGCTGCAGGGTATCGAGCAAGCTGTCGCACTCGGCCCTGTTACCAAAAAACAACGCGATACCGCCAGCGAGCGGTTTAGTATCACTGATTCGGTCGATGAGCTACTGAAAGCGCTGGCGTTATAAAGCTCTGATTGCGTCTCATATCAACAAGGCCGCTATACGTTGCATGCGACGCATAAAATACTTGAAAATTGTTATAATTGGTGCATGACAGAAATATCAAACAAAACTATTGGCTTCGCACCTGAGCTTGTTCCTTTAGTTTTGAACGGATCGAAGACACTGACGTATCGAGTCGGTGACAAGTATAACTTTTTACAGGTCGGCGATAAGATAATGACAAAAAACAGTAGTACTGGAAAAATATTTGCCCAGCTTGAGATTACAGGCAAAGAAATAGGCACTTTCGGTACGTTGCGAGATGATAGAGCGGGTCATGAGGTCTACCGTTCAACTCAAGAACGGCGTGAAACGTTTGAAAAATACTATAAACGACCTATCGGTAATGATGAACCTGCCACAATCATTGGTTTTAAAGTTATAAAAAAGGTCGTTGAGCCAGTCAACTTTGAAGGTGTCATTATAGATGAGAGTTTAACAAATAAATCCGTTCTAAATGATGTTGATATCATTTCAACAAAAATTGTGCCAGTAACTGAACACCACAAAACGCCCTGGGTCAAACAATGGACGATGTATACTATCGAGATAGCAGCCGACAAAGCTGCAGAAGTCGCCGATAAAATTAGCACGACATTGGACAAAGATCACGACTGGTACGCGGATTTTAAGACCGAAACTGAACATTACGTTATTTATGAAGGCAAAGTTTTTCACATTACTGACCGCACAGATAAAAAACAATATGACGAGGCCTCGTCCTATGGCGTATCTATCGGTATTCCTGATTATCAAGTGGACTTTTCGCCACACTTGAAGCAGTGGCAACGATGAGTACTGGCCTAAAACGTGGTACAGTTAAAGTCGCAGACTATGACTCAAACCGGCCAAAAGAGTTTGAAGCAGAAAAACAGCGACTTATTACAATATTTGGCGGCAGAGTACTAGCCATTGAGCATATTGGTAGTACCTCAATTCCAGGACTGGCGGCCAAGCCGATTATTAATATGATCGCCGCTGTAAAATCTTTTTACGACTTGCCAGAGTTTATAGATAAGCTGCAAAAACTCAGTTACGAATGTATGCCCGCACGTATGTTTAGTGACCGTAAATTTTCCCTAAAGGAGATTAAACAATGAATATCAATATAATTTTTGCTAACATACTAGGTGGTCGTAAGTTTACTGGCACAATTTATGGTGAGAGTGATTTCGGTGATGACGTACTTGACGAATACGCACGTATTATCGGTGAACACCAGCCTGATATAGTATCGCTTGCTGAAGTTCATCTAGATGATGAAACGCATAGTGAGCAAGTTGCCAAACTATCTCAACTACTGAACTTACCGCACTACGACATACAAGGTACAGATAAGTCACACCTAGCCGAAGGGAAAATACTAGGCAACGCTGTTTTGAGTAAATACCCGATTATTGCAAGCGACCATTTTCTTATCAAAGCACCCGCACTTGAAGTAGACCGACCAAACGGCGACCAGTGGGTGCTACACGATAAAGGCGCACAAACTGTTCAAATAGACATTACTGGGCGGGTGTTATCGCTGACAAATTTGCAGTACTTCCCGTTTCATCATTTTTTGCGTGCAGGCAATGATCCAGCTTTTGCCCCAGAGCGCAAAATGCTCGTAGATCAGCTGACTAATGTGCAAGATGGCACAATTTCTATTGTAACTGGCGATTTCAACAACAAAAACTTTAGTTTAAAAGAGTCTTTTCCTGAGCTCTTTGACGCTGGCTTTGCTGAAGCACAAGAAGAAAATACGACAATTGTTGGTGATAGCCAACAGCTTGACCATATTCTCTACAAACCTGAGCAGGCAGAGGTTACGAGTGCTGAGATTTTTGACACTCCAAGTGACCATTTAGCACTCCGTGCCTCGTTAACATTTCGAGAATAGTTTTTTTGCACAAAGCGCATCGACCATACCGACCTAAGCTACACCACCTCTAACCCCTTTACAGTGGGTGACTCGAACCCAAAAAACCATTTTACTTTTCCAGAAAATCTCGGCGGGTAAGATATCAAAATATGCTAAAGGTTTTCTGATTAGGCCTAGCACGGCCTGGTTCACACTTTGTGCTGGAAGCAGGTTCTAGTTTTGCTATAAAATTGAACAAAGAAAAAACTCCATAGACTAGAATGTTTATGAAGTTATTTCTTGGCTCCCTTGTACGCTGAAATTCGAATTCATTTCCAGCAAAATGACTGAAGCTCCGCCCTGACGCCTGCGCGCGTACCGCGCGCCCAGCGTTCCGACAAAACCAAAAACCCTTTAATTATCTTTTTTGAGATTTCCCCCGCCGTGTTTTTTGGAAGTTGAAAAAGGTGTTTTGGTTTGTCGCTCCGCCCACCGGAAAAAATCGGTGGAGGCGTCAGAGCGTCGCAGGGCGGCAAAGTCGCCGCATGTCGCTAAAACGACATGCATCTATGACCCACTGCCACTCTGACTTAATAGGTACTTCACCTTTGCCTTGATGTTATCATATACAGATGTTAATTTTATTTTTGCCTCTGGCGTTAAAAGCGAGGTGTGCATTACGGCATTTCTTACAGGTGTAAATTCCTTTTCGTCATTGCGTAAAGTATTAGGGTAGCCGTCGCCAGGAGGCTCCGCTATCTTTACGAGCGGTTCCATGCTCAAATAGTAAAGATCATCACTACTATTTTGTCGAATCTCTATGCTAATATTGCCAGCTCTTTTGTCGCTATCCTCGTGATTACGCCACTTATCAATTTCTCGCTGCTCACTTGACGGCGATATACCTTTATAGGAAATATATTTTCGCACTAGGTTTTCAGATATGAAGCACTCTGCGTAAGATGTAAAATTAAATTCCGCATCAGTCGCCAATTCATTTGACCACTGCTTGATCATTTGAGCCTCGCTCTCGTTATCTGGCTGAGTGTACTCATCAACTACCTCGTTAAATAGGTCGGCAGAGGCTCGGTCTTTCTTTGACTTACGCTCATTATCAGTATCGCCGCTTTTCTTATGGTCTAAACGCCATTTATCCCACTGGTCAAAAATGCCAGTCATTTTTTGCTTCATAATCTTTAAAAGTTCAACAAAAAGTTCGTCGTCTGCAACAATACCTTCTCGACTACTGGTAAATCTGTCTACATTGCCCTTATCGAGATTATTGAAATGGATTTGTCCATACATATAGCTTTCGGGGATTCTAGCACTAGGTATATGCTTTAGTAAGTCTTTCTCACGTAACCTGCCATTTACGAAAAGATCAATACCAACCTTTTCGCCAGTGCCCAATATTTTCAAGTCACGCGGTTTCTTTACAGAGGCTACAAAGCCATTAATATCATATCGCTCAAGCAGTGGTTGTTGCTCAACAACAACATTTTTTAACTTTTCTAGCAGTGGGTCAGTGTTATGATTTATTTCCCATAAAAACTCAGTGTTATTGACAAGTTCTTGTAGGTTATCGATAGATATTTTTTCATCATTTACATAAATAGAAAATACATCATCAACAAGCGAAAATCTGAAATACAATGCGATTGCTTTTTTGAGATAATCGACAGTATTTGATATGCCGTCTTTCAAGTTTGCGAAATGGACGATGGTACCGCGAGTATGCCCGACGGTGTAGCTGCCAAAAACGTTCATGTCGACAACATCAAGTGGGTATTGACTCGGTGTCAAATCATCATCAATGGCTTGGTCAAGTCCCGAGTTGTCTATTGCGCCACCGACATAACTTGTTAATTCGGTTTTTGAAATAACCGATATTCTTTCGGCACAAGACAGTAGAGCGAGCTTACCGATACCTTTACGTCCGATATATGGTCGTCCTTTCGGTGAACTATCAGTATTGCTGTCCTTGCGCTTTGAGTAGCCGATCTTTAGAAATTTGTTCTGGAAATCATCGCTAGTCATGCCAACGCCGTCATCTTTGATTACCAGAGTTGACGTACGATCATCAATGTAAATCCACACGTTCTCAGCGTCGGCGTCCCAAGTATTTGATATAGCTTCACCAAGCACCGTGATAAAGTTTCGATAAAGATTCCTGCCCAGATGATTGAGCACGCTTAATGATATATCAAATTGAAAGCTCTGACCATTGTCATTAGGCGTGGGCACTTGCATGCTCCTTGATTAAATCACCCAGCACCTCGCCAAGCCGAGGAGGTACAGCATTACCTATATGTCGCCCTAGCGTTGATACAGCCATACCAGCTCCAAAATCGTAGTTCTTTGGAAATGTTTGTATAATAGCTCCCTCGCGCAGGCTAAGTGCACGGTTTTGCTCTGGGTGACCAAAACGACCTGATCCAAGATTAAAAAATTGTGTTGTCATAGTCGGAGCTACATTATCCCATTTCATGCGACCGTATACAGATGTAAATGTTGCCCCGCTAGGCTTACGATAGCAATTTGGTAAAAGTGACGGATCCCAATCTCGCCATGTACCGCCTGGTTTTGATTGTCGTAATCGTTCTATATTCACATCAGAAAGATTCTTTGCCCTATGAAGGGGATCGGACAAACTGATTTCACCTGCGCTAATCTGTGGCAAATCACGTATAGCCTCACCGACTGTAATATATTCACCCTTTTTATGCGTCTTTTGAGGTACTTTAATATCACCTATTCGAGAGCCAACGAGCACCATTCGGCTTCTATTCTGTGGTACGCCGTACTCTGGCAGATAGAGCACATCATAATCTACTGAGTAGCCGAGTGCTTTTAAATCTTCGACAAAGTCTTTGAACACCTGTGTCTTTACTAGTCCACGCACATTCTCCATAGAGATCACTTCAGGCTGTATAATGCGCACCGCTTCCGTGAAATAGTTGATCAATGTCCAGCGCTTGTCATTTTGTTTTTTTTCGCGGTCAATCTTGAAAGTGTTTGAAGAAAAAGTCTGACAAGGTGCACAGCCAACTAGTACCTTGACGCTATTTTTAGAAAAAAGCTGTTTCATCTCACTAAAGTCATACTCCGATATGTCGGCGTCGATAAACTTTGCGTTATTGTTTGTTTCGTAGGCATACTGGCAGGACTTATCATTATCTAGTCCAGCAATTACGTCAACTCCTGCTTCACGCAAACCATACGTCAACCCACCGATGCCACAAAATAAGTCTACCGCTTCAATCTTTTTCATCTTGCTTACAATTATACAACAGAGCAAGTTAGTATAAAACTGCCATTAACTATGGTAAAGGCTCCGGTTTTGTTAGCAATCCACCGCAGCCAAGACTCTATCGAGCGGGCGCGACGTGGAATTGTCGAGCCAGAGAGGGTTGATGTCCTGGCTATGATTGCTTCTATATCGCGACCATTTAGCGATCCTTTGGAGCGAAGTAATCCCATACACTCTTTTAATAATGAAAACTCGTTGACAGCTTGCGCCATAAATAGGCTGCGGTTTTCGGTATCGAGTGAAACGAGTTGCCTCCCTGCATCAGTTAGTGAGTATTCGCGACCACTGAAATCGACAAAGCCAAGAGCTTCGGCAGCTTCACGATAATAACTGCTTTGGCGACTCGTAAAATCAAACTCGATAGCGATGTCGTGCGCGTTTGTAACACCCTCGCCGACGAGATGAATAAGCCGCAAAACTTTATCGAGGTCATTTGCTTGCGGGATAAGGTCCTTTTGCATTCCAATGCGAAATGTTTGCTTAGCAATATCGTCGATATCGAGAACATCACTTTGCTTTATAAGGTACGCTCCTTTATTAACAAACTCTATCGAATTGTAATCTGTCGGATCGGTGAATTTATATTCCCAAAAGTTATACCGAGATGATGCTGTGTCATAAGTGAAAAATATCGGAATAATTTGTTTGTTGCCAAAGCCGCCCATAAACTTTCGATATGGGTAGAAAAGTTGTCTTATGATGAAATCGTCGGGTGTTTTTGACTTTGCTTCGAGCAAAACAATACTATCTTCACCTTCTAGTCCCAGATCGACTTCAATTTGTGCCGAACGCACGTCGATTTGATTATTGCGAACTCGAAAACTATACGTTCCACTTCCTTCGCGGCCTCGTATCATTGGGTAGAGTTTGCCTCGACCGATGACGGCTTCGATGAGTCCAGCGTTTGAGCAGTAATCGAGATACTGCATCTCACTATTATTGCGGCCGTTGGTTACAAGATTGAAGCGTATTCGCGAGACATATTCTTCGGCTTCGTGGGATTGCCGCTCTAGCTCATGAAAACCATTACCGCGCACAATTGCATATTCCGACCGGCTAACGGGTAGCAAGAAATAGCCATTTCGCGCCATCACTGGCGGTACGTCTTTGGTTGAGTCCATCTTTGCCATGAGTCGTGGTTCACGACCTGTCGTTTGTTTGATCTGCGAGGCAGAAATAATATGTAGGTCTTTTGATGTGTCGATAGCGAGATTATCAAAAATCTTTTCCCAAGCGATAAAATTGACGTTAGCCACTTTTCGTCTCCGCCTGAAGTCGTTTTTTAGATAATTCCAAAAACTCTTTTTCCATGTCGATGCCAATGAACTTACGAGCTTGACGCATTGCAGCAACGCCAGTCGTTGAGCTACCGGTAAATGGGTCGAGCACCACATCTCCTTTATTGGTTGAGGCTTCGATAATGCGGTCAAGCAGGTCAATTGGTTTTTGTGTTGGATGTTTTCCGAACACTTTTTCTTCTGGTCGTGGTGTCGTGATTGCCCAAACGCTACGCATTTGCTTACCGTCTTTTTTTATTAAATCGCGTTCATGATGGTTACCATTTTTCATGGCTTGATAGTTAAATGTGTGTTTAGTTTTTTCGCCTTTTCGCGCCCAGATCAACGTTTCATGACTAGCAGTAAAATAGCGACCGCTTAGATTTGGCGCGGCGTTCGGTTTGAACCACGAAATGTCATTGAGTATTTTCATGCCGAGCAACTGCACGGCGTAGCCACACTGGTAAATTGAGTGATAGGTGCCGCTGATCCATAGCGTGCCGCCAGGCTTGATTATGCGATGACAAGCTTCGATCCACTGAATGTGAAACTCAAAGTCAGAAGCAACACCGAGTGACTTATCCCAATCGCCTTTATTGACGCTCACGCGCCTGCCTGCATGAACCGTAAAGCCACCATTTGATAAGTTGTAGGGTGGATCGGCAAAAATCATGTCAATCGAGTTTTCGGGAAGCTGGCTCATGATCTCAAGCGAGTCCGCGCGGTAGAGAACTGCGTCGGACGTTTGGAAAAAAGGTTTCTGCTTGACTTCGCCGAGTATTTTGTTGGACACTTTTACCTCCTGTGAGGTGTCCAAATAAAAAACGGACACCTACTCTAGGCGTCCAACCAACAATTGGGATTTGAACCAAATGCTTTTCGAGCAAGTGCCCGTTTTTCTGGTTCAAATACCAAAAGGTACTTAGGATACAATCCTTGATATCTAATTGTTGGTTGGACTCCTTAATTATATCACGCTAACATCGTGATACCGACAAACCAAAATACCCTTTTAAACTTTCAAAACATGACGGGAAAAATCTATAGATTAGTATCTTAGCGTACAACGGAGCAAAGAAAAAACTCCATAGACTAGAATGTTTATGAAGTTGTTTCTTGGCTGGGGATACGGGACGGGAATATAACTTTTGAGGATAGTTTAGACTTCGATATATCCGAGATAGAAAGCGTATACGAAGACGCAGAGGAGAATCAATAATGCGTCGTTCTCCTATGCTTATATTTCTGATAATAGTGCTCACTATTACGTACTGGCAATATGCGCAATATGTACTAGCGCTGATTGTCATATTCTACATAGTGCGGTTAATTGCTAGGGTGTATCAATTTGCTCGTCGTATAATTACGAATCTTAGGCTTTCTGAAGTAGATGCAATGGATGGTTTAGTCTTTGAAAAATATGTCGCAAACCTCTTGATGCAGCATGGCTATTCGAATATCAGCCTTACGGAGCAATATGACTACGGCGTTGACATAATCGCCACTAGAGATGGTATCTGCTGGGGGATCCAAGTAAAACGATATTCAGGACTCGTAAAGGCAGATGCTGTTCGTCAAGTTGTTACAGGCCTAAGACTATACGGATGCGATCGCGCGATGGTGATTACTAACAGCGTGTTCAGCCGTGCTGCGGTTCAGCTTGCCGATAGTAACGATTGCGTGCTAATTGACCGTGACGGGTTAACTAGAATGGGAATAAGTCTGCAGCAGTAGTTTTGAGTGCCTTGGCGACTCTCTCGTACATATCAATCGATGGACGAACTTCACCACGCTCAATCTTTGCATAGTAGTTTGCGCTCATCTTTGCCTTATCGGCTACTTGAGCTTGGGTAAGATCGCGGTCGATGCGGATGGCGCGCAGGCGCTTCGCTGTTTTGAGTGTGATTGCATCGGAATCTTTCATAACACTATTTTACCACTGTTACGGGCTAACGGTGTATTATAGAGGCAATGACCGACGAAACCCGTATTACAATTAAATCTGATAGCCCTGTAGCAATTTCCAGCTCGGCGCTTGGTGCAAACATAAATGCACTCGGATTCAATATAGATCTCATTGCCAGCAAGAACCCAAAGCTAGCCATCGAAATTATGAGTCTCTACGATCGGGCGAAGGAAGCTCACACCGACAATTCAGTGCAATCTGACGCTGATTTCAGGCTAGCATTGAAGCGGCTGAGCGATCTTAGTAGTTAGCCTAATTTGACTCCTGGTGGCCTAGCATCTTTACGGCTGATTTTGGCCTACCTTCGGGCTTGTCAGCTTTCTCCGCAGATTTCCTAGACTTAGTTTTACTTTTTACGGGCTCCGCTTTTGATTCTGTTTCGGGTTTAGGTTTTTGCGCATAATGTTTTCGTGATGCTTCAATGACTTGTTCTGCGACCACATCACTACCAGCAGAGTCCAATAACAGCGTTCTTCCACTGAGTGGCTCCTGTGCAATAACGGATGATAAACGAGCATAAAAGTTAAATGCATTGAGATTAGCAATCTCACCTTGTTCTATGTAGGGGGCAAACAGCGGCAAGAGCAATCTTT
>JBATSN010000018.1:0-4004 GCA_049293315.1 Saccharimonas sp. (SeqCode)
ACTCACAACGGCAGTAGCCAAATCACCCAGGTTCTCGGCAGTCTCAGGGTTCACCAGCCCCGCACTAACGTTCTGGTTGTAGGCGGCGGAGAGGGCTTTTTCGAGACCGGGGCGGAGGGGCATGGGGGTTACGCGGCCTCATCTTCAACTTCAGGGCTACCTAAAAGGTGGCGACTAGTAAGTATTAAAGTCATTACTTTTTTATCATGCGGATTTTTTATTGACTCTAACCAACGCTCAAGCACTTGCTGTAACGTCAACGAACCGTGTGAATCAACAACTTTTTCAATGAGGGCAGCCATGGTACGTGGCGCAATTACATTGTCATCTAGTCCAGTGGCATTCGGATCGCTCAAACGATTAGTACCAACAACATCAAGTTCTTCCTGGGATAGCCCTTCATTAATGTGACGACTGAAGAGCCGTTGAGTTAGGTGCGCCGCACGAGCAAACTTTTCTAATGTATCGGCACCTTCTTCAAATAACAAATTGCCTGCTTCGTCACACGCTGCACCATACGCTAATTTATAATTATCAAGGGGGTCTTGGCCCACCACGACATTAGCATCTGGGTATTGCACGCGGTAGGTGTTGGCGGTAAAGCGGTTTATAAATTCCGTACTTAAATCATGTACACCCTGGTAGCGGCGTGATTTTTCGTTCGCGGTGGCAATGATACAAAATCCTTGAGCAACCGTGATAACTTTGCCAGAATCTTCTTGAATACTCATGGTGTCACCGGGCCTTAGCTGTGTTATCTCGTTGAGACGTTTTAAGAACTCGGGCGGCATAGCGTTTATCTCGTCAAGAATGAGTGGTCGACCCTCTTGCATCGCGCGGATAACCGGCCCGGCAACAAACTCTGAGATAGTAGCTCCGTCTTTAGTGGTTAGTCCAGTTTTGCCAATTAACTGGTAGCCATTGACATCTGCGTAACCAGAAATGATTTCCGGTTCTTTACCCATAATCTCTCGTGCAATGTATTTGGCGAGAGCAGTTTTGGCGCCGCCGGTCTCACCAACAAGAAGTGCCGGGTTCCCCTTAATTAAAGACGGCACCGCCTCATAGAGGAGCGCTTGCATCGAATCAGTCATGATGAGTCCGCGCTCATATTCGGCCCGAACGCGCTTACGGGTGCGGCGCTCAACTTCTTCAACTATGTCAGGAATTAACTCCTTTACTAATATTTGGTTGTAACTGCTGGCTTTTAGTTCTGCTATTTCTGCTTCAAGGTTATCGATCTGTCGATGCTTGCCGGCCGAGAGCCGCTGGCCGGGAACCGCAGCGGTTTGCATACGAAGCTCAGCAATACGTCGGGTCAAAGCTGCTTGTTTTTGCTCGTTACGGTCAATACCTGCCGCAACCTTCATCACTTCGCTGCGCGTGTGCCAGATTTCTTTTGCTTCTTTTTGCAACGATTTGTCTTGCGATAGTATGCGTAGTTTATCATCGAGTTCAGCGAGCATCTCTAGGTCGGCATGAAACTCCTCGGGCCATTCGGTTATACGCCCCTCTTTTGCTTCATTTGCCCATCGAGGTTCAGCGATCCTAAATAAGAAGGCCGGACTAAGGTTAGCGGTTACAAGTGGAGATTCGCGATCTGCATTCATGCGTGCTACTGCCTGTTCGGCCCGATCTTGCATAGCTTTAGGCCAGGTTGCAAGCGGCCCATCACATGCATAGCGAAGATCAAGATGAAGCGAGCGCTGTGTTTCAAGATGCTCCCAGCCAAGCTCAATAAATCCTTCGGCAGTCCGTTCGTGCTTAGTAAGTTCTATAGATAGCCCATCAACTTCATGTGGCGGCGAAGGCTGCTCAAAATAACTCTTTGTCGCTTCCACAGCATGAAGCGCGGCAAGCGGAATGTGCATATGTCGCTGCTTTGAAGCCTGTACTGTTTCTTGATTTACCATAACGGGTTGTTTTTTATTTTTTATAACCTATACTCAGTAGTATACCATATCAATTAAAACATACAACTATTGCAACCATATAAATAGCCATGGAAACACT
Organism: Saccharimonas sp. (SeqCode); assembly: GCA_049293315.1. Lineage (GTDB taxonomy): Bacteria > Patescibacteriota > Saccharimonadia > Saccharimonadales > Saccharimonadaceae > Saccharimonas. The sequence goes on from JBATSN010000018.1 coordinate 2,014, forward strand.
TGCGTATCAAAGCCATGCGACGCCCGAAGTCCCAGACCGAGAACAGCCTCTTACGCCAGAAGTAATCGCTGCCGGTATTAAAGAATGCGAGCAATTTTTAGGGGAAAATGCCAAACAGCTTGGCGCACTTTTTGGGCTTCGGCATTTTTCAATTACAGTGGGCGAACGCTGGGCAACAAACTTAGAGACCGGCGAGGTAACGGCTGGGCTTGGTGATTATCTTAAGAGGGGATACACGCCTGCCATGGCCATTCATGATGTATGCCACGAAGTAGCGGCACATCTCCGCGAAGTGGAGTTTTCGCCGCGTCTAACTAATGAGGTTCGGACATTTATTAACGAACCACGAGCTAAAGGCCCCGAGTTGCACAAGGCGACGAAAATATTTCATAATATATTCAGCGACATTGCAGGTAACAAGCTGGTGTACGCGGTACTACCAGATATGGCAGATGTGGCCAAGAACCTCTACGGCCAGCTACTCTTTAAGGACGACGACTATACTACCACTCCAAGACATCTACAATTTTTATATAAACTTATGCGGCAAGAAATGATTCCTGATTCACAGACGGCTGTATTACCAGAAGTAGATGAACTGATCGATTCCTTCCGCAACTTTGGCGGTAAGGGAGACCTTATTGCATACTCGACGCAAGTTGCTAAAAGTCGCACAGAAGCGATGCCGAGCAGTGAAAAATTTGAGTTATGGACGAAAATTATTTATCCGCAGTGGCTTAAGTTGTTTGCGGCTGACCAAGCCGATCCCTTATTTTGGCGCCAATCTAAGTCAGCGCCGTCAAATAACACAGAAGGTGGCGCTGATAAAGGCCAGTCGCAGCAGGCTGACTTTTCAGAGTTTTACCAACAATACAATGAAGAAAAACACCCTGAATCTATCAACCATGAAGCACTCGATGCACTTACTAACCATGTGAAAAAACTGCAAGCCGATGAGATTCGCAACAAATACATAAAGCAACGTGCAGACGCCAATAAGGCAGATCCAACTAAGCAGCTTGATGCCGAAATCCAGCGCGAGACTGGTCATACACTCGCAGAAAAGCGTCGCTACGATAGTCAAGTAGTACGATGGTCACGCCAGATTTCCGAGCTGCGCAGGACGTTCCAGAGCATCTTGAGCGACCGCATCGCAACTAAGCGACGCTTACGCGGACAGCATACCGAAGGTGCCTTGCTAAACCCAGAAACATTGGCGCAAACCTACATAGATACCGCTACAAATCACCCAGAACCTCCAGCCTACGCAGACTATGAGGCCCACGAGGCCGAGCGACGTATTAGCGGTAAAACAGATTATGTTTTTGTGTTTGACCGGAGCGGCTCTATGTGTGGCGAAAATGCCGAAGCCGCTGCAAGCTCACTGGTCATTTGCCTGGAAGCGCTAGCCGCCATGGATCGGGACATTAAAGCTGCACAACAACAACATAATGTTGATGCAGACATAGATATCCGTACGATGGTCTACACGTTCAATAATGATATTCAGATGCCAAAACCGCTCAGTTCTGGGCTGAGCGATAAAGAGCGACTTGATGCGTATAGCCTCGTTACGCAGCCGAATGGCAGCAATGCAGACTCGCACGTTTTACGCCAGATTGAGCAAATTGCCCGGGATGAAACGCGTACGCAGATACTGATCGTTATCTCTGATGGCAAAGCGGATGATAAAGTTGCTTCAAGAGCCAGTATTGAGCGTCTGCGTCACAGCGGTTGGCAGGTGTACGGCGTCAGCATAGGTTCTGAAGATGCTGTTGAACTGTATGCGCCTCATAGTCAAAGGGTCGATAATCCTGCGCATTTGCCACGAATACTACAATCATTGGTTGAAAGGACGCTATAACCCCATGCCCCTCCGCCCCGGTCTCGAAAAAGCCCTCTCCGCCGCCTACAACCAGAACGTTAGTGCGGGGCTGGTGAACCCTGAGACTGCCGAGAACCTGGGTGATTTGGCTACTGCCGTTGTGAGT
>JBATSN010000019.1:0-1519 GCA_049293315.1 Saccharimonas sp. (SeqCode)
GCAGGCCTATGACTCGGCGCTGCTGGCTCCCATTTTGATCGCTCTCTCACTGAGCTACGGACTAGCCATCTTCATGCTGGTCCTGATGCTGGCGTGTCAATCTGGATCGCGTCCGATTGACAACAATCTGATGGCGCGAATGGCGCGGCTGCAGATCATCTTCGTGGCAGCCAGCCTGTACTTCGTGCTGGTCTACCACATGACCAATCTCTATTTTGCCAAGCATCAAGACTTCGCACGCTTTGTGCTTCTGGAGGGCGGCGCCTATACCGTCCTGTTCTGGCTGGGACAAGTCTTTCTCGGCAGCGTCCTCCCCATCATGCTGCTGCTCCGCAAAGACATTGGCGAACAGCGTTGGCGAATAGCGACCGCTGCTGTACTCATCATAGTGGGGGGCTTCGCCCAAATGTATGTCACCATCATCGGCGGGCAGGCATTCCCATTGATCATTTTTCCCGGTCATGAGATCAGCAGCACTTTCGATGACGGAACCATCGCCCGTTATGTACCTAGCATGCCGGAGTTCCTGCTCGGTCTCGGCGGAATGGCAATCGCAGGCTTGGTCGTCATGGTGACGCTCAGGGTACTGCGGATCTTGCCAGACCGCCTGGACCATCAAGCCCTGAGTTCCGCCAGCGCCGATGCGGCAACCGACATGACCTAACCCGCGCCGGCATGTATCAGTTCCTGGTTTCGGCTGCGCACAAGTCCTCCGGCAAAACCACAATCTCGGTTGGTCTGTGCGCCGCGCTGACCCGTCAAGGCTTCACCGTTCAGCCATTCAAGAAGGGGCCGGACTACATAGACCCCATGTGGTTAGGGCAAGCCAGCGGCCGCGACTGCTTCAACCTTGACCCCTACCTGATGACGGCAGAGCAGATCCGCCAAAGCTTCCAGGGTCGCGCGGCTGCGGCGGCCGCCAACGTCGCAATCGTCGAAGGAAACAAAGGACTGTATGACGGGCTGGCATTGGACGGAAGCAACAGCAATGCCGGCCTGGCTCAGATGCTGGATCTGCCCGTGGTATTGGTCCTCGATGCCCGTGGCATGACGCGTGGTGTTGCGCCGTTGATCCTCGGCTACCAGGCATTTGACCGGCGGATTCGAATTGCGGGGGTCATCCTGAACCAATTGGGTGGTGCACGCCATGAGTCCAAACTGCGGGCTGTAATTGAACATTACACCGATGTCCCGGTGCTGGGTGCCATCGCACACGATCCGCGCCTGGTCATGGTCGAGCGTCACCTGGGACTGATACCTGCCCCCGAACTTGACGATGCAAAAGAACGGGTGCGCGCGATGGGTGAACTGATCGCCGCGCAAGTGGATGTGAACGCAGTGCTGCGGGCGGCCCGCAGGGTTCAAACCGAGCCATCGGCAGCCGCGCGGAATACGCAGACCGCAAAGAATAATTCTCATAAATCCGACGAGGAACCGCTCCGGATCGGTCTGGCGCGGGACAAATCGTTTGGCTTCTACTACCCCGATGATCTGGAGGCCTTTCGGCGCTGTGGTGCAG
>JBATSN010000020.1:0-28704 GCA_049293315.1 Saccharimonas sp. (SeqCode)
GGATGGATAGCTCCAGCCGCTCCACTTTCGATATATGTCGATAGTTGTTCATCACCCAGCACAGTAGCAGCCAGGCTAACGCCTGGCGAGCATAAGGGGGATGTTGCAGTTGATTTTTAAGGGTGGGGTATCCGCTTAGATGTTCATTCCCATCCCAAAACCTCCAAACAGAGGACGGGAGAAGGAGACGAGACGCATGTCCGTAGCAAGCAAGCATCCGGTGGCCTTCTATCACCAAGATGGGTTGGTACCCGCTTGGACTTTCGCTAGCAATTGCGCTGGCGAAGGTGGCCATATCGCCACCCTTCCCGAAATCGTTGAGCTGCGGCTCAATGCCAAGGAAGGAACCAATGACTCCCCGTGGGAGAATTGGTACACCAGTGCCAGCGCCGAGTATGTTGGTGTTGGTGCCGATGGTCGCATCAAAATCATCGTCGCGCACGGCGTCGGCCCCATGGCCACCATCGACGGCATCAAAGCCGCCTACAAGTGGGAGTGGGGCGACAAGACGCGCCGCCAGCGCGGCGGCCGCATTACGGCTCAGCAGTTTCTCGACCTCGAGGCCGGCAAGTACGGCAAGGTGAAGAAGTTGCATCCACACGTTGGCTACCACCCCGCTGTGACGAAGTTTACAGTGGCGCCAGTGAACGTGCTCGACTTCTCGGCTTATCTGCGTTACATGGGCAATGATGTATTTTCGCGATACATGACTGCCTCGGAGGCTCTCAGTGATCCATTGCTTCGCATGAGACTTGGTCAGCAGAGCCATCGTTACTTTCTGAAGCATGAGCGCATCGCCAAAGCGTTCCACGCCAAGGAGCAGCCCAACCGTCAGTACCCGTGGGCCGGTGACTTCGACGATCGTTCGCACCCATACATCACCAAGGTGGAAAGTGCGTTCAACTGCGCCTACACTCTGCCAAACGAAGCAATTCGTAGGGCAACCCGACGGTGGGTCTATGAGCCGCGTGTGCCTGAACAGGGCTACGCGCTCGCTCACCTGCTTGGCATCGGTGCATTCAGGAATCTGCATACTCAAGAAGTAGGTGTCATGTTAATGAGCGCACCGAACGTTCACGAGTGGTGGAATGGCGCGAAGTTCATTGCAGTGCCGTCTGATGCCACGTTGGGCAATAACCTCTTAGAAGGGCCTAACCCTGCTGAGGTTATTAGGAAGCACTGGCGGCACTTCATGCAAACGGTTGAGGATGACTACACGCCGGTAACTCCGTATCTACTGAAGTACGCATACGGCGAGTGGTTCGCCTGCTACCCGAAGCAGTTTCCGGACGATCAGTGCATGGATGACGGCAACGTTGAGTTCCATGTGCGTTCGGTCAAGTGGGTCGGCGGCGACAGGAGCTTCACGACGAACGAGGACTTTTTCCTGCGCTACACACTGGCACAGGTCAGGGCTCTCATGCCGCGTGAGGCGAACTCCTACGAGATCGTCAACGTGAGCGCCAAGGATCGCCATGGTCTTACTACTGTGACAGTCCGGTTCTACGCGGCTGACGTCGACATATCGAGTCGCTTGCCTCGTGCAATCGAAGTCGCCCGCGACTACGACCGCCTGATGGAGGCATGGATGATGAACTAGCCTGCTCTTCGCAGCGGGCATGCCCCGTGTCTTTAGCCTAACAAGGCAAAAAGACACGGGGCGCTTCACTTTTAGTCAGTAAAATTAGGTTTTTAAATATAGCTATATCGACCACCCACATCGCCTCGCTGGGTGATTTTTATTGTATACTATCAGCAGTAGAGGATAAGTAATTATTAGTAATATCGAACAGCAGATCAGTAGGCATGTCGGTGGCGTAAAAGCAGTTGTGTTTGACATGCACGACACATTAGTCAATGCAAAATCAGGCTATATTGCGCACAACATAGAACTTTCTGAAAAATTTGGCGTACCCAAGACTAAAGAAGAGGTAATCGCACTATATAGTATCGGGGATTTTAATGAAATGCTTCGGAGATTGTGCGGCACCAATGACCTTGACGCTATAATGGCTATACACGCACTCGGCAAGCATCGGCAAGAGTTCCAGCTGCAGCCCATCACTACCATACCACAAGATCTCAGCACATTACGGCGCTTAGGCTATGTAGTTGGCATTTTTACTGCCACTACACCACAAATGCTTATGCGCGACCTTCAAATAGCCCGGTACGATATAGAACTATTTGATTTTCTTGACACAGTGTACAGTACAGGCACAAAAAAATCAGACCCGAAGTCGTTTGAAAGCACCCTTTTACATTTGGTAGAGCGAGGCATCACACCGCAACAGGCATTATATGTTGGCGACGGCCTAGGAGATATGACAGGTTCACTTGGTGCAGGTATGAAATTCATTGGTATCGAGCAAGGCTTTGTGTCGGCAGAGGAATTCGCCGACCACGGCGTACTGTCGCTCCCCGGTGTACATGAACTGGTAAATATAATAAGGAGGAACCATGGCCAGCTTTAGTTTTGATATTGAAAGTAGTTATGACAAGGCCGAGATGAATAATGTCGAGCAGCTGGTCACCAAAGAAATTGCTAATCGCTACGACTTCAAGGGCACACCCGCGGCGATTGAATGGCTGGCCGACAAAAAAGGTTTCAAAGTCGTCGGCAGTAATCAGTGGCAACTCGAAGCCATCATTGACATGATCGGCAAGCAGCTTGCCAAGCGGGGCATGACCAGCAAAGTCCTCGACTTCAGTGGCAAAGTGACCGAGGCCAATCTGCGCGCGTGGCAAGACGTGCCGTTTCGTGACGGGCTAAAACAAGACGATGCCAAAAAAATCACCAAACTACTCAAAGAGCAGCACCCAAAAGCCAAGACGCAAATCCAAGGCGAAGCCGTACGCGTTACGAGCAGCAGCAAAGATGAACTTCAGGCCGTCATGACCACACTACGTGGCGCAGGCTTCGACTTCCCATTGTTGTTCACAAACTACCGATAATCTCAACATATATGCTACGATAGGCACAGATAACGGAGAACAGTATGACAAGAAATGTGGAACACCTGTATAATTTACTCGATGATGTGGCCGATAATAATCTTGCTGTAGACAAAGCAAATAAGGCGGTGAAAATCGCAAAGCAAAGAGCCGTCGGTGCAAGGGCAGCGCGACTTGATGTATTCGATAGTGCCGGGCAATCTCTCAGAAAGATCTGGGAAAGTGGCGTACTGACGCCCGAGGAGCTTATGCGTGTGAAGTTTGAGCTCGATACGCTCGATCCTGTGCAGCAAGAGAAGCGCCGCATGTTCAATCAGATGTCTATCTTTGGTTCAGATCAAGACCGAGAGGATCTCCACCCCAATGATGTCGAAGCTATGATGGCCCGCTTTGTGGGGCTACGTGAAGGCGAGCCAGTCATGGGTCTTGTGGCAGAAGGCAACCGGAAGCCCCACGGTACGGGTATTATTGTAGGTACCCCCAGTAATATTCGTGTTGAGAAGAAGCAGATATATCGTGACCATATAACGGTCAATACATCACTCGTGCCATACGTGTGGTTCAATATCGACCTGCAAACTACCACCCAGCCGACAACTCGATTAGAAATGAGCGCCTACACCCTTCGGGAAGGACTGATCGGGCGCGAGGCTATTGCACGTGCAGCACAGACAGCATGTTTTGAAGTAGAACAGCATGGCCGAGCAATCCGTACAACGAGCGCCCATCTTGCCGACTTGCGCCGCGGGATTGACGAGCTATATTCTCTTGGGATGGAGCCGGTCGATACCGCAACGCTTGACGCAGCAATCGTCGAAAGTGAAGAAAATAACAAGAGGCACCGTACCATCTATCCTTCTTCGAAATGGCGTGCGTCGTACCCCACTCATCGGTAGTAGCCGAAAATCATCTCGCCAACACCTTGAAAAAGCTGTTAATTATTGCTATAATGAATAATTGAATTTGTAATACTATTTGTACAAGAGGAAATCATGGCCAAGAAAACGAATACCAAGCGCAAGATTATTGCACTCGTGAGTCAACTAACGGGACATCGCACATACGTTACGCGCAAAAATACGATGAACACTCCAGATAAACTGGAGCTTAAAAAGTACGACCCAAAAGCGCGCAAGCACGCTACGTATGTTGAGACAAAAAAATCACTTGGTCGCAACGAAGTGAAGCCACGCAAAGGTTAGTTAATAGCTTCTGGAACAGTACAGGCGACGGTAAATCCGTCGTCTATTGTTTGTGCAAGCCATAGGCAATTAGAAAGCATTTTTTCTAGCACATCTGCAGTAGGGTACTTGTTTTCAATGTATAGATACACCGTGCCATCTTCTATTTCAACACTCGCACCCATAAAGTGTGCGCTCATTACGTCGGCAATTTGTGGTGTAATCACTTGCTCAATAATCAATCCGTCAGTCGGCAGGCCGTACACAGAATAATCGCTCATGAACCGCGCTGAGTACGGGCCGTAATGACCAATGCGCAGTTTGCGCAATCGTTCGTACGACGCCAAAAACTCTACTTCATGAGAGGCATTACCTACATAGAGGTGTGGTACCGTTGAGGTTGTGTGTAAATCTGCCGTACATATAAGCCAGTGGCAGCGTTTTTCTTTTTGGCCTGGCCGGCCCCGCACAATATCGTTACGTGTAATAACCATAACATCGTAACCACGAATAGTACCGACAGAATAGTTATCGTCGTCTGCCGTAGCTGACACTGTATGGCCACGTACTAATCGGCGGCCTTCGTCGTTTGGATCTACATTCCCAAAATAAACCAACCCCGCTTTGTCTACAAATTTTTGAATTGTTCGATTGCTGGCCCTCGCTTTTATAATATGCTGCGGCGCCAAGTGGCGCAATGCACGCTTGGTACGAATTGCAAATCTGTCACGAGTTGCCATAACTACGATCCATCTGTGATTGTATCGATAAGGGTTGATACATATTCAGCTTGACTCCAGGCTAGTGGTGACACCGACACTTCATCGCCATTTTTTGGATCGATCTGCTCAGTAATCACGCCACTACTCCAGGCACTCTTACGCACCCAATCAATAATTTGCATGGCACGCTCTGTATGATTCGTTTCTAGGTGGTACTGCGCCAGCCACAACGACGTTACAAACCACCAGTTGCCAGGTGTATCGTTATGCACCCTGCGGTAGCCGTCATTTTCGTACCGCGGCAGGCCAAACACTGTGTCGCTCGCACCAAACAAACGCTCAGCAGTTGCTACGGCAGCCTTAGTTTCTTTGCTATCAACACTAAATAAACCAAACATAAATGCGCCATAAATACTCGACATATCTAGCGTATCGTTATAAACAATCTCACCGTTTTTATTGACAATTAAACCTTTATAAAAACATTGTTTTTCTTCATTAAATAGTAATTTACTGGCTGCAGTATGAATATCATCAGCTGCCGCTCGCCATGCCACAGCATTATCGTTATCTTCACGAACATCCGCTAAATCAGCTGCTGCCAGCAGCGCAGCATGAGTGACAGCAGTAGTGTAGGTAGTGGTGAGGTATACTTCTTCCCATAAATCATACGAAGGCTTGGGTAGGCCTGTGCGTGAGTCAACATAGCTTGCTAAAAAGTTCGCCATGGGTACGATCATTGGCTCATAAAACTCTTTTAGCATGGCAGCATCGTTTTGAATATGGTAAAACTGGCTAAATGCAAATAAGGTGATTGCGGTTTCATCTTCTTGTATGGGCGGGGCAACTGTGCCATCTTCATGCACATACGGGTGCCAACTACTGCCAAGCGCACCGTCGGCACGAAACTTATGCATTAGGTACCCTGCAGGCGATAATACGCGGCGACAAAATTCAAAAAAGCGGTATGGTTCGTCTTTATATCCCATACGAATGAGCGGCCACAGCACAAAGGCACCGTCACGCGGCCAGCAATATGCATACGCATCACGCCAATAATTCAGCATCGCGCTATCTGTACTAGCAATTACAGCACCGCGCTTATCAATGTGCGACTTAATAAGCATGACGCTTTTAAGGAACAGTGCCTTGTGGCCCTTAGGTAACTTATTAGCAACTCTCTCGGCCGGCTTAAGCCACCCGTGCCACCACCGAGCTGTTGTTTCAAGCCGCTTGTTGACACCCTGGCTTTGCATTTGCTTATGTATGTACAGGGCCTCGCGCGTTGAGGTACCACAGGCCACCCAATAATGCACCCGCGTTGAACTATGCGCCGCAAGTGGCAACACAAATCGCAACGTAGAATCAACTCGCCCGTGTTCGACATTGCACATACCGAGCTGGCCATCTTCAGCGTCTTTATAAGTACCTTCACGGCCCTCAATGTCAAACAACCCTACAGAATGCTGATCGAATGGCTGCTTGGCGTCATTCACGCCACTCACAATAAACGCTCTGCGCCCACGATAATGCAAAATAGCGTCAATATCAGGCAAATATTGGGCTGTATCGGTATTGCTGCGTGAATCACCAATCACAAATGCCTGGTGAAAAAATATTCGTATTTCGCGCTCAGTACTTTGCAAATTAACCACATGAACATTGCGTAAAAATGCGCTGTACTCGGCGTCAACTGTGTCGTCAAACTCAAGTAATACACCAAGACCGCTGTGCTTTGCAACAGTATTGCCAATCAATGCAGTGTGCGGGTAGGTAAACGTAAACTCCCACGACCCGTCATCGAGCCATGTCATATCGCCATCAATCCATACACCAATTCGGTGGCGCAATGATTGCCCAGCAGCGTGATTTTCTAACCCTACATACGGGTAATAAAAATCATGCACCAACCCGTATTTATTGATGCCGACATGCAGTTCGCCGTTGCTGAGTACAATTGGCCGAGCCATACGCTACGAGTTCCTGTCACCGTGCGCATACAGCCGATATTCCATGTCACGCAGGGCATTCATGTAGTACATAAACGCGTCATATGGCGACTGGTACGGACTAAAGTATGCGTGTACGTCGCCGTCATTAAACCATTTTGTACACATATAATATACATGGTCAGACGTTTGCAGTTTGCGCCAGTCTGCAATCAACTGTAAGTCGCCTGTTTCGAGTACACGTGCCTGTAAATCATAAATAAACTTCATTGCCTCTTGCTGCATACTATTGCCTAGCCAGGCACTCAGGTCGCGCTCATTGTCGGCCCAAGTGATTGTTTGCGGGCAATCGATCGTATCGGCAACTTCGAACGCTTCAGCAGCTTCAGTTACTGTCATAAAGGTATGGTCTGGGTGCGCCAACCACCCATCAGGCAAACCTTCCAAAAAGTCAAAAATACCGCTTTCATCCCATTGGTGTTCACCAAATGTTTCATAATCCATAAATAAATTAATGAGTGGCTGATCCCATGACCGATTAGCCCAACCAATAAACTTTTCAGTAGTGAGCGGGTAGCCTTCCCAGGCGCGGTTGCCAAAACGAAAGGCAATGTCGTCACTCAGTTTATAGTTTTTTGTCAGCAATTTTATTGATTCAGTACCAGCTGGCCTGTACATAAAGTTTGGACTACGCCAACCCATCACCGCATCCCAACCTTCAGCTAAAATTGCTTTGTAACCAGCCTCTTCGGCCCAAGCTGCCAACTGATTGTTGTAGCTAAGTTCGGTATTACGAAACGCAGTTGGAGTAACACCAAAAATGGCCTGAACTTTTTCACGATGCATAGCCACCTGTGCCTCAAACTCCTCGCGGGAATAAAAGAATGCCAGTGAATGATAGTACGTTTCGGCAACAATTTCTACCCGACCAGTCGCCACAAGCTCTTTAAAGCTTTCCAGTACATCTGGTTGATACTGTTCAAACTGTTCGAGTACAGTACCAGTGATCGACATAGAAACCTTGAACTCTGGGTGGCGGCGCAACATGCGAAGCAAATGTTCGTTAGTAGGGCGATACGACTTGTCGGCTACTTTACGCAAAATATCGGCATTATTCTCGCGAGCGCCAGTAGGTAAATCAAAATAATCGTGCCGATACCCAGCATCAAAAATACTGTAAGGGCGCACGCGGTAGGGTTGGTGTACGTGCAAATACAGCACTATAGCACGCTTTGTCATGCCGCCGCCCCCACAAGTTGTCGCTTACTTTTTACCCTGTGGTACTGCGAATGTATCGACTTCGAGACAGGCCCCCATGTGTGGAGCGACTGTTCTTTACGCGCATTCGCCAGTAAGTCGTCGTGAAGCGCTTTATGCTCAAGCACACTGCACATTTGGTCTGCCATCCGATAAATGTCCCAGTAATCTACTTTAAGGGCATGCGTTAATGATTCCGCGATACCTGATTGCTTTGAGATCAAGGCTGGTGCGCCATAGGCAACTGATTCATATGGCACCATGCCAAGCGGTTCAGACACCGACGGCATCACAAATAGATCCGCGACCCTAAACCCATCACGCCACTGCTTGCCAATACCTTCAACACGGCCGGTAAAAATAACATTGCGACCAATGCCCAGTGCCGCTGCTTGCTCAAGCAGTTCGGGAATCTGCTCACCCCCGCCCATCAGCAGAAAAAGCGTTTTAGGACGTTTTTCCACTACTAATTTTGCAGCCTGCAGCAAATAATATAAGCCTTTTTGAACTGTCATGCGGCCAGCATTGATAACCACCCCGTACCCTTGGTCACGCATGCTTTGAATATAGCGATACGTGTCGTGCTGTTCGTTAATAAGCACGGCGGGTATTTCCATCACATTCCGTGCAACGGTGATATTTTCAGGTGCAATACCGTATTGTTCAATAAGCGTTTGCTTAGTACGCTCACTGACAGCAAAAATGTGGTCAGCCATGTGTAGTCCCATGTATTCAATGTCGCGTACAAGCGGATTGCCATACCCACCGCCTGCACGGTCGTACTCGGTAGCGTGAATATGCACGAATAACGGCATACCACTCACGCGTTTAGCTTCGATGCCCGCTTTTAAAGTAAGCCAGTCATGCACATGAATCACATCAAAATTCGCTAAATTAACTGCTCGCTGAATGTTGCTCGCAAAGGCATGCACTTGCTCATAGAGCGTACGAGTGGTTTTTTGGCCAGTGCTACTGGTAATTTCATAGTAGGTAGAGTCGTAGGTGCCACCACTCTTCATAAGTGTAGTTGCGTGCTGATCAAGTGCCGCCGTTACCTTCATATGAGTGATCGCCGAATAATCAGCCTGAAAGGGGAGTACGAACTCAATATCGGCGCCATCTTTCGCCATTTGCCGAGTCAACTGATCGCACACTATGCCCATTCCTCCGACATAATGTGGTGGCAGTTCCCACCCTAACATAAGTATGTTCATGCTGCTCGTGCGGACGAAGCGTCCGATTTGCCCCTCTGGTAATTATTGGTGTTTTCATAACCATTATAAACCCGCTCATGTCTATTTGGCAACAGACTTATGAAAGTTTTTTCGTAACCCAAAAGAACCGTTGCTACAATAGTATATATGGCAACTCCGCAGACTACCGTTATTTTTGATGAACTACACGATTTTTTAGTGCAGCCTAACACGTTTCGATCATTACTTATTTTAGTGCTTTCGCTGATTATGGCGTACTGGGCAAGTCAGTTTTTGGCAAAATTACTAATATTTTTAGCGCAACGCATTGCTGTACGCAGCGACAACGAATCAAACGATGCGCGAGCCGTAAAGTTACGACAAGTCGAAACCTACCTTGGCATGGCCGTGGCCATAGTGCGTGCATTAGTTGTAGCAGTAGTTGGTTACTTAGCTTGGCGAGCCATGGCACCACTCGCGAGTAGTGGGGCCGCTAACGGGGCTGCCGCAATCGGTGCAGGGGCATTTTTTGTAGTGATTGCCGGGCAGACAGTTGGCATTGTGCTGCGTGACCTTACCGCTGGGTCGATTATGATTACTGAAGGGTGGTTTAAAATTGGTGATTTTATTAAAATCGAACCATTCTTAGATGTTTCAGGGGTAGTAGAGCGGTTTACCCTGCGCTCAACCCGTGTACGTGCCTTAAATGGTGAAATTATTTGGGTGCATAATCAGCATATCACTGCCGTGCATGTAACGCCGCGCGGACTGCGCACTATTGCAGTTGACATATTCGTTCGCGACAAAACAAAAGGTGAATTCGCGATTAAGCAATGTATTGCCGCAATACCAAAAGGCCGCATGATGCTCGCTCAACCACTAAAAATTATCGAACGTGAACAATGGGGCGACGGCATGTGGCGCATTACTGTACAGGGCCAAACACTGCCAGGCCGCGAATGGTTAATTCAAGATTACTTTTTGACTACTGTAAAAGAACTCGACCGCGGCAAAAAACGTGCTGATCGACTTTTAGCAAACGCGCCAATGGCTCGTTTTGCCGACAGCGACGCCGACCGCAAGCTAAAGCGCGCTGTACGGGTTGCTCAAGACGTAGATAGTCCACCAAAGGTCTGATATAATGAACAACCAGTTTCGCCTTCACTGTTTTTGATAGGGGCGTAGCTCAATTGGTAGAGTAGCGGTCTCCAAAACCGTTGGTTGCAGGTTCAAGTCCTGTCGCCCCTGCCAAAAGCAGTGAAACTAGTAGCCGCCTCAGCGCTTCTTTCTGATATACTATATACTATGAAATCGTTACGACTGGCGCGTCCGCACGCGATTATGATGGTAGGTATTCCAGGTAGTGGTAAAAGCTTTTTTGCCAGCAAGTTTGCCGAAACATTTAATGCTCCATACATTGATAGCCTCGCTATTGAAGCGTTAGCTAAAGATGATGAATCAGCTGGCGCTATGATCGCGATGCTAGTGACCGAAATCGCCAAAACGAACCAAACATTCTTATTCGAAGGTAATAGCGACAGCCGTGTACGCCGCACCGAATTCACTCGTTGGGCGCGAGCGCATGGGTATGTGCCACTTCTTGTGTGGGTGCAAACCGACCAGTCTACTTCAAAGGCCCGCACATTGAAAGCCGGCTCGCTAGCAGAAGATGCCTTTATTGATATTGTGAAAGATTTTAGTCCGCCGCACCCAGACGAAAAGCCCGTGGTAATCAGCGGCAAGCACACCTTTGCAACGCAAGTGAAGGTGATTTTAGCCCACCTAGGCCGCTATAATCGGCCCGACCAAAGCGTAGTAGCAGGTGTCAATCCGGGAACCGCACGGCCTACTCAGCCAATTACCGTGCGGTAACAAAGGCGCTTCGATGCAACAGTTTACCGACGACGCACTGGGCGAAATTATTGTACGCAAAAGCAATAGAGCGCGTGCTGTACGCATTAGTCTGCGCACCGATGGTCGGCTAATGGCTACTGCACCCACACTCACGCCATTATTCATGATTAAACGTATCGTGGCCAGCGCCCGGGACGAACTTATAACGCTGAAGCAGGGTAGTATAGCCCACACCGATTACACCGACGGACAAGCGGTCGGCAAGAAGCATAGTATCGCTGTGGTCTCCACCCAAATGGTAGCCACCCCTGTTGTTACAGCCATCCGAGGACGTATTGTTGTCAAATTACCACCTGGCAGTCACATCACTGATTCTTTTGTGCAACAGTCAATACGCGACTCGGTTGTGACTGTATTGCGCCGTGAAGCCAAACAGTATTTACCCTCACAACTTCAGCAGCTTGCGCGCGCACATGGATTTTCTTACAAAAAATTGCGCTTCAGTCACAGTGGTGGTAGGTGGGGAAGTTGTAGCAGTAATGGCACCATTAGCCTAAATATCGCACTGATGAAACTGCCAGACGAACTTATTACGTATGTTCTGGTTCATGAACTATGCCACACGATACACATGAATCATTCTGCGGCATTTTGGGCAAGCGTGCGTAGCATCGACCCCCACTACAAGCTACATCGACGACAGATTGCCAAACACACCCCTGTCGTTTAGGCTTTTATTCCACGACGGTTATGGTTATAATAAACAATACATGAAAAAGGGAGGCAACCCACGCATCAACCAGCCTACTGCGACGGTTATTCGCCATGCCGGATTTTTACTGCCCACACTTTTGTTTTTTTATGGACTTTTGCTTGTAATGGGTGCGGTCAGCTCGCCTAATTTTACTGGGCCGACTGCCTTTTTTTGTATTGCTGTCAGCTGGGTGTTGCTGGGTGTATACCAGTTTGTTATTCCACCCCGTTCCCGCCGTGCATCAGTGGTGAGATTAAGTCTTTTTCATCTGGTTGCACTTTTGTACCTGCTGTTTGTTTCAGGTTTTGCCATGCCATTCACGGTTGGATGGGTTATGTTATTGCTTGCGTCGTTTGTATATATTGGCAACACAGGCCTTTACATGAGCATGGCTATTTTTGTTGCAGGTGGTGTGGTCGACATATTCATTCATGCTGCCAATCCGTCAAGTGCCGCACAAACTGTCCTGTATATGGTAGCCACTATTGCCGTTGGCAGTATTGCAGCTGCCCTGAGCGAATCTCAACAGGTTGATTACGCCGCACTCGACCGTAGTCAGGCCAAAGAGCTACTCCAACGTGACCGTATTCTCACAATCGTTAACAATTTAGCCGATGCCGTAATTAGCACAGACCGTAATGGCGTCATTCAACTGTATAATGCTGCTACGCTAAACCTTATAGACACCAATACTTCATTAGATGGCAAAAAAATCGACGACATCTTACGGGTAATTGACAGCGAAAAACAGCATGTTCATTTACTTCGACTGCTCAAATCAGCGCGCAGCGTACAAAACCGCGATGATTTGAGTGCCACAATATCTGGCGAAACTATTCACTTAAGCACTATTTACTCGCCAATTCGTAGCGCTAACAGCCACGAAAGTAACGGCAACGACGGCTATATTATTATTTTGCGCGATATCACTAAGCAAAAATCACTCGAAGAAGAGCGTGATGAGTTTATTAGCGTAGTGAGCCATGAACTCCGCACACCAATCACAATTGCCGAAGGCGTGTTAAGCAATGTGCAGATCATGATGGATCGTGACGACATACCAAAGACGACAATGCGCGAAAATGTTCATATGGCACACGACCAGATTGTATTTTTAGCCCGTATGGTGAACGATCTTTCAACCCTTAGCCGGGCCGAACGTGGCGTTGCCGATGAAGCGGAACTGATTGATGTGCGGGCGCTTATCAACGACCTATACGCTGAATATGCACCCCAGGCCGAAGCGAAGGGCCTTGGTTTTAATCTAGACATAGCACCGCAACCTGGCGCGGTAATGGCTAGTCGGCTTTACTTAAAAGAACTGTTGCAAAACTTTGTAACAAACGCCATTAAATATACCAAAAAGGGCGATGTGACTGTAATAGTGCAGAAACTCGCCGACGACCAACTGCGATTCACTGTTAAAGACACGGGTATAGGTATCAGTAAGTCAGACCAAGCCCATATTTTTGATAAATTTTACCGCAGCGAAGACTACCGCACCCGCGAAACCGGCGGCACTGGACTAGGCTTATATGTGGCAATTAAATTAAGTCGTAAACTTGGTACGCAAATAGAACTGACCAGTCGGCTTAACCACGGTTCGTCATTTGGCTTTACCTTACCAGCAGCACCAAATAGCCAATCGGGCAACGCTTGACTTTATATACTGCCGTGCGGTATAGTACTACTTGACAGTCTGCAGTAAGCAGGCTTATTTAATTGGGAGAACTATTCGTGGCAAAAGCCAATAAAACTACCCGTAGCACCAAACAAGACGAGCCAAAGGTAACGCGCATTAAGGCAAGCGACAGTACGCCCAAAAAGCGCACTAACGTTACTGCAGCACCGGCAACAAAATCCACAACACGCCGTACTACCCCCCGTGTTAAAAACCCACTAGCGCCGCTAGTGCGGTATGTGAAAGGTTCATGGTATGAGCTGCGTCAAGTACGCTGGCCAGACCGCCGAAGCACCTGGGGCATGACTGGCGCACTGCTTGTATTTACTTTGTTCTTTGTTGTGGTAATTTTATTACTCGACGCAGGATTCCAACAATTATTTAAACTAATCATAGGGAAATAAGCTCATATGGCACAAAAAAATCGTTACGACAGCACTCGGCAATGGTATGCAATTCACACGTATAGTGGTTATGAAGAAAAAGTTGCCGACAGTATTAAAACTCGCATCCAAGCGGTAGATATGGCAGACAAAATCTTTGATGCTATGGTGCCAAAAGAAAAGCAAATCCAGATTAAAAATGGCAAGCGCAAGGTGGTAGAGGCTAAAATTTTCCAAGGCTATGTGTTAGTCGAAATGAAATTAACCGACGAAACATGGTATATTGTGCGCAATACTCCTGGAGTTACCGGATTTGTAGGAAGCGGCACTGAACCAACACCGGTGAGCGACAGCGAAATTAGTAAAATTAAAAAACGCATGGGTGTTGAAGACCCTAAGCACCAGATTGACTTTACGCCAGGTGAAGTAGTAAGTATTACCGACGGACCATTTAAGGGTTTCGACGGTGCGGTCAGTGAAATTGACACCGCTAAAGGCAAACTTAAAGTTATGGTGAGTATGTTCGGCCGCGACACGCCTGTTGAACTTGATGCCCTGCAAGTCAAGAAAGTTTCATAAATAGCAGCATGGCAAAACGCAGGCTAGAAGGGTATGTTGTTCGCACGGCAGTTGATAGGGCCGAAAAACAGCCCGATACGCCTATCAGTCTTTTTGCGTCGTTCCTTAGTGCCGAATCATTAGATCGAGCATTACGCGAAATCGTCAAAAGACTCGGTGAAAAATCTGTACAGGCTGCCATATACACACATCGCTTCGATATCGGAAACGGGCCACAAGACGGAAGACCACGCGTGCGCGTACACACAAGTAATGGTGAAACTATTACGGCACCGTACCCTGAATTGCCAATTCCAAGCGCTCAGCGCGTAGCCATAGTTGGCGAACTGCCGAACGAAGCACACAGCACTACCTAAACGTGCTTGCCACCCAAGGCTCTTTACGGTATAATACTAGCTGTTACGCACAGCGGCTACCGCCGCTACATACAGAATGATCGCATGTAGAATATGGCACGCTTCACGCCATAACTGCTATATACCATATTCTGTATCCTATATATTTATAAATTCAAGGAATCTACACTATGGCAAAAAAAGTAATCGGTAATCTAAAACTTCGCATTCCTGCTGGCCGCGCTACAGCTGGCCCACCAGTTGGGTCAACCCTTGGGCAGTGGGGCCTTAATATGATGGACTTTATTAACCCGTTTAATGAAGCAACTAAAGCAGACATGGGCAAAGACGTCATTGTACATATACAGGTATACGAAGACCGCACATTTAGCTGGAAGAGCCTAGGCCAGCCAGTCGACGATATGATTCGCGCCGCAATTGGTATTCAAAAGGGCAGCGCTAAACCACACGCCGACAAAGTGGGCAAAATTACTCGCAAGCAGCTTGAAGATATTGCGCATGCAAAAATGGATCAACTAAACGCGATTGACATTGATGGTGCGGTAAAGGTAGTTGCTGGCAGCGCCCGCAGCATGGGTGTAGAGGTGGTTGATTAATGGCCGCCGGTAACCATGATGGTGACCCCGCCATTCGCGCAAGCGTTCTTAGGCGATTGCATGAAGCACTAGAAAACGTAAGCGATGCTGATCGCCTTGAACGTAAACGTGTAGAAGGTCATCTTGCAAACATCAGCACACGCCTTGCTGAACTGAGGCCTGAAATTGAACCTCGCATTGATTTTGATGAAGAACGTCAAGAATATGTTGACGGCCTTCCCCATACCGACTAAGGTAGTCTCGTAGTCGCCGCACAATTAGGCTATAATACTGCATATGCCTAGCCACCACGCTACACACACGCCTGCCTCCGCTCACGCAAGGGAGGTTCGATTACTTATACTTGTACTCACGGTAATCTTGGCGGCAAGCAGCTGCTTGTTATTTTTAAGTATCGCAAACCGTACTCAGGTACACGCTGCACGTGCAGCGGTGTTGCAGCAACAAACCCAATTTGCTGCCATGAATGCAGCCGTGCAGGCTACCTTGCAAAAACGCATAGACGATGCCAGAAAGGCCGAAGCTGAAGCTAAAACTGCCGCACAAATCAATGCTCAGCGAGCCAATGCGCAGCCAACCACACAAGTGCCATTTTCGACCACCGCACAAGCCACTGCCTGTGCAGCCGCCAATCCCGATTCACTGCAGGTGGTGATCAATAAAAAGAATTGCTTTCGCCCGCTTGACTACACTCCTGCCGATTTAGTAACAGTAAACGACATTACGTTGCGCAAAGAAGCCATGACACAAACCACTGCACTTCTGGCTGCAGCGGCTGTCGATAGCCAACCGATTGCCGTTACGAGCAGTTTTCGCTCCTACGACACCCAGGTGGCCACCTACGCCTACTGGGTTGAAATAAGCGGCGTTAACCAAGCCGACACCTATAGCGCACGTCCAGGCTACAGCGAGCATCAAACAGGACTCGCTATCGATGTAAAAGCAGGCGAGTGCGCACTGAGCTGCTTTGCCGACACAAGCCAGTACACATGGCTGGCTCAACACGCAGCCGAATACGGTTTTATTCAGCGATACCCAGCAGACTTAATGGCAATAACTGGCTACCAGGCTGAACCATGGCACTGGCGTTATGTAGGCAAAACAGTGGCAGCCGACATGAAATCCAAGGGTATTCAAACACTCGAACAATACTTTCGTGTTGTGGGCGGCGACTACGCACCGTAGCAAATTATTTTTCACGATATATTTTAAAAATTACTAGAATTGACGCCCCAACTAGTGGGTAGGCTATACTAGATGTAGGTTATGGTTGTACTTTCGCTTAGTAGCGAATTTCCACTTCCAAACCAACACAATACCTGTAGTTCGGTTCATTTCAAAAACGCCGCACTACCCATTCACGACTTCAGGCAACATTTCCTCGCTATAAAGTGGGGCAGCGAAATGGCCTTGTCGTTCATACTCCACCACTTACAAAAAAAATAATCGTAGGAGAGTATGCTATGAAGAATCAACAAATTAACAGTCCTGTTTCTATTACCGCCATCGGGTTCGGCCGCAACATGCAGCCCATTCCGAAGCGTATGGAGTGGGGCGGACGCACGTATCAATTCATCGATCGTGGTATCCGTGTCATCTCCCGCCGTGGCGAAAGCGTGATGAGCACAGTCACTATGAGTGACGGCGTGCACAATTTCTGCTTACGCCAGCACAGTGGCATGTGGACACTATTGTCTGTCTGCTAGCCGGCTTAAATACAGGACGAAAAAGCCCCCGAGGTATCGGTGGGCGTTTTTCGTATTGCAATATATTCACAAGGGAACTAGGCAAAAACATTGACGTTTTGTATAAGTAGTGATATAAACATATCAGACTTTACTCAACCAAGGTCTCGTCCTGCTCAACTGAGTAGAGACACAATTCGGACAGAGAGGTAGGCATGACACGCAAGAAATTTGTTTTCGCAGGGTTCTCGAAGCACTCCGATACGCTCCAAGTCACAATCCCATACGGCGCAGTGAGTGTCTCGAGCCTCTTCCCGCTTCTTGGGCACGAGGACACGACCTATTTCGTCAAGCAGCGTCGATATGTCGGCATCCACCACACTTTCGATATCGATCGTGCTGCTTTCGCAGCCGACGTGCTATCTATTCTGTGTGGAATCATGGGTCTGAACATAGCCGAAGTCGATGTTGCCATAAGTGAACAGTTTGATCTGACAGACCTGCAGCGCTACGCCCTGGCTTGCGGTATTCAGACATATGCAATGTTCGCCCCCATGAACCCACCTGACGTCGCTCCCTCAAGCGTCATAACGCGCGGAACGGCACCAGCCTATTGGCTGTGCGAATCATGATCATCGCGAGGTCAGACTCATCTCTCTGTCCTCGCACCCAGAGTTACCAAAACGTATTTTGGTGGTTATGGGTGCGATATCAGCAAAAACAGCTTTTTGTTATTGACATAAAAACCTAGTAAATAAACTGACCAAACGTACCAGGGTTGACTGTACGCTGGTTATAATTACCCGCAGTATAGTTCCAGCCCATTTCTGACACAACATAACTGCCATCACTATTGACTGATTCGACGTAGGCAACATGGCCATTTGCAACGGCTACCGCACCAGCCTGTGGCGTACTACCCGTTGACTTGCCGGCAGCCTGTGCTGAACTAATCCAGTTATACCCAGCATTGCCATATATCGCAACGTCGGGCCTGCGTGAATGTACGTAGTCGGTGCACCACATGCCGTTACCCACATAGTAGCTGCTACTACTCACTGGTGAGCTACTGTAGCTACGTGTTGTGTAGGTAGTTGCCGTTTGCGCCACAACAGGCGCTGCAACCGGCAAACTCGCTACATATTCAGCGTAACGATCTGGCAGCTCTTCGTCACTAGTAGGTATAACTAGCTCCATACCTTCATCAATAACATCTGGGTTCGCTACACCAGTATTCTTGTTAAACAGCCGTGCCCATGTCGTGTTATTGGCTTCAGCAATACTCGAAAGCGAATCGCCTAACTGTACGGTAACTTTTTTAGGTTCTGTTGCTTTTGTTTCTGTTGGTGTCGTGTTAGTTTGGTTCGTTGTTGTTTCGGCGTGTGCAGTGTGTCCGCCTAATACCGAAGCAGCCAAAACAATCGTGACTGCTGTCACTGTAGTAGAAAAACGCATTGTTTCCTCCCGTAGCCTTTTTGTATAAAAGGGCTACTTTTAATTCCTAAACCCCCACGGTAAGGTCATATGTAGTTAGTAATATTCGTGGTAATATGCGTGTTTTATAAAAAACACAAGTTTCATCGTATCACGCCCATAGCGCCTATGTCAATACGCATACCGCTACTGCTAGTGTTAGTGGGCAAAAAATAGTATAATAACAGGTGGTCAAATCCCCTTATGAAAGTGAAAGGTGCATAAAAATGAACCTGAACCGCAAAACCATGTTTGTGGCTGCAAGCGCGAGCGCGCTAGCGGCACTCACCGTGCTGGGCAAGAACCAGTACAGCACTTGGCGGCTACGCGAGCGGTACCGCACCGGCGCACTTAGCGCCAGTTACTTCGATGACGAAGTTGGGAGGCCCTCGCCACGCCGTCTGCGTCGTGCCGCCAGGTACCTGCGCAGGTTCGGCCCGCAGCTGTTCATTCGGGTAGATTGACCGTTTGCGTTACCCAACCCCGCGCCCACGCGCGGGGTTGGGTAACGCCCTCTACACCCCTAGACAAACTACCCCTACTATTGTTATACTAGTACTTATTATTACTAATCGACGGGAGGCATAGACCCCATGCCGCTAACACCGCAGGAGAACAACATATGGCTAAAAAAGCCGAACTATTAGAACAAGCTGCAAAGCTAAAACTTGACGTACCAGCTAAGGCGACGATTGCTGACATCGAAGCCTTAATTGCTAGCAGTCAAAAAGCAGAAGGCGAGAGCCAAGTCGAAGACAAAGATGTTGTCGCGAATCGTAAGGCTGCAGTTGCAAAAGCTGGCAAACGAAGTGAAAAGGCCCTAGAAGAAGCCGAAGAAAAAGCCGAAAAAGAAGCCCGTAAAGAAGCTGGCGACACAACACCTACCGATCCAGCAGCTGCCGAACACCACAAAAAAGGCCCCGCACCTAAGGTGCGTCCGCTTATTGAACGCCGTGGTAAAAAGTTTCAGGCCGCAGCAAAGTTAGTTGACCCAACCAAGGTTTACAGCTTAAACGAAGCGCTTGAACTGGCTACAAAAACTAACCCAAGTAAGTTTGACGCCAGTGTTGAAGTGCATGTTCGCCTTGGTGTTGACCCACGCCAGGCAGACCAAAACATTCGTGCGACCGTAAGCCTGCCTCATGGTACTGGTAAAACAATACGCGTAGCTGTTTTTGCACCTGAAGCCGATGCCAAAGCTGCGCTAAAAGCTGGTGCGAATGTGGCTGGCGACGAAGACTTTTTGAAATCGCTCGACAAAGAAGATGTCGCCTTTGATGTATTGATTGCTACTCCAGCCTACATGCCACGCCTTGGTAAATATGCCCGGCTACTTGGGCCAAAAGGCCTTATGCCAAACCCTAAAAGTGGCACTGTTGCTGCCGACGTTGTAAAAGCAGTCACCGAAGCAAAAGCTGGTAAACTAGAATACCGTGTCGATAAGCAAGCTACTATTCACCTAAGCATCGGCAAAGTTAGTTTTGGCGCTAAAAAATTACAAGAAAACGCTGCGGCCTTTTTTGCAAGCCTACAGAGCCAAAAACCAAGCAGCCTAAAAGGTGTGTTTGTTAAATCGACTGCTATTGCCACCACTATGGGGCCTGGCATAAAAGTTGAAAACCAAGCTAATTAACGTTTAAGAAGGATGCGTCTCCCTGGGCAGGCTCATACCTAGCCCAGGGAGACATACCACCCGTACCAGCCACTTCCGACTCCTTTCTTTCAAGAAGGCGTGTGGGTTATTAGGTAGCACTTCTACTATAGCGTGCTACTGCTGCAACCACAAGCATCATGATCGTCTGCCGACACTACCTGTAGCGTGATATACTACCTAGTAAGGGTGGGTGAACATTAAGAGTTCACTCCGTTTTTATACTAGGAGATAGCCATGGGCTACGACGCAACAGTCATCGCCGACTCTGTTACAGAGGCGGGCGATCGCCTGACGACGATGATAGTCACATTCCCGCGCATCGTGCTGGCGGAATTCAACACGCATCGTGCGTTCAGCCGCAACTCGGCCAGCAGCCGAGCGATTCCGGTCGAAAAACAGCTCAAGCGCATTCTAAATGATCCGTTCATCCCTGAGTACTGGGGCGCCAATCAGCCGGGAATGCAAGCTGCCGAACAACTTTTAAGCTCCCAGGCACTCCGCGCGCGTATCAAGTGGATGGGTGGATGCCTAGAAGCCGTTGAGCGTGCGCTTGCACTACACGAACTAGGCGTCCACAAGCAGCTCGCCAATCGCCCAGTCGAACCGTTCATGTGGCACACGGTCATCGTCACGGCCACCGAATGGCGCAACTTCTTTGCGCTGCGCAACAACGAAATGGCGCAGCCAGAGATCCACCGTATCGCCGGCATGATGCACGAGCTCTACGACGCGTCCACGCCATTACTCGTTCAGAAGGATGCATGGCACCTACCGCTCATTCAGCCAGAGGAGTACAACGGCAAGTTTGAGTTCAGCGAGGAAGCACGCAAGATCTCGGCCGCTCGCTGCGCACGGGTCAGCTACCTGACGCACGACGGCAAGCGCGATCTTGACGCCGACCTGACGCTGTACGAACGACTGGTCAGTGGCGGCCATATGAGTCCGCTTGAACACGTGGCAACACCCGCTTGGGAACGAAAAGCAAAGTTCCGTAGAGGGCCTGATGGCAACTATGACTCGTCGCTTCCATGGCTGGAAGGTCCATTCATCGGCAACTTCCGCGGCTGGAAGCAGCTTCGCAAGTTCGTTCCCAGCGAGTATGACTACAGCCTGGTAGCAAGAACGGAGTGATTCCGCCCAACCCCAGGGCTAGCGTACACGACGCTAGCCCTGGGGTCACTACCTTTTTATACGCAACCTAAACCGACGCAAATTACTAACAGCGCTCTATAACACCTTGACCGTATTTTCTATTGCGCACGTAGGTTACAAAGTCGAAATCATATTTATTTTTTTCGTTAGCGCTACGGAGTTCACGCGTCTGCGCTACCCAGCCTGGTCCAAGCTCAGGAAAAAACACAGTAGCCTGCGGGAATGTCTCGCGCACTTCCGTCGCGTACACAATGTCAATACTGGGTAGTGCTTGCTGGTATATACTCCCGCCACCAATCACACACGGTTCACCACTAGCAGCGCGGTAGGCCGCAGCAAGGCTGTCTACCGCAATCACATCTGCTGCATTAAGCGGTCGGCCTGTGACCACAATGTTTTCACGTCCGGGTAGCGCATGGCCAATCGATTCATAAGTATTGCGACCCATAATCACCGATTTACCTAGCGTCAGCGCCCTAAAGCGCTGTAAATCAGCCGGTAAACCATGTCCCCACAGTAAGTCATTATCAGCCCCAATACCGCGCTTCTGGTCGTAGGCTACAACAATACGCTTCATACTAACCATGGTACAATAAAACAAAGTTATTTTGGGAGAACGTGATGAGCGTATATAGCAATACCGATATTAGACAGGCCGTTTGTGATGGCACTATAGTCTGCGTACCATTCAACGATGCACATGTCAGCGAAGCGAGCCTTGATTTTACGCTGGGCCACTACTTTTACAAGCAAGAACACGACGCCAAAAGTGCTGTCTATAACCCGTTTGATGAAGCTGACGTAAAGCGCTATTTTAAGGGGCCACTTGAAGCGATGCCCCACAAAGAATGGTGTGAATCGCATGGTTACAAACTATTCAAAAACATACCCGAAACACACCCAATTATTGTATTGCAACCAGGTGAGCGTATTTTGGCACACACGCATGAATTCATTGGTATTCGCGCGCATGGTGGGGCCTGCGAAGTACGTAGCCGCAGCACCTGGGGGCGCAATGGTGTGGCTGTGTGCTTCGACGCCGGCTGGGTTGATCCTGGCTATATTAATCGTATTACGCTCGAAATCTACAATTTAAACAAACATGAAGCCGTTGTGTTGCCAGTCGGTGAGCGTATGGGGCAGCTCGTATTTATGCAAACTGGGCCAGTCGAAGGTACCTACGCTGGTGGGCGCAAAGGTATGAGTGGTAAATACCAATCAACTGACAATCTTGAAGAATTAATTGCTAAATGGCAACCGTCCGACATGCTACCGCGTTCATACACCGACCATCGCACATTACCACCGGCTATACCAGGCCTTGCAAGGGGAATGAAGTAAGTGAGTGAGCGTGGTAAGTACATTGTTATTGAGGGTACAGATGCGACAGGTAAATCGTTTCATGCATCTCTTTTGCGTAGCCGTCTGGCGAAACGAGGTATCAAGACTGCTAATTTCATAGTGGAAGAGCCAGATAGCGCTATCAAACTTAACGACGTCAGTCAGTATGATATTCCTTATTTGACAGAAGCTGACCGCGAACTCCGCATGCTTGTGCCAGCTGCTTCTGCGATTCGTAAAATCGTCAAATCTCGTGAAATGAACTGCTCAACAGAAGCTAATATTCTACTTTTTACAGCTTCTCGTCAACTAAACTGGCAACAAGCCATGCTGCCAGCACTACAAAGAGGCGAAACCGTTGTTACTGCCAGGAATTGGCTTTCGACATTAGTGTACCAAGGCTATGCAGAAGGCGGTGATATTGCTGAGATAGAATCGCTCACCAAAAAGTATGTGGGTGAAGAATATATGAAGCCCGATATGCAGCTCATTCTTGACATGAGTAGCGAAGAGGAGCGACAGCTACGCCTTAACAATAGAGGCACCGAAACTAAAGCAGATGCATTTGAGCAGAGACCTCCTGACTTTCAGCAAAAAGTTATACTTGGCTATCGAGCCATCGCTGCCGAGAGAAATATACCACTATTGTCGGCAACCCCAGAAGAGACAACAGATGACGTACATCAAAGAATCCGAAACTATATATCTAAAACCCGGCTATTTCCAGAACTATTCTTCCGTTAATACTGCTGACTCTGACTAGCTTTTAGTAAGTGCTGTAGGTACGTTGCAGCGCCGTCTGGGGACATATCATTTGCATGTTCAGCTGCCCAGGGCGCACGCTCACCAAGTTGTTTTGCGATTGCAGTATCGATCACAGGGCGACGCACTTCTTGGTTTGGTGGCGTATAGCCTGCCCGCCGCTTATAGTCGGCGGCGCGTAAATAGCAACTTATACTGAGCGGCAAGGCATAATATGGTTCACTATTATTCTTCAGCGCCTTGCTGTTTAACGGTGTATCGCCAGGCACCAGCAGCGCTGAACGTTTTATAATTATTTCTGTAGCACTGTCGTGTGAACCTATGGTGCCAGCACAAGTCTTCCACACTACCGCGTCATGTGGTGTCATGAAGCGTTTCGACACAGGCACTTCTTGGCTTTCAGGGAATATTGTCACCTGGGCATCACCAAATGTTTGTTGCAAATTAAAGAGCATGTTTTTTAACCGCGCCAGGCTCTTAGCGTGTTCACTCGGGTCAAACACCACATGGCTTTTGAACACTTCAACCGAAATCATGCCAGGATATTCTTTAATGAGGCGTACAAGCTGAGGCAAATCAGCTCGCCCAGCACGCGCGTTTTGAATAATATCTTGCATTACCGTGTCTGGCGTTTTTGGTAGTTGCTTTGCCAGCGCTTGTTTTAATAATAAAAACGACTTATCATTATGGCTCGCTCGCATATCCAGTGCCGCACTTACTTCATGTAGCGCTTTTATCAGCCATGTTTCGGGCAGTTCAATAGCCGTAGCAGCAGTCTCAAAGCGCTCGGTTAGCTTTACCAGTGTCGCGTCTACATACGCCTCATTCTCTTCAGTATAGGCTGCGTAAGGGTCGAGCGGCGTAGGGGAATCTACCCATGTAAAATCAATTTTAACTGGCATGTGTAAATATGCCTCACCATAGTCAGCGGGGTGGTCATAATAGGGAAAGTGCGGCGGTACTGACGCCCTATGGTCTTCGAAATCATTCATAGCAAACCTTATTATTGTAGCAATATATTGCAAAATATGTCAAGTTTAGCAACCACCCATTGCTTTTGCATGGTAAATCTGCTACAATACGCCTTAGACATTACCAGAGACAGTAGCGGGCAAATTGCCTATAAATATGCTACCGAGGGATGAAATACATCTTTTTGCTAGTCTTTGATAGTGCGCATTGGCACTTTTTTTAATGCCTGTACGCAGTGTCGAAACTTAACAATATGGTCGTAACGAAAATATTAAATCAAAGTAAAGGAACTTTATCTTATGGCAATTACAAAAGATAAAAAACATGCTTTGGTAAGTGAACTCACCGCGCTTTTTGCAAACGCTAAAGGCACAGCTGTCGCTACGTATCAAGGACTTACGGTCGCCGACGTACAAGAGCTTCGCAAGAATGCTCGTGCTGCTGGCGTAACAATCAAGGTGGTTAAAAACCGATTAGTCCGTGTCGCAATGAGCAGCAACGATACTTATAAGCAAACCGATACTTCGGCGCTTGTTGGCCAATTATTGTATGCATTTAGTGACCAAGACGAAGTGATGCCAGCAAAGGTGCTGAATGATTTTGCAAAAACTCACCCTGCGCTCGTACTTGCTACTGGTTTTAGCGGCGAAGGTGTTATGCAAACAGCTACTGACGTACAAGCGCTCGCTAGCCTTCCAAGCAAGCAGCAGCTTATCGCCGAAGTGGTTGCACAACTACTTTCACCGGTTCACGATGTTACCAACGCGCTTTCAGGCAACCTTCATGCGCTGCTTGAGGGTGTAGAAGCTAAAGCTGCAGCGTAAGGCTGCAAGTTATAAAAGTATATAGAATATAGAATATAGAATATGGCAAAACTCATGGCACAGCCGCCATGTACCATATTCCACATACTATATTCTCCCCATAATTAAAGGAGAACTACCATGGCAGACATTGCAAAACTTGCAAAAGAACTAACAAGCCTTACTGTGCTTGAAGTAAACGAACTAAAAAATGTACTAAAAGACGAATACGGTATTGAACCAGCTGCAGCAGCAGTTGCAGTAGCTGGCCCAGCTGCTGGTGGTGACGCTGCACCAGCTGAAGACGCAAAGACTGAATTCACCGTAAACCTTAAAGATGCTGGCGCACAAAAGGTTGCTGTTATTAAAGCAGTAAAAGAAATCACCGGCCTTGGCCTTGGTGAAGCGAAAGCACTTGTCGACAATGTACCAAGTGTGATTCTTGAAAAAGCCGGCAAAGACGACGCCGAAAACGCCAAGAAGCTACTTGAAGAAGCAGGTGCCGCAGTCGAATTAGCATAATAAACCAGGAGGGGCTAGACCCCTCCACTCTGCATCGAAATAAATTCGACGCTATCGTTCCTCCCCCTAAAGCCGATGCTACGCATCGTTGCCTGCGGCGGGAATATTACGACCATATGTTAGCAAATCTACCCCTCATCGCAGGGGTATTTTTGCGTATAAACCTCACAACCTCTGCAACATTTCCGTAGGTGTCCGTAGCTGTATACCTAAGTGTACACGCTTATGGTTGTAATACTCAAGATAGGCGTCTAGCCTATCTTGCTGGGACTGGAGCGGTACGCTCCTGTTCCAGTGATGTCCGATACACTCTGTCTGGATGGTGCGGTTGAACCGCTCGATGTGGGCATTGTCATTTGGCCTGCCGAGTCGACTGTGCCTGGTCTGGATACCAGCTCGCTGCAAGGTGTGCGTAAAGTACTGTCTGTACTCTGGCCCATTGTCGCTTTGCACCATGGCGAGCGAGAAACCCCATTGCTCTTGCGCTTTGATGACAGCTTGAGCGGCTAGTCCTGGACTGAGTGTTGCTGCTAGGGTGACATGTGCCATCCTGGAGTAAAGATCGATGACCGTGTAGTAATACAGCCTTCTGCCGGTGTGTGGGTCGACATGGTGGATGGTGTCTGTCTGGACGAGCTCACCAGGCTGAGTGACGACGGGACGCCTTGGGTTATCTCGCCTCACTCTCGGCTTTCTGGCTCCGTCAAAGTAGTGGTAGCGGCGGAGAATGCGTCGTACACTGCTGAGTGACACTGTCACACCAAGGACTTGGGTGACATGGTGCCAGACCACCTCAGCACAGCGTTTAAGTATCTCTCGTGCGCGTAGGACGAGCCTAACCACCTGCTGACTCACTGCGTGCGGATGGCTATGTGGACGAGAGGAGTCGGTGGCGATGAGCCAACGGCAAAGCCGCAGGTGGCCGTGGCCAACTGCTCTGCTCGGGCGGTTACTGTTCGTCAGTTGTCGATGCTCGTTCAGCTGCTCCCATTTTCGCTTCCAGCGCCAAATGGTGCTGCGGTGAACACCGCAGCGAACAGCGACTACGGCAAGTGGTAGCCGTTCGATGAGCAGGAGCTTAAGGGCAGCTGCTCTCGCTTTTGGGAGGTAAGGGTTGATAGAATAGGCCATAGCAGGCCTCCTTTCTGTAATTGGTTGTACATTTACAGTTTACGGGAGCCTGCTTTTTGGTTGCAAAGGTTTTGAGTTGATACGACCTCCTTGCGGATTTATGCCACTTATGCTATTTTATATATAAGGAACATTGTGCATGAAAATCCAACAACGTAAAAATATAAATAGAGCTGTATTAACAACAATGGCTATTTTGCTACTAATATTTATAGCTGTTGTTTCGTATTATTTTTACAATAAGATCTCTGGTACATATGAACAATCATCCACCCCTAGTAATAAAAATGGCAATCAAACATCAGACCAACAGCAGGCTCAAAATTTACGCGATAACCCCGCAGCCAAACAAACGACACCCAACACTGATACTTCGCCGAGCACAATCCTAAACGAAAAGACCAGTAAGCAGCAAGTGCAGATGGTCGCCTCTAGCAACATCTCTAATGGAAACGTCTATATACGTGGTGGAATTAATTACGCTGTAGTTGGCGGCAGTTGCTATGCGCTTTTAACCGGACCAAGCAGCCAATCAGTGCGCAAAGACACTGATTTATTGCCGGGCCCAGCATCTACTGATTGCAAGACTATAATTATACCAATAAGCGAATTATCATCTGGTAAATGGACATTTAGACTATACTATGGATCGGACAATTACGAGGGAGGCTCAGATGAGATGTCGTTCAATATCTAAGACTATAGGGCGATTGCTTGTTGCTGTTTTTTTTGCTTTAGCTAGCCTCCAGATACTAGGTAATACCGCTACCGCAGCACCTATAGCCGATTTCGATGCGGGCAACATAATAAGTGATGCCGTTTTTTACAATAAAAATGCCATGTCAGCCGCAGAAATCCAAAGCTTTTTAGATAAGCTAGTTCCTAGCTGCGATACGTATGGGACGCAACCTTCAGGCTATCAGAACCTAACAAATGCGCAGTACGCCCAGCAAACAATGGGCTGGCCCGGCCCACCCTACGTCTGCATAAACAAATATCACGAGAACCCAACTACTGGTGAAACTTCGTTTGAAAAAGGTGGCGGTGCGTTTACGGATGGTATTAGCGCTGCACAGATTATCTACAATGCGGCACAGCAGTATAACATCAACCCACAAGTACTACTAGTTATGCTGAAAAAAGAATCTGCCGGACCATTAACGTCTGATTATTGGCCATTAAAGTCACAGTATAAATATGCCATGGGTTACGCTTGCCCCGATAGTGGTGTTAATTATTCGGCCGCTTGCGACGACAGCAAGGCTGGTTTTTACAAGCAAATAATGTTAGCTGCATGGCAGCTGAATTATTACAAGGAGCATCCCAATGACTACCGCTATGGATTAGGCTTAAACAATATACAATACTCGCCGGACCCCACGTGTGGAACTAAGCAAGTAGATATAAAAAATATCGCCACTCTGAGCTTATACATCTACACACCATACACACCCAATGACGCAGCACTAGCCTCTTATCCTGGTGCAGCCCCTTGTGGTGCGTATGGCAACAGGAACTTTTTCCAGTTCTTTAAAGAATGGTTCGGAGCCTCGATACCTGCAACCTCTATTCAGCAACGCTATGAAACGTTGAGCAGCACACAGAATCCATTAGGTACGGCCACATCCCAAGTCGTCTGCGGAATTAAAGACGGTGGCTGCTACCAAAACTACCAAAACGGTGCAATCTTATGGAGTAGCGCTACGGGAGCTTGGGAGAATTACGGCCCAGTGCGAGATAGGTACCGAC
>JBATSN010000021.1:0-27989 GCA_049293315.1 Saccharimonas sp. (SeqCode)
TTTGGCGCTATATTTAACCAGTTACCTACCTACGACGATTTAGATTCTGGAACTCAAAAAACACCCCTTTTTACAGGGGTGAATTCCGTTTTCCGACTTGCGTCGCTTGAAAAATCTCTTATGGTGACCCTAGTCCAGTCGATTTATAAAGAATTAGTAGATGAAATTATACGGTGGAATGATATCCTTAGCGGCGTAAAACACCGAGAAGCAGCGGCATTTTAGCTCTGTTATATTACTCCCCCAGAGGGAATAGAGCTACTGATATAATAAACACAATAACCAACTTTAATACTTAAAAGTACATAATGTATTCAAAAATTACCGACAAGCAACTTGATGATTGGAAAAAAGCTCTCGCTAAATCTAATATAATTTACGATACCGACGAGGAATACCGAGACGCTATGAGTAATTTAACGGGTTTTTTCAACATACTTATTGAAATAGACCTGCAACAAAAATCGACGGTCAAATCAAGCAGCTCTAGCCAAGAAGAGCATTAAGCTCTTTGAACATATTTTCAAATCTATCGAGTGTTGCGGCGTCCACGGCTTTTTTGGGCAACGGGTTACTCACCAGATGGCTCGCTACTAAGAAATGATTGTAACCGCCTGATGGTCGTAGCGTAATCTTTTTAGACTTTAGGTACTTCTCAATACGCTGCGTCATGCGGTCGCCTTTAGGCAGGTCTTTTGCTGAGATAGTCAAACCATTGAGTTGCGTGGAGTATGCCGCATTGAAAACGCCAAGGTATAAATCTTCACCTAGCATATCTTCGACGTCACTTGCCTTCAAGTTGGCTGCGTCCCGGAAAGTGGCATAATTCATTACCTGCTTATCTTTTATGATTTTATTCTGAACAAGACTAGCAAGTCGCTGGTCGCTCGCTCCCTCGTAGTCATGGACAACAGCCATGTCGAGATTATTTCCAGCCAACAGACTTACAAATGTTGCAATCTTATCCAGGCCGCCAGTTGGCACGATTACAATTTTATCGTTTAGCCCTACGCGCCCGTCTTGCTCAAGCAGTCCTGAGAAATATTTCCAGAAAATTAAATCCGCCGGTCCCTCGACGAGAACATTCTTCGCTCCGATGAATAAGTTTTGTGCCAGAGAGTAGCCAAGCCCTGCTTGCAGCGGAAACAGTGTTCGCTTATCCGTACTAGAGAGATTACCTGCAATAACCGTACCTTTACCGCTTATATCTTCTACAGTTCGGACTTGATGCAGCTTCTCGCTATCAATCATAAACGGAGAGTGTGTCGTATATAGAATCTGATGTTCCAAAGAGAGGTCAGCAATATAATGCAGGAAATCGGCTTGCGCAAGACCGTGAAGACTCAGTCCTGGCTCGTCCAGCAAAAGAATAAGGTCTCTATTCGTGCCAATGCGATTCTTGACGCTGTTAAACCATACGATGAAGCTAAAGAACCATACGAAGCCTTTGCTTCGTTGGTCAAACGGAACAGTCACACCATGGTCTATATTCTCTACACGAATGTAAAGGTTTACTCCGGTATTATACGGGGCTTCTTCATTCGGGTCCGCTTTCACGTCGAACACTACTTTTAGTTGACTGTTTTGTGTCCAGTATTTGAAGACTTTTTTGCTAATATCCAGCGATACCGCTTCAAGCTCGGCTCGTATTTCTTCATAGCTATCAGGATTTTGCAATTCGTCCGTACTGATATTTGCCATTTCTAGTAAGCCGAGCGCAGTCCTAAGGCCACTATCCGTGGTGCCGTTGTCTTTAGCACTTTTTAACTGCGAGATATTAATTTTACCAGGCAGGATGTTGTAGTCGCTAAAATATAAAAATTTCGGGACATTGCCGTTGATATAGTGGCGGTATATATAGTTTCCGAGACGTGTATCCGACCAAGTGTCGTTACTGACTTTGTATTTTGTCTTGAGTTCAGTGAAGAAAGTTTCATCGTCACCAGTCAATGTTTCGCCTTCTAATATCGAAATAATTTCATGAATTGCTGTCGCTTTACTTATCTTTGAGCGAACGCCTTCGCTTACGTCCGATTCCGCGATTAGCCTTGTAGTGAAGGCTTTTTCTTTAACTGGGACTACCACGGTTGAGGAGTTATCAATGTGATGAGTCACCTTATAGATGTTTCCACTTAAAACGTCGGTACCAAGTTCACCTTCGATTGCAGAGACTTCTTCGGGGTCTAATTCGTATGAAAGTACGGCGACCACTGATGACTTTTTTTGGTCGGCGCGTCGCTTGTAGGTCAGCCAGTCCTTACGGGGATAATCAAAGACTTGGTTGTACTCATCATCATCCAAGACCGATTCGGCTTTATATAATGACTCCAAAAAGGCGGACTTACCTGCTTCGTTAACGCCAACCATCACAGTTACATTTTTATCAATCTCAACAGGGGTGCTGTCTTCAATAGATTTATATTTTGTCACATGTGCCTGTGTTAATTTCATACTTCCCCTATCCCTCAAAAGTGCTTTTATTCTTTACTACCTAGAATACTCTTTTACATAAGCATTGACAATAGCATGATTGGTGTTATTAAATGCTTATGCTTTAATTTTCTCGTAAATCTTCACCATTGCCAGTGTGTCTAACTTGCAATACGCAAGTAAATCGGCAAAAACTTGGTCAGCGTTGCTCGTGTTTTCACTAGTAACTATTTCATACCATCGTACAGAAGCAATATCCCCCTTGCCGATTGCTAGGTCTTTGTAGGATAGTTCAGGAACGAGCACAGGAAGGACGTATTTAATTGAGCATTTACCCAAAAAACCAGGGTGTACATAATAATTTTTTGCAAAGACATCCATTAAGTCGTATATACGAGCGTTGAGCGACTCGTAAAAACTAGCATACTCCGGAAATAGCTCAGCGAGCTCTTTGTTGCGGTCACGCTCAAACACTTTATTCCAAACAATCACCGAGCCTGTATCGCCAATATCTTCTCGCATCTGGGCAGCAAGAGCTTCTAGTGCAGTCGAACTCGCCTCTCGCGATAGATGTTCGGTGTGGCGTAGTTCACCATCTGGTGTATCGAGTATATGTAGGGAATACTGAAACACCATCTGTTGATGAGGACGTACACCGTCTATAAGAGGTATGGCCGGGTTAACTGACTCGTAGTCAAGAAAGTATAGGGGAAATTCAAGTTCAGCTAGGGACCGTTGAATCGCTTCTTGGTCTATATGCGGAGCACCACGTTTTTCAATGCTCACCTGGGCTTGCTGATTGGCAGTCAGTACGAAGTCGTCGGGAATATCTTTAATATTGAATATCTCCGAATCAACAAGCTCGGCGAGCTTTTTGCCCTGCATACGAGATACGTCATAAACTGAATATTCAGGTATGTCTGGGTTGAAATATATAAATGTTGGGCAATGTTTACCGCGTGACAAAGAGCGGCAAGGACAAATGGTGGCCTCATCTGGCTGTGACATGTTGTCGAGCGCAAATATCACTTGGTCGCGCACTTCTGATAGTATTGTCATTACCTTTTCTGTCACATCTTCGGTAACAAAGAACGAATTAGGGTCAATAGATTCGCCGTGTCGTACGTATTCTTTATTTAAGTGAATGACTTTTGTAGCGTTAATAGCGTATCCGGCAGCTTCAAACGCAATTTTTTGAAACGCCATGTCCGGAATATGCTCCGGCTTTGGCTTACTAGACGATTTAACCTCGTAGAGAATCCAGCCTTCGCCATCACGCTCGATTACGTCGGCCATTGCTAGTAAACCGTTCTCAGTAATAACTGTTGCTTGAAATAACGTAGATGTGCCGTCCGCTATCATCTGCTCGGTGTGACTAACTGCTTGGGTGTTATATCCTTGTACCAATACACCGTCAGGGAACAGTTCGCGAGCAATAAGTTCAATTTGGTTACCTTGTTCGAACTTATTTTCTCGCACTTCTGCTGGTGAATCTTCCGGTACTAATTCTGGTTTGTTTTTCCAGAGCCAGAAATAGCTTGGACACACGCGGTATTTAAGGAAATCTGATTTAGAGAGCGTTGCGCTCATTTCTTCAAATGCTCGTCTATGTCATTGATGAAAAGTCGTAAGATATCTCCTTTGTGCGACCCGCGACGACTATGGCCAAGGTCTGAGCGTATTGCTCGAAATAAATCCTCAACGATGAACATCTTCTGCTCGTCTTTTGTATTTTCGTCACTCAAGCTAACTCGCAGCTTTCCCCACTTCTCTATGACATTATTTGACGCAAAGGTCATTAATTCGGGCGTTTTCGTAACAAAAAACTTCATCATATCATCGTCAGTAGGACGCTTGTTAACCTTTTCATTTCCGAATATTCGCATAATAAACTTTAGGAAATCATCATATAGCTCAAGTTTTCTCGGACGCATTGCTTGCTCGACTGAACGTTTAGTTTCCAGCGACTGATTAGCAAAGTACCCAACTATTGCAACTAATATTATAGGTATAGCAGTAATAATTCCTGTCTGAATACTTTCACTGAGACCGTTGTACCACTTGTAGAGCTCAATCAATGCAGTGAACAGCAGCCAGCCTAATAATGCTATGAGTGCAAGACCTAGCATCAGATTCAGAGTGTTTTTTAGCTTGGGGTTCATTATTTACTACTCCCCTCAATCGTAGCTATCTCTTCTTGGGTGAGGTTATAGAGTTTGTAGACGAGTAGGTCTATCTCGTGGTCGGTTCTTTGAATCTCGGCGTCCAGCTTAGACAACTCGGCGCGGTATTTGTTGAACAAGCCGAGGAGTTCGTCTTTTTGGGCAAGGGAGAGATTAGCTTTGAGTATTTTTACGAAATCTATAAAATTGAGCGCCCACCATTTGTTAAGTTTTGCTGGCCACTTTTCCAAATTATATTCACTAGAGATGATGCTCTGGAAGCGTAATGAGCTATCGGCTAGCTGTGTGTTGAGTTTTTGTATCGTTTGAGATTGCCCCGCCAACTCGTCGTCTTTTGGAATAATAATGGGCAGATTACGTATATCGTTTACTAGAATTTTAGGGAATAACCCTTTGTTAGCTTTAGGTGAAGTATTATGGTGGAACCAACCCATCAAGCTTGAATTCATAATTGCCAAAACAGATAGTTGGTCAATCCCGTCGTTACCTACGCAATTTATGAGTGACGGGGTATTATAGAACTCATCTTCCGTGTATGCACAATACAACTTACTGTCAGTAATTTCTCTTACGAGAATACGAGGGCTAGTGAAGAATTTAGGTTCTCGTGGCGCAGCAAGCCAATCACCGTAACTTATCCATAACTTCTCGTTCCACCTAATTTGGTACTGAGTAACATCTCCACCCTTGAGCTCTCTTTTGTAAGTTTCGTCTTTTTTCGTGTCGGAATGCCAAATTCGGTTTTTTATCGTGTGTTCATCATGGCCTCGGTACTTGTCGTATGGAATCAAACCTTGCGAAACCGAGAAGTAATCTTTAAGTGGTTTTGATGCAGCTAAAATTTTATTCACTAACAAGGTTGCATTATCATCTCGCGTAAACAAAACTCCTAGGTTCTCAACATTTTTCAAAAGGTCGGATTTTTTGTATGACACCAGTTTTGCGATATTTTTATTCTTATCAATCGTATTTAAGTCTGTCTTATAATTGTCATTCGAGTTTCTAATACTTAAAATTACGGTACGCACACTTGCATCAGCGAATGTTGAGTCTTGGGATAGGTCCACCATCTGGAGGACAGAGTAGTTTGAAAACAAATCTGAGCGATACTTCTTGCCGTAAAGTGTAGTTAGGAAAGTATTTGGGAAAATGTATGACAGTATTCCGTTTGGTTTAACGATTTTTTTGATAAATGAAATGAAGTAGATGTAAGCCTCATAGTCTGAAACTAGAGTATCAAATTTTGACAGATAATCTTTCTCGGTGTTACTAAAACTAACACCATAAGGAGGATTACCGACAACAACATCGAATCCGCCATCCTTGAACACCTCGGCGAATTGTTCATGCCATTTGAATGCTTTACCTCCTACGATATTTTCGTCGTCAATAAGGCTATTCCCACACCTGATATTATTATCAAGTGTAGTAAGTTTTTTGCCTTTTTGTGCAGTCTTGAGCCAGAGCGAAAGTTTGGTAATCTCTACAGACTCTTCGTTGAGGTCTACGCCGTAAATATTATTACGCAAGATGTCGCGAATGTATCCATCGGTTGAGAATAAAGACATGCCGAGAATATCGCCAACACGTTTGTTTTCTGCCAACAAATAATCAAAAACATAGACGAGGAACGCACCCGAACCACAGGCAGGGTCTACGACTTTGACGCCTTGCAAGAAGTCCTGGTATTTTGTGTAGGCTTGTCGCTCGCGTTTTTCGTACGTCTTGTCAGTAATATCACCCTTTAGCCCGAACTCCGCTTTGAACTTTTCTTCATGCTCACGCAGATATGCACCGAGCGAGTTATCGACAATGTAACGGACGATGTAATCTGGGGTGTAGAAAATACCGTCTTTTTTGCGTCGACTCTGACCAATGGCTTCAAGACTCTGACTCTGATTTACCTTGTTCTTGATTTCTTCGAGGTCGCTTATTGACTGTTCGAATATGTGGCCAAGAATGTTAACACTCAGGTCATCAGCAAAATTATATGTACCAAGTTCGACAACCTTGCGGAGGGGTTCGTCGCTAATTTGGAGATTATTCAAAACCTCATCGTGCCTGAATAGTCCACCATTGTAGCCGTTCGGTATTTCCAGCTTTTCGCTACCGACATCAATCGCTTCAAAAAAGCCTTTCAGCGTACTCCATAAACTACCACCAAACACGGAGCTATCGGCGGCTTGAATGACTCTTAGGAGTGTGTTGTCAGGCAGGAGGCCTCGGTCTTCTGCAAAAGCAGCAAACACGATACGGTCAATAATCTTTTGAGCTTTTTCGATACCCGTGTCGATATCGGTCTTGATGTAGTCATTGTATTTATAGATATCACGGAGGAGTTCGGTGCGAGCTTCTTTGTAAACCTTGTAAAACTTCTTCCCGATGTTTTCCTGCTCGATGCGAATGTCGCTCAAGATGGCTTCTGTTTTGCTCGTGCCTTTGGCTGTCGTGAAACTGTCTTTTTTGAGCAAGGCGTACCACGTTTTGAAAAGCAGATAATCGTCGTCTGGGTTGACGAGGTCGTCGAGTGTCCAGACTTCATAATCAAGCAAGTTGTCATGATAAAGCCGAAATTCCCAAAAGTTGCTAACAATTACAAATGGCACTGATTGGTACTGAACCTTGTACTTAAAGCCTTGCTGTACGGGGCTCATGTTGCCGTCACGTCGCTGCGGACGGTCAAGGTCGATTCCCGCTCCTTTAAGCTCTACGACGGCTGCGATGTTTCGAATGTCATTTGCCGAGTCTGTATGGCTAATTACTGCGTCTGGTAACTGCCCTGCGTCTGTGGTTGCTTTCGGCTCAAAACTGAACGGACTGGCTGGCTTTTCTTTGTAGCCTAATATGGTCTTGAAAAACGCATGATTGTATTCTTGCTCACGAGAAGTTTCTTTGTCTTTTCTCAGTGAGCCGATGTGGTAATCTTCGTGCCACTCCTTGACGATGTCGATGTAACTCATGACTGATTCAGTGTCGATTGTCCGTGCTATTTCACGAAGTTTGTTTTTACCGAAAAGATTAGCCATATTGAAGTATATTTTACCATGATTTACTCTGTTGAGCTACACATATGTCATTATCGTGTCAAAGTCGCTGTCAGACGTCTTA
The DNA here is from genome assembly GCA_049293315.1 of Saccharimonas sp. (SeqCode). GTDB lineage: Bacteria > Patescibacteriota > Saccharimonadia > Saccharimonadales > Saccharimonadaceae > Saccharimonas. Next base: position 7,722 of record JBATSN010000021.1, read on the forward strand.
AAACGCGTCACAGAGCTATATATTTAGCCTTGAGCTATCTCTGTCGGGACAATATATTTTAGTTATGGACAACCCCATCGACCAAGCCGTCAAAAACAGAGTAGACATCGCGGAGATTAAACGTCGATACGTTACGGGCGAAATAACACGCGAAGAAGCTAAAACTCTTGCTCAACCGATACTCGACAGAATCAATAACGCGACGGCAATAAAAACCAAAGAACTTAACAAAAAATACGGGCTACATCGAAAGCCCGTATTTTTAGATTTCGTTAATGCGATGCGAAATAGCTACTAAGCTAACAGCCGCCACTATTGCCATAGCGGCTTGCGAATACCTAATTCAACCTCCGCCAGTAAATCCACATCCTCATCTGCTACTTCGTCAACGTATGTCGTGCCGTTCGCGTCGTATTCGGCGTCCTCTGTAGCGTACTGATTTTTTACAAGTTCGTTGATAAGTTGCCGCGTCTGTTCTTCGCCTAAACCGAGATAAAGTCGTGTTTCGTATTCCGAGATAAGCCCTTCACGAGCCTGAATGTAGTCGAACAGCCTCCAGGCAAGCGGCTCTGTCAGCCCGTATTTGACACAAATAAAGACGAATCTTGCCTTGGCTTCCATTATTGCTCTTTGAAGTCGCCCGGCTCGTACACACGAATAAAATTACCAATAACGTCGGCAATCTTTTCTTTCTCTTGTGGGTTTTCGCCTAGTTTTTGCTTTAGCTCTTGGTAATCGCTCTCGCGTATAGCGATTAACTGGTACTTTATTTTTTCACTTTCTAACTTCTTTGGTCGTCCTACTTTTGCCATAATCTTCTCCTCATTGCTTAATTATATTTTCCCTGCGTATCAACACTCAAGGCAATCTTCACCCTAACGGTTGCGATACCAGATAAACCAGTCCAGCTCACGTCGCTTGTTAGTCCGGGCGACGGAGTGTTTTTGGAGCAAGAAATCGACGAGCCTGACATATTGCTCGTAGTCGCACGATTGCCGCATTGTCTCGATTTTGGTGTCTACAAGTTTGGTAACTGTTTGCCCTTTGCGAAGTTTGGTAGCACTGCCAAAAAACTCCTGACAATCTGCCAGCGAGAGATAGTCGCCAATATGTTCTTTTACTACCTTGTCGAAAATTGAGAAGTCGTCTTTGTGATAAATGTAGGTATTGTGATAAGTGCAGTATTTACTAAAAAACGAGAACAGATTTAGCCCGAGGCTACTACTCCAGAGAGATAGCTCGCTAACAAGCGAAAGGTCACCAGATGACACCCGCTTATCGAACGGTATGGACTGGATTTTACTAACAATATCTTTGAGGTTGATGTTCCTCGTACCCTTTTCACCAAGTAATCGGCTTAGTTGGGTCGAGTTCTCCATATCAACAATAGCTATTTTCATGGCGATAACGGCAGAATCGATATTATCGGGAAACTGCTCAAGGGCTTTTTGCGTGAAGCCGTTACCAATGCCGTAGCGAGAATCACCGTACATGTCCTGTACGACTTGGGCGAGGTCGGTGTCTGAAAATACTTTTAGGCTAGGCTCTGGCATGGTGTCTTTCTACCGAGCAGTGGCCTTAAAAACAAAAAGCAACCACAGCAGGGTTGTTGACACCTTTACGCCCATGCTAATGCACGAGTTGCTGTGGCTGCTTTTAGAGCATTAGCCACAGCAAATAATTGCTTCTTGGGCGTTTTATAAAAGTGTCAACAGACTGATTATAGCAAGCCTTCCGCCTACTAAGCAATTACAACGCTGATTTTGCAATAACTGTGAGGAACAGTGAGCTTTTTTAAGTCTCGGGCATTTTTTCTTATAAAGTTTTAATCGTATATTCGCTTCTTGCTATAGACGCAACTGATAACGTGAGATAATGGTGACATGAATTACTTTGATTATGAAGTAGACCAATCAGGTAATAAACGCATCGTCTTTTTAAGGGCGATTATCGAAGATTCTAAAAAGCTCAATAATTCAAATCTTATTTACATAAACCCTACCGTCCTTGCCGCAACGCTCCGCATACCACTTGAGGTTATCGAGAGTGTGCTTGCATTTCTTGAAGGGCATGGATATATAGAAATTGACGAACGGCCAAATCATCGGCTTACAGCGACTCAGCGAGCACACCGAGATGACGAAGAGGATTATTACGTCGTTACACTGAACGACGAGTTCTTTGCGTTCTACGATAAGGTCGAGGAGGTAGCGCCCTTCCTTAATGCAAATGCTGATATTGCAAAGTTAGAGAAAGAACAAACTATACTTGCTTCGATACGTCTAGAAAACGATATATACCCTGTCGTAACAGCCAGTAACGCCACCTTTATGATGCCTAAAATGGTAAGCGGCAGCCCTCTTGAATTGGTTACGCATGGTTTGGCGCACCCGCAAACAATACTGACTCTCGAATACCTTAAAGGACAAAAAATTATAGGTCTTACAAATCTTAATGAGACCCTACGCAAAACACTTTTCGGCAAAGATGGCCCTCTTGCTTGTTTTGTTTCCTCGACAACTAAACGGTCAACTTTTTATAGAGAAACGTATATCAACAGCTCACAGCTGAACGATATCCGTAAAAAAGCAACGTCTGTTTCGGAATAATTCGGAATCTACCAGATGCACGCCGTCTCGTCTCGGTATTGACGTGATTACCAGTATATTCTCCTATATAGTTGAATATAAGAGTTAGCGAGTGACCAGCCTGACACTCTCGGCTCTTTCAGGCAACAACTAAATCAACTAATCACTAGCAGCTTTGCCGCTGATTCTCCAGGAGATGAACAGTCTCTTATTCTAGGCGGCATTGTTTGCTAGTGCCAAAAAATGGAGGCCAAAATGGCAGCACAAGAAAAAGAAAAAGCGGTTGCGTACCTACGCACCAGTAAAGATGAGGTTGGCGACCAGCTCTTCGACCTGCATATACAGAATCAAGACATTCTAGAGTTCGCAAAAGCTAACGCTTTCACTGTCGCAAAAAGTTTCGACGACTTTGGCGGGGGTAGTAAACCACGACTTTATGACGTAGTCGATTATTGTCGTCAAAACAAAGATATTGGAGTAGTCATAGCTAGAACTCAAACGAGGATTTCTCGTAGTGTAATAGATTTTCAGGAATGGGAATCATTGTTTAAGGCTATTGGCGTAGAGCTGAAATTCGTTGAGCAGTCTGTTATGGGCGATTCAAAGAAGTTTCAAGAGGCCATTATGGCAGTAATAGTCAAACAGGATTCTGAAAACCGAGCTGCGTATATCAAACGCGGATTATTAAATAGAGTCCATGCTGGCTATTCAGTGCAGAAACCACCTATGGGCTATGTCAGGACTTCTGAGCGAGGCTTGTTCGCAAAAGACCGTAAAACGGCCACTCATCTTCGGAGCAGTATCATACGATTCCTGGACGGTAAAGCAAGCTACGATGACTTGCGACGAGCGGTGTCTATGTTCTTTTTGAAAGATAAGCTATTGAGCAGCAGTAAATTTAAGGCGATTGTTACAAATCCCTACTATGTCGGGTATGTCAGCTATGGCGGCAAGCAGTATCAAGGTTTGCACGAGCCTCTATTGACTGTCGCCGAACACAAAAAGCTAATCACTTTGCTGGGTAAATAAGCCAGCACGAACATGTCACTATGTCCGAGCATTCGATAACAAATCAGGAGAAGAAAGCGATTCCAGCCCAGCTTGAGGGTGCGTTGATTATCTCCCTGAAAGAAGCCCGAAAGATTATGGGCGTCGATGCTCGGACACTTAGTGATGATGAACTGACGATGGAAATATGGCGATTGATGGAAATCGCTCCTGATTTATTAAAATCGGCTCCACCTTTGATAGAAAAGCAATTATAATAATATTTATACAATAATGGTAAAAATTAAGCAAATAGAACAAAAGCAACATACCGCCCTAGGCTATTTGCGAATCTCCGACAAGAAACAGATTAAAGGTGAAAGTAAGGCGAATCAAAAAGCAGCCATTCAGAACTATGCAGATACAAATGGCATAAAAATTATTCAATGGTTTTATGACGAGGCTAAGTCTGGTAAAAACGCCGAGCGCGACGAGCTTCAAAGTATGATACGGCTGGCAATGAAAATGAAAGGACAAATAAATTATGTCCTAGTTTATAAGATGTCTCGCGCCAGCCGTGATGTTGAAACCTATATTACGCAAATACGGTCAGTCTTAGCCGCCAGAGGCATCAAGATTCGCTCGGTTACAGAACCGTTTGACGACTCGCCTATGGGCAAGTTCGTTGAGACACTCTATGTATCAGTAGCTCAACTCGATAATGACACGAAGCGTGAAATGGTCGTTGATAACATGACACGCATAGCCAAGCAGGGATTTTGGCAACATAAGCCGCCAAGAGGCTACGAGCGATGCAGTATTAAAAATGACGAGGGCAAGCCGCGACCTTCGATGCGCAAGAATCACGATGCTGAAAAAATAGAAAAAGTGCTAATGCGTATTAATCGCGGCGACATCAACATCGCCGAACTTGTCCGCTACGCAACATCAAATGAGTTTTACGGTGAAAACGGCAAACCCTTTACGCAGCAAACTATTACAAATATCGTTAAATGTCCTGAATATGCTGGGTTTGTTCACGATAAATTTACGGACTACGAACTAGTGCCAGGTAAACACGAAGCAATTATCAGTGAACAGGTCTACTGGGAAAACCAAGAAATACTTAAACGCAAAAGCAAAACATACCTGCTCGGACTTAAACACCATACGAAAAACAAGAATGCGCCACTGAGCCGATTCATACTTTGTGTAAGCTGCAAGGAAATAATGACGCGTTCAAATCCCGGCGGAGAGTATAGGTATTATTGCGCAAGAAAAACATGCCGTGGAACCGGCTCGATACTTGCTGACGATGCCCACAGGAAGTTTGAGGGGCTGCTAGCCCAGATAACTCCCACAAAAGGAACCTTGAAGTTAATGAAAGAGGTGTTGGTTCGTACTACCGTTAAGCAGCTCGGAGGAATTAACGAGGACTTATCTCACCAACGAGCGAGACTTGATGAAATTGCGATAACTCGCACTAATACCGTAAAGGACTATGTAAATCGAAAAATAGACGCCGAAGAAAAACAATTGCTTACTGATAGTCTAGATGCAGAAAAGCTAGAAATCCTAAGCCAGGTTAATGACCTTGAGGCACGACAGACGCTAAGTGAGTCTCACATCGAATACGCCCTAAACTTCATGGAGAACGTCGCTCAGCAGTGGGCGGACTCACCGCTGGAATTAAAGCAGAAGTTCCAGAAACTTATTTTTCCTAAGGGATTTATTTACGATATTGAAAACGATAAATTTATAATTAACGAAATCAGCCCGCTTTATAGAGGTAATACTACTATAAAACAGGCTGATGACGCAGAAAATTCTATTGTGGTGATCCCACCGGGAATCGAACCCGGATTGCCAGGATGAAAACCTGGTGTCCTAACCGTTAGACGATGGGACCATGGTAGTTTAATTGTCAGGTACTTTGTACGAAACGTCTGCACGTTGCTGTCGGACAGCCTGATGTCCTACCCGCTCGTCGATTTCCTTATCACTACGCCTGATCTATCGTAGCAAACCCGTACGGTATTGTGAAGTGGTTGGGGTGGAGCATGCTAGGGTAAACCCAAGCCGCACCACCCCAACCCGTCCTCATGCCGCTGGTTGTGGTAATTGCGCGACCATAACGATCGCGGAACGCAGAGCGCTCTTTTGACTACCCTCATGCGCCCCAAAGTGTGTTAGGAGCGCACGGACGTTCTTGTGTTGTGCTGGACTCTTTTGAATCCTTCTCCACACTTCCTCTGCTGGGCCCCAGGCTTCCTGTGGTGTCACCGCTCCTTCAAAACAGGACATAGACCCCAGTTTGCCGCTTTTCAGTTGCGCTACAAGGGACAGCAGATGTAAGTGACTTGCTTCAGCAGACACGAATTACTCCTATGGCAGGTAGTAGGCGTAGTGTAGCGGCATGCTACTCTATATTTTATATATTATATTGCGTGTAAAGTCAAACTACTGGTCTAGTGCGCTAGTGGCAGCTTCACGCATTTTCACTAGTTGCGCCTGGTAGGCGTTTAGTTCTTCCTGAATCAACTCACCATAGCGCGGAATAGCGTCGTTTAACCACTTAGCTGTCGCGTATAAGGCAACCGCTTCATCTTCATTGCCCGTGTTATCAAGAATCTGCTTGTATTCGGGGTCATCTGTGTAGCCGGCATGAAACTGTCCTACCCACTGCTTGGCACGGTCTGCGCTGTCTTGTAGTTCATTAAACTCGTTTACTTGGTCATCATCAAGCTCTGTCAGCAACCGCTCAGACACTCGTTCATTCACTTCAGTAGTAAACTCTTGTATGTATTGCTGCTTTTGGCTGTCACTCAAGCTTGCTACGTCGTAACCAACACTCGCTAAAAAATCGTCATTAATTTCAAACATTGCCCATACCCTCCTTTATACTAAAAACCTTTTGCTATCATTGCTTGTTTAATCATGTCCATGGCCGCTGCCGATAGCCGGCCACTAGATGGCATATTAATGCCGTAGCCGCCAATTCGGGCGCTATTGTCAACATAGGCCGCACCTTCTTTTACCAAATCATTCATTAGTGTGCGGTCTTGGAACAATACCTTAGCTTGGTCTTGAGTTAAGCCCATGTCGCCAAACTGGTGATACCAGCCTTCACCCCTTGTGATTATGTCAGCATCTGGTGGAAAGTTGTGTGGAGCCGGTGTTGTATTCGGTGCTGCCGGTGCCTGGCCTGGCTGTTGAGGTTGAGCATTAGCGGTTGTGTTAAAGACTTTATTATGAACTGCATTACCTAACAGGCCTCCAGCCGCATAGCCTAGTCCAAACTTCATTAAGTTTTTACCAGCTTTTTTACGCGCTTCGCTCAAAGCATTGTCGCCTTCGGTCCGTGACCTGCCAAAGAATTCCTGTGCTAGCCGTTTAGCTTGCTGATCTTGCGTAGCACCAGACCTTGCCATACCGCGCTGGTATGTTCGCATTTCACCTTCGGTCATCGTTTCAAGTTTGTAATCTTGCAAGCTTTTGTCGAGGGCATCTACCTTCGAGCTGTGACGAACTAGCCCTGAAAGGCCGGCGCCAACCGCAGCAGTAATAGGGAATCCTACCCCTGTTAGCCCGACACCAAATCCGGCAGCAAGCCCACTTCCGGTGTTACGTACCCAGCCCTTGCCCTTGCCGCCATTCAAAAAGTTACCAATACCAGCAGCGGCTTTTTGGTACCAAGCACGCCGTTCAATGCGGCTATTTCGTATTTCAAGCGTCTTGCGGCGAGCATTAGTGTCGAGGTGTCTGAACTCGTTAAAGAAATCGTCTGATATATTTTGCTCGATCTGTGCCTCGGTAAGTTCTTCATTCTCGTACATGCCGACTTCCCTGCGAGCAGCAATCAGCCGTTTTGTATATTCGTTTTGGGCAGCGAACAACTTTTCTTCAGCTTGCGACAATGCTTCACCACGCTTACGCTGGCCGGTTTGCCAAAATCGCTTGCCTTCGCCGCCGCGCAGTTCAACATCTGCTTTACGGCTCGCGTATTCACCCAAAGCGTTGTCAAGGCCTATGCCAACTTGTGATTCATTCAGTTCCCTCGTCAGTTCCCGCAACCTCGCTTCACGCGCAGCAGCTGCGGCTGCGGCTGCCGCTGCTTCAGCTTCTGGGTCTGGGGCGGGTGGGTTCCCGTCAATAATGGCTTGAAGCGCGGCTCGCTGTTCGTCAGTTAAGAATTGTTCTCGGTTGTTTGCAACTGCCAGTAGTGCAGCACGCTGCTCGGGAGTAAGGAACGAGGTTGACGGGTCGGGAGTTTCTGGTATTGGCACCGAGCCATCACCTTCATTCCCTTCGGTACTGGAATTAGGCGTACTTCCCGGTGTTTCTGCTGGAGCAGACACATCAGGCGTGGTCCTAGCGGTTTCAGAATCACTAAAAACAGGTATCCTTAAACTTGTTCTGTCGCCGACTGCACCAGGATCGACCGGATTAGTATCTGCACTTTCAGTTGAATCTTCAGGTGGCAATTCAGGTTGATGTTGTGTTCGCGGCGGCGTTTCACTCATTCCGTTAGTCTATACTCCGTTTTTACTTTAGTCAGTTTCTTATACCTAAATAGTAGCAGTATGGTGCGTCAAACACAAGCACTATTATAGAGCGTATTCATCCACTAATTTGTTATGAAATATTTAGTTAATACTGTAAAATAGCTATATATCTTACAAAACCGTCTGTAGCATAAGCATTATGGTATAGATTATGGTGTAATGTATTGACTTTTTAGCGTAATTGTGATACATTTATAGGGTCACGGTGTATGGTGTGGAAGCCATGCGCCTAGAATGGGAACGTTGACAATCAGGCTATACCTTACTACTAAAGCCTGCCAGTGTAGCTACAAGGGTCAAAATGCGAATTTTGGGCTTTTTAGCTGCACTTGCAGCATTATTAGTAGGAAACAACTATTGATTCATGTACTCCTATGTTGGGGCGAGGCACTCTGTGCAGGCTAGTGTAACTGGCCTACCTAGTGTGTCTCGCCGCAACTAGCTAGTGTGACGAGCAAACCACACCCATTTCGTGGGCGCCCGCCCACACAAGCTAAGGAGTAATAAGGTGAGCATTCACCCAACCCCCCACACCGACAACGCCCTTGACACGGTTCGCCGAGCCGTTGACGCCGTACCCACCGCAGTGCAGGCCGACATGGCCGCTGTTGTGGCTCAGGCACGCGCCGAGATCGACGCAGCCTACGGGGCTGCCTTGAGATCCAGCGACCCGGAGGCGGCCCGGCGCGTTATGCGCGCCGGAACTGCCGCAGAACAAGCAACAACAAGAGATGAGCTGGAAGCAGCAATCAGACTGCTATACCCAGCGCCCGCACCAACCGCACCGCGCGCGGCTGCTGCACCGACCCAGGTGCTGCCGCCGCCGACGATGCCCCCAGCCACACCAGCACCACAACGTCGCCAGCGATTCACACCCGCTCCCGCGGGTGAGGACGAGGAGGCCCCTGCCTGGTTTGCCGGCTTCGCCGGCAACTTCCAGCAGTGGACTGAGGGTGTCGACGACACCCTCGACAACCACGAGGAGCGGATCACCGCCCTCGAGGCCAACGGCGGTGGAAGTACCGCGGGTCCGAATTGGCGAATCGGCGGCATCGCTGCCGCCGTCGTCTTCGCGATCATGTTGCTGCTGGGCCTGATGGTCTGGCACAACACGTTCGTGATGGCACTAGGCTGGGCCCTGTTCGCGGGGCTGGGAATCGGCACTATCGTGGCCTACCTGACCACGTACGTCAACAGTGGTCAGCACCGCTGACCCTTTCGGAAGGAAAACCATGAGAAGGAACAGTCCTCTCGTCGCCTTTCTGGCGGTGATGGCCGTACTGCTCGGTGGTCTCATCCTCCTTCCAAGGATGACGGACGTCGAGTCGTACACCGGCAACAACTGCCTGCGCTACAAGCAGGCAATCGTTGCCACTGAGAGCTTTCTAATGCAGACGCCCGCAGGGCCGACGCAGGAGGAGCTCAAGGCTCACAGGGCAGACTACTTGCAGCAGGCGCTTGACGCCGGCTGCATGAACGAGCTGATTGGCTCGGGAGTTCTCTTCGGAGACCTCCCGCAGCCACCGGCTTCAACGTCGCCCGCAACCACACCCGCACCGGCAACCGCAGGCACAGGTAGTGCCGCTCCAGCGTCCAACCCGGACAGCTGGACGCCACACTACTACACCCTGGACGAGGGTAAAGCCTCGCGCCAGGCGTATGGCCCGCCCGTCGCCCCAACCACCACCGAAGAGGCAACTCAGGAGTGGTGGAAGCGGCTCACGGCCGACCCGTCACTGCTGTGCGCGAACGGAGGCCTCATCATCGATGGGGTCGATGCAGCGCGCACGGCCGACTGCACCAAGCAGTTGGCTGCCAGCCTGAAAGCCCGAGATAACTATCTCGCCAAGGTGAAGGCAAACTTCACCAAAGGCGAGCTGGTCACGCTCAGCGCTCACTCGGCTGACACCGGCTACATGGTGGTAGTCGACGGCGTTCCGGTCACAAAGACAGCAGCCGGCGTGCAACGGCCAGCTGGGGAGGTGTATTACAAGGTTACTACAGCAGACGGAAGGGTTTACTACTTCCGTTTGCTGTGCGGCTTCCAGTTTGACGAGAACCACTGGTCTTCGCCAATCAAGATGAAGCCCAGAGTGACCCAGTGTGTGGAAGGGGCGCGCGACAACGAAAGTCGCTGCACCCCCACCAAGCCACGCACTACCACCACACCAACCACTCCAACCACGCCGGTGTGCGTGTGGCAGGATGGCTCAACCCACCCCCTAGGTCCTAACGGCACTTGCCCGAAGGACTCGAAGGTGGGCACTACAGCCAACCCCAACCACACCAAGGCGGTTGTCAACCCCTCCCAAGGGGCAGACAGCCCGCACGCCGACCCGGCCACGCCGGCCACCCCAGGCACCCAGCCTGGGGCTGGCACTGGCGGGCAAGCACCCGGTGCTACCACCGCCCCTACGGGCGGCGGCACTGTGGTGCAAGACGGCACGTCGCCGTCTGCGCCCGCCGCGGGGGATGGCGTCCCCCACACATAGTTGTTCCCTACTACCCCCGTGTGGGGCACCTGTGTAGCTTTTTGCTACGCGGGTGCCCCACCGGCACAACTTTAGTACTTACAAGGTATAGCCTGATTGCAACCACTGCCACAGTGTGACTGAACATTAACAACCTATGTTTTGCGCCGGAATAGCCACCACTATTCCACGAATACACAGTCATTACTGTTTTTAAAAAAGCCCATTTAATACTAATCAACATTCCCCGTACACCGGGGTTAAGAAAGAAGGCTATATGAAACTCCCACTGTTTATGCGTAATGTTTCAAAGCGTGCCTATGCTACCGCAGCCCTTGCGGTTGCTACGGTAGTTGTTCCTGCAACATTGTTTGCATGGGGCCCTGCTAGCCGGGTGACATTCACCATGGCACACCCTGCAACCTACGTTACCTTTAACTCAATCACCGACAACCCAAAGCACGGTGACGAACGAAACTTCGTTCAAATTCGTAACTACACCGACAACACCACGTTCGGTGAAAATGTATCACTTGTTCCTGGTAAAGAATACGAAGTGTATGTGTATTACCACAACAACGCTTCAACCAACTTTAATGACGCTGCCCACAACTATGCTGGTGTTGCGACTGGTGCCTACATGCGCACCACAATGCCTGCTACTGTAGCTGCTGGGGCAAACGCCCAAGTAACTGGCTATGTTGGCGCCACAAATGCTAAACACCTAACTGCTGCTGGGGCAAACCTTGGCAACCAAGTATGGGACGAAGCCTATGGCAAAAACAACACCAACGCCGAAGTTGCCTTGCGCTATGTGCCAGGTTCAGCCCGCATTACCAGTGCTGGTGCTGTTAACGGCAAAACCTTACCTGACAGCTTATACACCACTGGCACTGCATTGGGTTACAATGCCCTTGACGGTACCCTGCCTGGCTGTATGGAATATGCTGGTTATGTAACCTACCGCTTTACGGTAGATCAGCCAAACTTCGAAGTACAAAAAACAGTCAGTAAGCAAGGCGCTGGCCAGACACTCGAAAACGTCAGTGCTGCTAACGGTGAAACTGTTGAGTTCACCTTGAAGTATAAAAACACCGGTACCACACAGCAAGACGGTGTCACCCTACGCGACAGCTTGCCTGCTGGGCTAGAATATGTAAACGGTAGCAGCTACTTTGCTAATTCAACCACCAACTTTGCGTGGAAGTCAGCTGGTAGCGACGACGTAACTAAAAATGGCCTGAAGTTTGGGTCATACGCACCTGGTGCAGCACTGTACGTCAAGTTTAGTGCTAAAGTAACGACTAGCGCACTTGCCTGCGGTACGAACACTGTTAAAAACATTGCTTCTGCCGACACGCAAAACGGTAGCAAAAGCGACGATGCAACCGTGACAGTCACAAAAGACTGTCCACAGCCTAAGATCATCGAAGTCTGCCGTTTAAGCGACTGGAAAATTGTCAAGATTGACGAAAAGGACTTTAACACAACGCAATATTCAAAAGATATTGCTAACTGTAAAGCACCTGTTGTGATGATTGATGTCTGCCGTTTGAGCGACTGGAAAATCGTTGCAATCAACGAAAAGGACTTTGACTCAACTAAGTACAGCAAGGATGTGTCAAAATGTACGCCACCTAAAGAACACTGTCCGATTCCTGGCAAAGAAACCTTGCCAAAAGACAGCCCAAACTGTAAAACCACTCCTATTACCCCTGTAACGCCAACTACCCCAACTGAACTTCCACACACGGGTGTTGCCGACACAGTAATGAGTGTCATGGGTCTTGGTTCGCTTGTAGCAGCCACAAGCTACTACCGAGCAAGCCGACGCAGCGCGCAAAACTAAGAGACTGACCGCTCCACAGTAACTCCTGAGGCGTCAGTTTCAGCCAAATAACCACCCCTTATTCTGGGGTGGTTTTTGGTGGTGGTGTAGAAAGTTTTTTGATTGGCAACCTAAACCCAAAAGTGCTTCCTTTACCCGGGATTGATTCAAACAGCACGAGACCCTTGTGGCCATCAATAATACGCTTTGCAAGATACAGCCCAATACCCGTGCCGTCAGGGCGCTGCGCACGCGCGTTTTCGGCCCTAAAGAACTTGGTAAATAAATGGTCTTGCACGTCTTGCGGCACACCAATACCTTTGTCGGTCACCCGTAGCACCGCAAACCCCTCTTCGATGGTGAGTTTTATGGCAATAGTAGTGCTGTCGGGCGAATAATAAATTGCGTTGTCTATAAAGTTCATGATTACTTGGCGTATTTTGCCTTCATCAAGGTACAGCATAGGAAAACTTGTCGGTTTGCGGTAGGTAATCGTAATGTCGTGCGACACAGCAATCTGGCGAATGCCTTCGACTTCTTGACTGACAATATTAGCCAGGTCAGCTTCGTGCCGGTCAACCACAAACTTACCGGTTTGCAGGCGTGACACGTTCAAAAAGTCAGCAATAAGATGTACCATGCGCTCACTACTGGTATACGCTTCGGTGAGTAACTGGCGCTGAGGGGTAGTGATTTTGCCGGCGTCACCTTCAAGCACCATACTAATATACCCTTTTACACTGGTAAGTGGGGTACGTAGCTGGTGGCTCGCCATGCTCACAAATTCGTCTTTTGTAGCGTCGAGTTCTACCAGCCGCTTATTACTACGGCGCAGCTGGCGCGTGGCAGTGTTGATTTGCTGCGTGAGCTGCTCGTTAAATGTGTTAATTTCTTCGAGTGATAGTAGTTTTTCGATCGTAATTGACAGCTCGTTAGCGATTGTTTCAATCATCTGATGGTCGCGCAACGTGTAGCTTCGCCCCTTTTGCGGCCCTAGACACACACAGCCAAGCAACTTGCCAGTAGCGTTTTTAAGGGGGGCCACAATCGCATACCCATGGCTTGTCACTAAGTGATTAACGGTGTCTTGACTACCAATATATGGCTCGGCTTCGATGGTAACAATGTGACGACTGGCGGCGTGTTCGTGTAAGGTCTGTAACTGCTCATAGGTCATCATCGCCCGGCTACTTGTGGTGTCATGCAGCAATTCACCGGCATTATTCACCACATATAGCGACACCGCGTCAGGCTCAAACATAGCTGTGAGTTCAGCTACAACTACATTGCATAGTTTTGGCAGTGTATCAACTCCTGACAACTTGGCGGTAAATGCCCGGTATACTTCACCAATATCGTACGTGCCACGATAAAAAATACGGTTAGTCACTGTGTCGAAGAACCGTTTTAATGGCGGAAACACCCCTGTTACAGCCACAATTAATAACGCATTCATAAATAGTTCGGTGCTACTTAGTTGTGTGACGCTGCCAAGCAGCGACGACGAACCAGCCGCCAGCAAAATATAACAGCCAATCGCCACCACGAGTGCGCCCAAATATCCTACACTGCGCACAATAGCTAATCGAATATCCAAAAAACGGTGGCGAATCATGGTGTAGCCAAGCGTGAGTGTCCACACTAGCGACGGAACCCATGCAAAACGCGACATGTGCAGTTCGGGATAGGCATTGGGCAGTATAACGTTCGTCAGTACACCAATCACTGTACCTGCCACCATGCCAACCAGTACATACACCGCTTGCACCTTGGCGTTGCCCTTGGGGAGTGATCGCACCTGAGTAGCAATATGGACAATCGCAGCACCAAGTAGCCCCATAATCAACATAATAATCGGTATATAGGCTGTAAGCGTACGCACTGGTACCACGTGCTGACCGTTCATCACTACAGTCGGTATAACAGCCGGTGACAAACAAAGCAGTACCGCCACCGCGGTGACGCTCATCACACTAATTGTCACTACGCGGCTACGCTGCTTAGTGAGTTCGGCAGCAAATAAATACATAGTGCAAGCCAGCAGCACAGCCGCCACAAACGTCAGCCGGGCGATTACCGTATTAACTGCCACACTTACACCAGGCTGCAATAACCCCGCCATCGCACTCCACAGCGCACAGCTATATAAAAAGAAGCCTAGGTACAAATGCGTTTTAGAGCGTGGATTATTGGCAATTGACATCACCCCCGCAAACACAGTTACACCGACCGACACCACCGCTAGTACAGTAAAAAAACTGTCCATATAATGTCTATAGTAGTGCCTTATGAAAGCATAAGCAAGTTATGATCTATGAAAAACCGATTGAAATGAATTAACGCGGTTAGAAAAGTGTTCGATGACCGCCAGCCGACTGGCACGTTCGCCCAGCCTGCCACGAATAGCACTCTCGCGGTACAACTGATACGCCTGTGGAATATTCATTCGTATACCCACTTGATCGCCAATAATACCAGGATAGCGCATCATTGCTTCGGTTGGGTTGTGCATCAGTTCAATTCCATTAGCAAACAGTTGTCGGTACGCCGGCCACGCATGCGGTTCAAGCCCAGCCACCATATACTGCACCTCATGCTCTTCGGCCAGCCGATACACTTCGCGTAGCACCCCTAGGGTAGCTACCTTAGAAGTACCAGGCAACTTTGCTAACCCCCCAAGTTCGGCCACACTACCCGCAGGTAAACTGGCTAGGAGTGCCTGATTTTCCGGGCTTGTTTGCGCAAAAGGCGTGCGCAGGTGATCAAGCGCTATACCGGGCTTCCAAAATAACTTCCCCGCTGCAACAAGTGGCGCACCCGGCTGCTCACGGTCGTATGTGCTAATGTAGGTCATCATGCCAGCACTATGATAAGGATCGTGCCGCACCACACCGTCACCACCCACTGCTTCTGGTGCAATCTTACCTTTTTGCACAAAAATTGCCGTAGCAAACTGCCGGTTGGCCTGAATTTCCGCGGGAGTTTCGGCAACACGCGTAATATAGCGCCCAACCTTGCGCGTTCGTTCACGAAACGTTTCTAGTGGCAATTCTAGTGCCAACGGCATTTTTTGCTTTTTACCACCAGATTCAAGATTTGTGAGCAAATGCATACTACCCTGTAGTACACTTCCTATTTACTTGCTGCCATACTATACTGTAAGCATGACCAAAATTGTGATTATTGAAGACGATCAAGTCATTAACCAAATGTACCGGATGAAATTTGAAGCGGCCGGATTTAAAGTAG
The DNA here is from genome assembly GCA_049293315.1 of Saccharimonas sp. (SeqCode). Taxonomy (GTDB): domain Bacteria; phylum Patescibacteriota; class Saccharimonadia; order Saccharimonadales; family Saccharimonadaceae; genus Saccharimonas. The sequence continues at coordinate 23,410 of JBATSN010000021.1, forward strand.
CCACTGCGAGTGACGGCGAAGCTGGGGTTGCCACGGCCGAAAAGTTTAAGCCAGATATTATCTTGCTCGACCTGCAAATGCCCCACATGGGTGGTGCCGAAGCGTTGGCCTTGATTCGTGGATCTACTTGGGGAAAAACGATACCCGTGATTATTCTCACCAACCTTGGTGAAGAAGAAGCGCCAAAAACACTGCGCCAACTGGGTATTCATAGTTATATTGTAAAAGCCGAACTGACGCCGAGCCAAGTTGTTAGTCGCGTTAAAGAAGCACTTCATTTAGTGTAATGTACTCATTTTAATGCCATTTTTAGGGCTGACTGCAGCACATGATCGAACAATACGGCAACAGTGAGTGGGCCAACCCCACCTTTTACCGGTGTGGTTGTGACGTCGCGACGAGCGCGAACCGACGCATCAACGTCGCCTACTAGCTGGCCGTTTTCGACAGCGCTGCCAGCATCTACAACTATGGCTTTTTGTGCAATATGTTCAGCTGTCAGCACACCTGGCACACCTGTCGCTGCCACAACAAGGCTACTTTTGCGCAGCACCTTTGGTATGTGCTTAGAATGTTCGTCGAGCGAAACAACCGTAAGGCCACGCTGTAACCATAACCTTGCAAGCGGCGCGCCCACTAGCCGACCTTTGCCGAGTATTGCAATACGCTGTGCGGGTAAATCGATATTATAGCCAGCTAGTAGCCAGTCGATTGCTACGGCAGTGGCACTACAATAGTCAGATTTCGGGCCTAAGCCGTCTACATCTTTTTCGGGTGCTATGGTTGCGCATACCGTGTCTGTTATTTCAGTATTTGCAAGAGGTAACTGTACAATAATACCATGTATAGCGTTGTCGTTATTGGCCGCTGCAATACGCGCCGCCATGGCATCTTCGGCAAGTACAGCCACGTCAACTTCTATTAAAATATCGTTGGCATAGCGCTGTTTCATACGCACATAGGTATCGCTTGATGCGGCGGCCGTGTCGCTCATAATAATTAATAATTTTGGTATTATCTTATGTTGCTGACGCAAATTACGCACCTGCCGAGCCTGGCGCTCCTTAATAAATCCTTGCAGTTCTAGCCCATTTAATTCACGTGTCATACGATCTTATCCTTACGGTCATCAATAAACGCACCCCACTGGCGCACTAATCGTAAGACTGTTTTAAGCGGCAGTTCAATCAACATATCGAGTACAATTGTGACCACATTTACCTGGCTGTAGGTGTCGCTCATCCAGCGGCCTACTACTACAAACGGCAAGTACACAATATCACGCACGAACGTCAATCCGTTACTACTACTGCGTACAATTTCGAGTTCGCGAATTAATCGACTTAAGCGGAACCCCAGAAAACTCGCGGCCGAAATAAATATAAAGAAGATAACAATGTGTACGAGCGCAAACCCGAGCATAAGTAGCGCCCACATTACACCACCAAAAACTAACAAGCTCATTACTACATACACGCTAGAAAAAATTGGCCCATAGCGACGACCGGTGGTAGGTTTTTTAACTAATACCGTTTTTTGGCCATACAGCATAGTGTCGATTCGATCAATGAGTGCCGCGGTATTAGCGTACCCAGGCAAGGCATGAGTGAGCCGCAGTGCCACCATGTAAAGTGGTGGAAACGCCAGATTAATTAGTAAAGGCTGCCACAAAATTGCGCCGTGCGCCCATAGATCATACGGTACTTCTATGGCGATACCGATCAAAAACTTAGTGATAATCAAAAAGATCACACTGCGTACAATTGCTCGATTGATGCGGCGGCCAATGCTAGCATATTCTTTATTGGTTTGCTGCTCAAAAGCTTCTAAAAAGACTTCGCGGCGCGGCAAAATAGCTGTTATGTCAGAACGATCTTCAATCATACGCCGCACAATTCGTAGTGGCGCACCCTGACGATCGACGGCATGGTGTAGTTCATCACTTATTTTTGACGCTAGTAGCGTATCGATCATTTTATTAAGGTTCACGTAATGTTCGAGCTGGTCTACGCCCACTTGGTAGCGCTCTAGTAGCGCGGTTCGCACTACGGCTGTATTTGATTTAAGAAGTGCGCGATGAATTGCTGCAAATAGCGCTGCGCTGTATTCTTCTTTTGTGTGTTGAACCGTAAGCGATTCCGGCGTAATGATCTGCTCAAGATAGTTATACGAAAAATCAATAAACGCTGTGTCACGCCGATGACTATTCAGCACGCCTTCTACTTTAACTGCGAGTGTATCAAGCACCCATTTGCTCGATGTTTCACCGCTAATCGCACGCCTTTTTTGCAGCTGCTCATACGCATCGTAGTGGCTACTCGCAAGCGCTGAAATATGCCCAAGCTGAGCTTTTGTAACGCTGTCGTTAGCAATATAACCCGCGAATGTAAGTTCTATGGCTAGTTCATTGCCGCTGGCTTTTACTAATGATTCATCACGCGCTACAAATAACTGTTTGTAAAAACGACGAATAGCGTTTTGCAGCAGCAAATGTTCTTCGGTGTTTTCAGCCGCATTACGTAGCTGCTCGTAAGCAGCCGTCAGTGTACCGCCAGCGCCCACCACATTTACTTTTTCACTTTTCGCTATTAAACGCTGGTCAGCGTCGTCGGCCGTATTGGCATGCTGTAGCTCAGCGACCAAGCGCTGGCCAATGCTATTGAGTGAATCCATAATTCTTTGTATTATACCAGTTTTTACATGATCCTACTAGCGTGTTTCGTTAGGCCGGTTGGGGTAAAATATTTACAACCCCGCCCCTGTTTGGTATACTGTCGTAGTTGCGGGCCAGTAGCTCAGCTGGTTAGAGTGAGAACTGCCAGTGGCAGTTCGGAAACGAACCTTCCGATGAAAGCTATGCTTTCAATCGCGAAGTTCGGGGGTCGCGGGACGTGACCCTGCCTCTTCTCAAGCGCATCGAGACAACACGTACCTTCTTATATAACATATCGCATTCGGGCCAGTAGCTCAGCTGGTTAGAGCACCTGCCTCTTAAGCAGGGTGTCGAGAGTTCAAGTCTCTCCTGGCCCTCCAAAATAAACTACCTAGACATTAGCGTCTAGGTAATTTATTTTATGTGACTAGGAGATTTGAATTCTCGGCACCCGCAGGGTGGAGAGAGTGAGGAGCAAAAGTCTTTGCTCCGCAAGGCGACTTTCCGACGAAAGCTACGCTTTCGATCGTGAAATCGCGGGGTCGCGCGACGTGACCAAGTCTCTCCTGGCCCTCCAAAGTAAGAACCCTGCGTTTATCGCGGGGTTTTTACTTTGGATTCAACTCAAAACTACTACTTACTAAACCTAAAACTCATGCTAAAATACCATTATGATTAAGGATACAACGCCAAGTAAAAAAACTACTCATAAACCGTCTACGGTCGCAACACCAGTAAATCCACCACACCCAACACCCCCTGTACATGCGCCGGCCGTTGCGGCGCCAAGCACACCACCAAAACGCTACTCCACTGCTGTGCTGCTCAGCTTATTCCTAGGGCAACTAGGTATAGACCGATTTTACTTGGGCTACACAGGGCTCGGTGTAGTAAAACTTTTAACGAGTGGCGGCCTTGGTATTTGGGCAATTATTGACTGTGTTCGTATTCTACGTGGCGGCCTTGGCCCTGCCGACAAAAGCACACTTGCTGGCAAGCAAGAAGACCAAAAAGCTATGACCATAGCGGTAGTGGTAGGCTACGCAGTGTCGCTGCTTATGTTCTTAGTGGTCGCAGCATTCGCTGGGGTGCTTATATATGCCTACCAAAAAGACCCCGACTTCTTCAAAGACAAACCAACCAGCACTTCTAAACAAAGGACTGTGAATGTATACGATAAATTATCGGTCGGCATGACGAAAGATGAAGTGAAACAAGCTATGAACGGGAGTAGTTACCGCGAAACCACCTGCACTAAGCGTGCTGACCGCGCAGGCGGCTACGAAGATTGCACCTACAGCACAACTAGCTTTACTGATACAAAAACTATCCAGTTGCGCTTTGTCGACGGCCAGCTTGCAGAAAAAACAGAATATACCGGCAATGCAGTAGATTAGGAGAGAATCATGACACACACAACCATCAACCCTGCCCTACAGCCTGCTCCGCCCACACCCCCTGCCTCACAGCAACGCGACTATATGACCGCTGCTATGTTAAGTATCTTTTTAGGCTGGCTCGGTATAGATCGATTTTATCTTGGTTACACCGCACACGGTGTTGTGAAGCTGCTCACTTTTGGCGGTCTTGGTATTTGGGCGCTATACGACCAGATAAAAATATTGACCAACGATATGCGCGACAGTAACGACCAAGAAGTGCGTGGGTATAGCACTAGCAAAAAAACTGCTTGGGGACTGGCGGCCGCATTATGGCTTGTGAATATGCTTGGTAACTTGTTTTCGCTTGGACTACAGCTTGTTTTTGTACTATTAGTTCTATTTGCCAGCCCAGCCAACTACGTATAAACCTCACAACCTCTGCAACATTTCCGTAGGTGTCCGTAGCTGTATACCTAAGTGTACACGCTTATGGTTGTAATACTCAAGATAGGCGTCTAGCCTATCTTGCTGGGACTGGAGCGGTA
>JBATSN010000022.1:0-40420 GCA_049293315.1 Saccharimonas sp. (SeqCode)
GGATGGATAGCTCCAGCCGCTCCACTTTCGATATATGTCGATAGTTGTTCATCACCCAGCACAGTAGCAGCCAGGCTAACGCCTGGCGAGCATAAGGGGGATGTTGCAGTTGATTTTTAAGGGTGGGCCGCAACTCCGCGGTGCTTTGTCGTAGAAAGGGATGGTCATGGTGTTATGGGATGGTGACGGCGCTTACACCGCCGAGCATGACCCGCTTGCTCAGGCCTTAAGGCCTGAGGACAGAGATGCCTACAGCCCAGGTGTCGTCGTGGGGGTACTCCTAGCGGGTGGACTTCTGCTCATTCTCACCTATTTTTTTGGGTGGTGGATGTACTGCCCATGGCTTATCTACCTCGCCGGCATCGGCTTTTGGCGGGGGGGATGGGCCGGCCATGGCTTTGCCATCTTGGTACTGCTGGCGGCCGTGGTCCTGTTTTTCCCGGCGTTCAGCCACATGCGCTGACGCCGCCCGCTACGCATGGGTGGGGTTTTGCTTAGATACGCGAAACCCCACCCAAAAATGTTTTTTGCTCACTCACCTCTCGCCACCAGGCGAGATTTTTGCTATAGTAGGGGTATATGGACTTTCAGTTAATTACTCTTAGTGGCACCAAAGTGAACGAAAAAGTGTACGAAGTGATGCTCACTACAGCCGACGGTGACATTGCGGTTTTTCCTGACCACGAACCGTTGGTGAGTGTGGTGGTACCTGGTGTGATTTCGGTGCGCTACGACAAACACCATAGCGACGAGCAGCTTGACCTATTTGCAGTGAGCGGCGGTATTGTTGAGATTGCCGATAACCACATGCGCGTACTTGTTGACGAAGCTGACCACGGCGAAGATATTATTGAAGCTGAAAACCGTGCTGCTCTTGAGCGTGCCATCGCTATGCGCGATAACGCGAGTAGTCAGATTGAACTTGAAAAAGCGCACAACTTAGTGAATCGTCACTCAGTGCGTCTTAAAGTTGCCGATTTACATCGCCGCAAGCGACGATTGTAATTGCTGCTTGGCAGCCCACATACTAGCGTTGAAGCTGCGACATCGACTAGCTTCTTACTGATGTATTGTTAGTGTGATAGTTCCTTTGCCCGACACCAATAGTAGGTTGGGTGCGGCTTGGTATAGCGGTAGGGTTTGGCCGGTGGAATCTGTTGCAACCCATGCGCTATGGAACGGGGCCTTGACTAATACTACTGTAGGTGTTGGTGCATCGATGTGTAGCACGATGCTGCGTGGCCCCCACTGGCGTATGCCGACAGGCACTGGTTTAGTGCTGCCACTTACCTTGCCTCGCGCTGCGTTATATGGAATGTCGGTGAGTGGCCCCGAGGTTTGCCACCAATCCAGCACGCTGGCTTCCCACTGGCTGGTAATAGGTCGCAGTGGCAGGCTTGGCACTTCGGCCAGCACTTGTGGCTGCGTGGCAGTATGATAATATTGCTGTTTTTTGCCATGTCGCCAAGTGGCAATGGCGCCTACGGGGTTATCGTTAAGGCTAATCATTGTAGAAATACCAAAATGACGCAGCAAGGCTTGGTGGCGCTCGGGGCTAACGGTTACGTCTTCAGGCAGATGTACTGTTGGTTGCGGCGCGCCTGTACTAGGCCGCAGGCTCATACTGAGCGATTTTAAGAATGGTGCATTTGGCTCAGATTCAATAAACACTCCGTAAGCCCACTGGGCAGCATTATTTTGCATAGCCAGTTGCGTTTGAAGCGCATACGGGGCAAGTAGGCTGTCGCTTCGCGAAAATTGTTCAATATATCGCCCACTCACCGCACTGGCCTGCACATCACTAACAGTAGTTTGTGTTTGACTAAGCGGGCTTTTCGCTGCTGCAATAACTAGTAGGCAGCATGTAGCGGCGAGTACAGTGTAGCGCACCGCCCGTGTATAGTTTGGCACTAATCGGCGCAGGGGTTGGTATTGCAGAGTAAGCTGCAACAGCCCAACGGCTAGCAGCAGTAACGCATATGGCTGCAATCGGTAAACACTCAGGCTATAAAGGAGCGAGTGACCTGCACTGGCGCGCGTTAACAGAGCGTCGGCCACACACACTATGCCGAGTACGCTCCCGGTAAGTAGGGCTAGCGGCACGCCGCTGAGTGTAACGTTTTGACGCCGCACCATCCACCAGGCAGCGACAGCCAGTGCTACCGTAAAAGCGGCATACATAAGGCTCGAACTAATACTGCTCAGCTGACCAATGCTGCTATGGTAAGAGCGTAAAAACTTGATTATAAATGGAGACGCAAGCAGGAGCGCTGTGCCAAGTGCAATACTGTATCTGGCTACCATGGCGCGCTGACGTAAGATTGCGGCTTTCATAAGTGCTGCAAGCACGTAGGCTGCCGCGGCGATTGTTGCAACAATGTGTGACCAGCACAGTACGCCGCCTACTACGCCGAGTACCAGTGCCAGGCGTTTTTGGCGGCTGGTGGCCACTTTTTCGGTAAGCGCCCACGCGCTAATAACAAGTGGAGTAGCCAGAAAACTTGTGACTAATCCCAGCTGAAACAGCCCGCTATAGCCTACGCCCAAGTAGCCAGGGAGTGCGAGTAATACCCCAAGCGCTAATGCGGTTACTATCATTCGTCGATGTACCTGCGTACATAACTGACTGGCATAATACCACAATGCAATAGGCGTGGCGATGATAGCACTGCACACCACAGCAGTAAAGGCGGCACTGGTACCAATCAGCGTTGCAAGCCCTGCGATGAGCCAGTGGAATAGCGGTGGGTACAGGTTGCCATACACAAGTCCGAGCAGGGTGTTGGCGTGCCAGGTAAACACCTGGGGCCACGTAGCGGCGAGGTTGTGGACGGCAAGCACGTGACCGGCGGTGTCGTACACTCCAAGCTGGCCAGGGCGATTATAGGCAAGGATTAGCAGGAAGCTAAGTATGGTAATAGCCCCCAAAAAAACAAGATGAAGCGGTGAAAGGTTGCGGTTAAAAACGCGCCGTATCATACGCCGATTATAGCATAGTGAGGACGTGCCGCGCTTCAGCAGTGCTTGTACAGTGCATGAGTTGTTCGCGTAGTTTGCTTGCGCCGTCAAAGTCGCGAATGTAAATCTTAAAGAAACGTTTTAGTGTTTCGAATGGGCGGCCAGTCTGTGCTTGATAAGCGTCAAAAAGGTCTAGATGGTAGTGTAAGAGCGCCAGTAAGTCGGCGGTGGTGGGTGCTGCAGTGCCAAAGCAAAAGGGGTTAGTAAATACTCCGCGGCCGATCATTAAACCATCGACAGTGTGTGCGTTCGCAAGTGCTAGTCCGTGTGTGCGATCAGTAATATCGCCATTTATCATTACTAGTGTGTGGGGTGCAACTTCATCGCGGAGGCGTATTATATCAGAGATGAGTTCATGGTGGGCGGGTACTTTGCTCATTTCTTTTTTGGTGCGTAAATGAATGGTTAGTAGAGCAATATCTTGTGCTAGTAGGTGCGTCAACCAGCCCTGCCATTCGCTCACTGAGCTGTAGCCAAGGCGAGTTTTTACACTGACTGGTAAGCCGGCGGCTTTAGCAGCGGCAATGGCGGCTGCGGCAATTTCGGGGCGCCGAATGAGTGCTGAACCACCACTTTTTATAGCGCTTTTTGCAGGGCAGCCCATGTTAATGTCGATGCCACTAAACCCAAGCTGTTGGCAATGTTGGGCTAGCTGCTCCATGTCGCCAGGTTCACCGCCCCATATTTGGGCAACAATCGGCGTTTCATGGGGTTCGTGTACCAGGCGGCCACCAATTGCTTTTTGGCCAGCATGTACCCAGCCGGTCGCATTGGTAAACTCGGTAAAAAACACGTCGGGGCGAGCGGCTTTTGCGACTACCTGCCGAAACACCACATCAGTGACAGCCTCCATAGGGGCGAGGGCAAAAAATGGTGTGGGAAGTAAATGCCAAAACGAGTTCATAGTATATAAGTATAACGCACAATGGTGAAGGCCCCCACTCCGCGAATTACCACGAAGTGAGGGCCGGTCGGTGCGGGGGCGTCCATGCGGGAATGGGAGCGCCGCGCCAGCAGGAATAGCGAGGGGGCGCTACCCTGCTAGATGCACCTATGTCTGGGCTGAAGGGGTAGCAGCACACCAGACACCTACCAAGGGTAACACATTGGTGGTGGCGGGTGCAAGCGTACGGTATGAAGTGTTATAACAATAGAAGAGCCATCTCGTAAAAGAGATGGCTATGGAAATGCAGTATTCCTTAAAGCCCTAGGTTAGGACCAAGTACTCACTGCATGTGGCGCGCTATACGCACTACATTTTTTTAAACGACTCCTCACCACGCTTCGACGTAGTGGTGAGGGGCCTCTTGGCGAATCTGTTGACTCGAGCCAAGAACGACAGAGGGTCGGAATCCCTTTGCCGTGCCTGTCGCAAGCACCCTAGTGCAAGGGTGCAGGTGGTTGGGGTGGCAGGATTTGAACCTGCGACCTTTCCAGGTTCATGGTGCAGAGCGTCTGCCGGCCCGAACCGTTGCTGGAACGCGCTACCGCTGCGCCACACCCCGCTCGCGCATGATTCGGTTGCCTCACGGCAATCAGCTCATGCGTTTATGTTTGACCAGTGCCATTGCATTTACTGCAGGGGCTGGATCCTGCACTCCCCCGGCCTCCATGACCGAAGGTGCCGGTGCCGTTGCAGGCGCCGCACATTTTTCCGGATTCACGTGACGCTTCCTGGCGCTTTGTGTCCTCAGATTTGAACAATGTACTCACCTCCTAAAGGGTGTGATGTCGAGAGACGATCTCCCGATTCAACGTTGAATTATACTCTTTTTAAGAGTATTTGTCAACTAAATCAGCTTCAAACTGGACAATTCCTTTGTAGGTTGGCTCGTAGCCACTGGTGTCAGGAAAATCAAGCGTGGTGATACAGCGCCAGACGGCTTGAATAAGCGTGGTAAACTGCGCAAGCTGTTCGGCACTCGCTATGGTGTGCAGGCTATGAATACGGCCATCGGTGCTTGGTTCAACAAACTGCAGTGTGCCACCAAGATATTCGAGGTGTTGAAAGTCGCGTGAATGCTGGCACAGGAGCTGATAGAGCATCAGTTGCTGCTGGTATTTATGAAGCTTGATTTTTTCAAAATCAGTACTACCCTTCCAACTCCCGCTTGGTTTACCCGTTTTATAGTCGGTCACGGCGATCGTTTTTTTCGTAACATCAGCTAAATCAAGCGAACCAGTAATACGGGCATCGCCTAACACAACCCCTTGGTTACTAAAATTAAGTTCGGTTTTTTGGCTAGGGCTAAAACTCGTGTAATGGTGGGCCAAAAAGGCATTAAGGCTGTCGATACCTTTTTTACTAAACAGGCGAAGGTCTTCGGGTGTAATGCGCTGCCGACCAAGTTCGGTAGTAAAATCACCAAGTATGTCTTCGACAGGCCGTCGTTCACCGGTGGCGACTAAGTGGTTATGGGCGCGCTGCAGGGTGGTGTGAATGGCTGTGCCGTAGCTAGCGTTTGCACTTTTAGCCTGGGGGAAACGCAATAAATTGTGTAGTAAAAAGGTACTTGGGCCGCCGCGTGATATGTCGATAAAATTATTTAAATGAGTAGCCGAAAGCTTGTAGGTTTCAAGGAGCGGAGCCAGCAGTTGCTTCATGGTAGGCGATGGTTGGCGTGTGACTGTGTCGTGCCAGGCAAGTTCGGCCTGGGCTTGCAGTTCGGCTGGTGCTTCAGTTGGCGACACTATGTTCGCAGTAAGGGTGGTGCCAGTTAAAAAGCTGGCCATTAGTGAGGGTTTACCATTATTGTCGCTACTACTATAACTGATGGTAAGGTGTTTTTTTGCTCGAGTCATCGCTACAAAGAACAGCCGTAATCGTTCGCTATAGGTGTTGCCCGCTGGCTGCAGCGGTAGATTTTTGGGGTAGCTTACTAGCCTGCTGCGGCTGCGTACGCGTTCGCCCCATGTACTATCTATAGCGCCAATAATGTACACGCTGTCGTATTCTAGGCCCTTTGCTTTGTGGGCTGTCATAAGATGAATGGCTTGCTGCGCGGTTTCGCTGCTGCGGCGAACACTGGTGATGCCAATGCCTATTTGCCGGTGCATGGTAATGTATGCCAAAAAGTCAGGGAGTAGTAGCTGATTGGAGCTGTGGTATTCCCTAAGACCACCGCGGATGGTGCGGAGGGCTTCGAGGGCCTCTAAATACTGTTCTGGATTGTTTTGTTGCGCGCTACTGCTAAAGTAGTGGCGTAAAAGTGGTGAAACATAGGCTGTGGCCTCAGTGCCGACCACAGTAGGCGTGCCGAGTAACTCATCTATCATGTGTTCGAGTGGGGTGTGCGACGACTGTGCCGCTACCTGTACCAGCCACTGTTGAACGGGTATCAATTCTGGGGTGGTTGCCATCGTTTCGAGCCACGACAAACGATTACGATAGCTTGCTAAACTAACTCGCCATAGCAGTTCGGGTGGTGTTGCGAAGGCGGGGTGAGCAAGGAGTTGCGGGAGCAAGCTATCACACACATCATAGGCTCCCGTTTGGAGCGATGTTACTACCTGGGCTAGTAGTTCAATGGCTTGTATAACCGGGTTGTCAAGTACATTGTCACGGCGTTCGTAATTAACCATAATTCCCTGCTGATGTAAGTATGGCAGTAGCGCTATTAGTTCGCGATGAGTTCTGGCGAGTACAGCTATACTGCCCGGGCGTTGCCCTGCGGCAATGTGTTGTGCAATCGTTTTAGCTAGCCAGGCATGTTCGTCGGCTGGCGACTGGTGCGCAAATAGCTGCACGCGACTGTTTTTGGTAGTGGCATGTGGCGTGAGTGTTTTGTGCAATCCGAGGTCTTGCATGGTATGTTCGAGCCTCGCTTCACCTTGAGTTATTACTTCGCGGGCGTGTTGCAAAATGGGCGCACTAGAGCGGTAATTGTCGGTTAAGACTACTAGTTTGCAGCTGGGGTAGGCCTGGCGATACCGATGAATATTGTTGACTTCGGCACCTTGAAAACTGTAAATAGCTTGGTCGTCGTCGCCCACTGCCATCACATTTGGTTCGTGGCTAGGCTGTGGGTTGTTAGTGAGGCTAAATAAAATACGGAGCTGCGCTAAGTTGGTGTCTTGAAATTCGTCCACCATGATGTATTGGTATTTTTCTTGTAGATTAAACCGTAGCTCAGGCTGCGTTTCCATGCCTTGAATGACGCCCAGTACCATGTCGTCAAAGTCGTATAGCCCAGCTTGCTCCATGCGCGATAAGTACGAAAAATAAATGTGGCTGACAGCGCGTAGTTTTAGGTGGCGTTTGCGGTCTTTAAATACGTATTCACCACTAGCATTTTTTTCAAGCCATTCGTTGCGCCAAGCTGTGATTGGCTTGGTGCTATTTGTGGTAACGGCGTCGTCAAAGGCATGAGCCATGGCAAGTGCCAGGCTGTGTGACAATGGTGTATAGGCTGTAGGTAGCGGTTGTGGTGCAAGCGCGGCAACTTTTTGGGCGAGCGGCGCTAGTTTTGTAAGGCTAGCCATCGAAATACGATTACTAAAAACGTGAGTGAGTTCTGGCTCAACTGTGTCAAGCACTGCTTCGTTGGCGCTGATAAGTTCTAATAATTCTTCACTTGTTAGTCCATTGCGCTTTAGTTCGCTAATCACTGTTTGTACGTCTGCTTGGTGGGTATATTCGCCATTTAGTTTGCTAGCCAAAGGGTTGTTATAGTCGAGTTCGTCAAAAATACCGCGTAATATTTCGTAACTGGCAATGGTATCGGCTGGCGTAAAGGCCGCGCCATGGTAAAAATACTCTGCATGTTGATTAATGACTTCTGCACCAAAACTGTGAAAGGTATGAATAGCAACTTTGTAGGCGGCTGGCCCAATAATACTTGCCAGGCGTTCGCGCATGGCTGTGGCGCCACTGTCAGTAAATGTCAGGCACAAAATATTTTCAGGCAGCGTGTCGGTTTTTTGCAATATATTTGCGGTGCGCATGCTGAGAAGCTCAGTTTTACCGGTGCCGGGCCCGGCAATGACGAGCAGCGGCCCGTCGATCGTATCGACCGCTTGCTGTTGGGCTTTGTTTAATTTCTTGTACCGGGCTGTAAATTCGCTCACTACGTATATTGTAGCAAGATACATAAAAAAACACCCGCATGGGGTGAAAAGTGGTGGGCCCGGCCCTCCGAGGAGCAGTATACTGTTTAATTAAACAGATGCTCCCCGGAGGCCGGGTGGTGGCCTGGTGGCATTGGCCAGGTGGTCTTACGACTCGCTGTTGGATCTGCACGATGCAGAACCGTAGCCTTTATTTTACTTCACGGGTGAGCCACGCTTACTCACGTATGAAGGGTCCCTTTTCTTTGATAGCGCCAAAATGTTCGTACGACAGTGCCGAGTGTCAATCGGCTCTGGCATCATTCTGTCGCTACGGCCATACATTATTGGTTAGTGTCGCGGGAGCAACACGCCATATGTGTAAGGGGGCCTTAATTTTTTTGGAATTTTTGGCACCATCGCCGCTCGCGATGAGCAGCAATGGTGCGCCACCCCTCACCACTCTTGACAAGAGAGCGGTGGATTGACCAACATCACAAAACCCAGCGTACGAAGCCGGGAGTTATGATGTCCCGGCATCGTTCGCCCGTCGGCTCGCGATGTCATTCTTGCACTATAGCACGTATTTGATATATTGTCAACAGTTTTTTTAAAAAATCAATAAAAAATGGTATAATTCCCCATATGACTACTGGTGATATATACGACGACTTTGCACTAGAGCGGCTGGCAAAAGAGCAGTTTGGCGTTGCGATTGACGTGCATACAGTGATAATGCGCAATGTCGACGTAGGGCGATCGGCTCGTGCGACGGTGTTTTTGACCAGTAAAAAACAACTATACTGCTACATTAGTGGTCCAACTAAACTGACTCTAGGCGATGTGCAAAAAATTGCTGTGCGTATGGGTATAAAGGTCGAAATGACGTTTCCGCCCAAAGGTAGGCCGCATTATTTTGACGAAATCGGCCGTGAAAAGTTTCGTGCTGTGTTCCCGGGACGTAAAGATGTCAGCCAGCACGACATTGTGTTTTATCGTACACTTGCCCCGTACGTACCGGCCCTACTATTGGTGAATGAAGTAGTAAATGGCACGCTGCACCAAGCCGACAGTGATGCCCGCAGCGGTTGGCGCCCAGCGGTAAAATTTACCTACCGACGCATTAAGACAAGCTAGTCGCAGAACATACGGCTATAAAACGGTTGGTACACACTCAGGTTTATCGTTGTAATTCCAGCGTGAATTATTCAGCGATGAAAGGTGCGGACCATTAATAAAGATCCATTTTGCTTGCATTTCGCTGTAATATGCCAATATATAATCGTGTGGGCGATCGCCTCTATATACACCTGCGTAGTCGTATTGATATTCGTTAGTGTCACATGAAATAAATGTAGTAGGAGAAGTACCGAGAAACATGCTTGTACTCCAGCTCATTGTGTCTTGAGAAAGAAGCACATATGAATACGGATTGATAACAGTGGAAGCAATTTGGTTAATAGGGGTATCAGATTTTTGTTTTGGATCACCAAAATCATCTGGTATACCAGGGAGTATGGCCTGTAAATCGGCTGTCGTGGTTGAAGATCCTACTAGCGGGGGTATTGTACTGCCAGGAAACATCGATGCGTACGTACTGGCTTGATCTGCGCAAGTATGGGTATACGAGGTATCGCACCCTATGGGGTAGTTTCCATTTTTTTCGTAGTACTTATCAAGTTCGTTTTTTAAAATTATTATATCAGCGCGGCGCTTATTATCGCGGCCCTGCATCTGCACTTGATTAAAGGCAGCAAAAGTAATGCCAAAAAGGATGGTTATCGTCGCGATAACAACCGCAATTTCCGGAATGGTAAAACCGCGCATTTTTCGGTAATGCATATGCTTAGTATACAGTACTTAATGTAATGTTATTTTTCGAGTAATGGCTTGAGTAGGTCGCCATACGTGGCCATCTTTTTTTGAATCGCTGCTTTAAAATCATTTGTCGGCTCCATTGTAGCGCCTTCAGTGCCGACGATTTGTTTTTTACCTAGGTACTCCCATTTGTCATCAACTGCCGCAAAATAAGCGTGCATCATGAATTGACGAGTAGTGTAGACGAGTGTTTTTAGTTGCTTATTGTCTTTTGCGACAGTCAAAACGCTAATAACAGGTTTCGATTCAGTTATTTGTGTATCGTTAGTTAGTTCAATGAGTTTTTTAACTTGGGCATATTCATTTTTTATGTACGACAATGTAGTACATGAAAGTGCCGTGTAGGCTTTATCATCAGCGCTCATGGTAGATATGTCACACATAACATTGTTACTTGTATAACGCTTTTGCATACTGCCCGCTGCGGCTGGTGAGCTGGTTGGTGTTAAGCCTTTGCCTTGTAGAAAATCTTGGTTTTTTTGCATGATTGCAGACGAATTTGCAGTGCTGGTTTGTACAGCAGCAAAATATCCAGATTGCGCACTCAACGTGAAGGTACTAGCGTCATCAGCCGCATATAAGATGGTTGAACCAAGCGGTGTGTTGGTGGTGAGCGGGTAGTCTTTACCAAGAGATTCCACCAGCTTTTTGTAATTTTCTAATAATTTATCTGGTTTTTCAACATCTTTTAGTGTTAGCGGTTGCTGCTGCACTGTCTTTTTGGAAAAGAATAGAGCGATGCTATAGCCGCCGACTGCCGCGGCTGCCACGAGGCACACTATCAGCACGCCCAAAGCTAGTTTGCGGAGGACTTTCATTACCATGCCCACCCTGCCGGCCAGTAGCATTGGCCGTTATTATAGCTGGGGTTTGCAAAGCAATTTGGTCCAACAACAGTTCGTATGTCAGCATATAAGTTGCCTGTACCCCATGGTCCGTTGCACTGAATCCGCCCCAGCGCTCCACCATCGCCCCACGCAATACTTGTGTTCCACCATGAAAACCCGACATTGTAGGAATTATTTGTTACAGGATCATAGGCATATACAGGTGATGCTCGTTGATCATTAATAGAAGAGGTTTTGATGTACACTTTAAATTGATAGGTTTCTGTAAACTCAGGGCAATTGCCGTGCATATTATATCCGCGCCAGTATGGATCACTTGAGGTGGCCCCACCCAACACTATAGCTGGCTGCGCCCATGGCATATAACGAGATGCAGTATTTGATGCCCATGTGAAGCTGCTCCGTTGTTCGGTGGTATAACATTGCACCGCATTGAACATGGTGAGGTTGTCGTTCCAGTTGAGACTCGGCATTACCGCTTTATATGACACACCATCGCCCCCTGTATACCACGTTTGTCCAGATCCATTAAGGGTGTAGTACCAGTGATACGTAGGCGAAGTGCCGGCTGGGCAAACAGCGTAGCTATCGGCGAGCATACTATATAGATAGGTGCTGTTGTCGTAGTATTTGCCAATTGTAAACGGTGCGGGAGCATTAATAGTCGTCAGAGCATTGCTGGCAGCCCAGTTACCAGGCACGCCTGATACAATGGCTTGCACGCGGTAGTAGGCGCGCTGACCTTGCGGGAGTCCAGTATGAGTGTTTGATGTGGCGGTTGTCGCGCTGAGGCGTGTTGTCCAGTTAACGTTGTCTGTTGAATACTGTAGGTTATAGCCAGAAGCCCCTGCAACCGCGGTCCACGAAAGCCCTATTTGTGTTGACGACTGAACGGTTGACGTGAGAACTGATGAACCAACAGCATTGGTACGGAAGCTGGCGGTGGCTGACCAGTTGCCTTGCGAGACGGGCGAATTTGCCGCAACGCGTACGTAGTATATTGTGTCTTGTGTGAGTCCAGTAAAGTTCGCCGAAAGCCCTGTGATTGTTGCGGAGGTTGCGCCAGTGAACGAGCTATTGGTCGAATATTGCCAGGTGTATGAAACGGCGTTTGGTATGACATTCCATGAAGCATTACCAGTGGTCAAGCCTGTTGCACTAGCAGTAACAACTAGTGTACCGCTTGTGGCAATGACGGCTTTGTGGCGGCTCGTTAACTGCTTGGTTTGATTATCGGCTTCTTGGCGCCATTTTAACGTCCAACTTAAGCAGGACGTGCCGCTTGAACAAGTCGAGGTTGCGTCGCCTACGTAGGCATAAATATCTTGTGTGGCAAGGTTAGCGTCGCCACAGGTAATAGAATTGGTTTGACTACTCGGCGCTGTTGGTGTCCGGAGGAGTGTTGTGTCAATACCTTTCAGGGTGTTAGCGGCGACAGTTGAAGCTGATGCGGTCATCGCAGGGCAAGCTGGGTATTCGCCATTGGTATCGTAGTATTTTTCAAGTGCTTCGGCGATTATTGTAGCACTGGCTTCACGGCTTTTGTCACGAGCCTGGCGCTGCACCTGATTAAACGCGATGGTTGATATCGAAGCAACTACACCTATAACAGCAACCACTACAGCAATTTCTATAAGAGTAAACCCTGCATTTGTTCGGGATTTCATATTGTTAGTATAGCAAACACTTGCGAGTAAGCACTAGTGTTTTCTATCCAGAATAACAAGGTGTTCAATGTGCGGTGTACGTGGGAAAAAATTATAACCTCGATGCCACCGAATGCCGTAGTGGCTTGCGAGCAGTGCAATGTCGCGCGCTTGTGTAACAGGGTTACAGCTGAGGTAAATAATACGTGGCGGTTGCTCACTAAGCAGCCTGGTAATTACATCTTTATGCAGCCCGGCACGTGGCGGATCGACGATCACACAGCTGTTTGCGGTAATATATTCGAGTGCTTTTTCGGCTGGGGCCAGTACCGCAGTCGCACTACTCCCCTGTTTGGTGATGTTTCGTTTCATTTCGCGCACTGCGTGTTCATCGATTTCGATGAGCGTGCAGTTGTCGCCGCCGATGGTGAGGCCTATGGAGCCAACGCCGGAATATAAGTCAATGATGGGCAAATGGCGATTTGCGATTGGCGATGAACTGGCGATTTGCGATTGGCGATTTAATTGCTCATTGCTCATTGCGATCCAGCCTTGCATATCTCGCAGCGCCTGCTCATACACAGGTATGTTTACCTGGAAAAACCCTTCTGTAGCGTATGAAAATGGTATACCAAGCACTGTGTCGGCGAGCGTTGTGTTGCCGACACTCAATAGGCGTTTAGTGATGCGGCTGGCAGGGCTTTTTGGGTCGCTGTAGATAACTTCCCCGCCCTGGGCGGCAAATTCGGTTGCTTCAGACGCGCTCATAAATCCGCAGATGGGTTCTTTGATGTAGAGTTGCCAGACGCAGTTGCCTGCTTGGTCACAGCGGATAAGCAGGGTTTTGAGTTGACTGGCGCGCACCTGGCGTTGCTCTAGCCACGCGCAAATGTCGAGTGCAAGATTCATAATATTGTCTGGCAGTAGCGAGCAAGCATCGATCGTTATCTTGCCTTTTGTTCCACGGCGGAAAAACGCTAGCTCTAAAGAATCTTTTGAATCGATACTCCCCGCTCCCGTCGTCACCTGCGCCGCCTTTGGCGTGCTCGGCACGTAGTTCGCTGTACGCGGGTCCTGTCGCTGCGATTCAGCATCTGCGAAAAATTGTTCGGAAACAATTTCTTCTTGATGCTCTGATTCTCGCGCCACCCGCTTAGCACGCGTCGTGTTCGTCTCTTGACTCATGCCTCTTGCCTCTTGACTCTTGTTCATCCCATACCAGCTAAACTCCACTTTGTTGCGGTACTTGCTTGTGACGCCGTCAGTGTAGACATCGATCGGTTCTGGCAGGACGATATCGTGCAGTTCAAAGGCCTCTTCTATGAGGGCGGCCTTGTAGTGCTGCTCGGCCTCAAAATTCATGATCTGCCAGGGGCTGGTACTGAGATAACTCTCAGGGTCGAGCGGCGCGATGCGCTCGGGCGAGGCGGCGTGGACTTTGGTCACAATGCCTTCAACGAATGATGACTTCTTTTTGGTGATACACACAGTAACAGTTTCGCCCGGTAAGCCACCCCACACAAATGCTTTGCGGCCATCGCTGAGCGTTCCCATTGCTTGCCCACCGCCGACAATTTTTTCAAGCGTAACCATGTGTTCAGAAAATCGCTTCATAGTATAGACTGTATCTTAACGTACAATCACAGAATAAAACAATATAGCAGTGGCGGCAGCCATAAGTACAAAGGCAGCAATGACACCAGCATTGCTCCAGCGATTATTGCGATAGTCACCCATCACATCGGTATTATTGCCAACTCGCCAAATCATAAATAACAACGGTACGCTAGCGACTGCGTTAAAGACCGCAGTAAAAATAAGTGCCTGAATGGGGTCGATGCCAACAAAATTGATAACTAGCCCAGCCAGTGTTGCCAGTGCAATAATGGCATAAAACCCATGTGCGGCTTTAAGCTTTCGGTACAACCCTTCCTTAATGCCGAGCGCTTCACTCACCGCATAGCTTGACGAACCAGCCAGTACCGGTACAGCGAGCAAACCAATACCAATAATACCTACCGAAAACAGCAATTTTGCGACGAATCCAGAATTTGGAAAGCTTTGCACTAGTGGCTCAAGTGCGGCTGCGGCGTCGGCTGCCGAGTTGATTTGTGTCACACCATGCGCGTTTAATACCGAGCTACAGGCAACTACAATAAACCACGCAGATACCGACGCGAGCGTCATACCAACTAAATTATCAAGCCGAATACTGGCAATAAAACGTTTACTGATGCGCGGTGTGGCGCTGGTCGACGACGTACGAATACGGTGCGATTCAACTTCATCTTCAACTACTTCGCTGGTGTTCCAGAAAAATAAATAGGGAGAAATTGTCGTGCCAAGTATGCCCACCATGAGGTAAATCGTGTCTTTATTAATAGTTACCTGTGGTATTACGGTACGAGTCAGTACTTCGCCCCATGGTTGCCCAACCAAAAATGCCGTTACAGGGTATGCAAATAGGGCTAGTGCCAGCCACTTAAGTATTTTGGCATATTGGCGGTATGGTACGAATATTTGTAGGGCGACACATAATAAGGCGAACATGATAGCTAGGCCAACATAGGGTGCGTTTGGAATGAGCAGTTGCGTAGTGGCCGCCATGGCGGCTAAGTCGCTCCCGATATTTATTGTATTAGCTACCACGACTAATATAACAGCAGCGTATAAGACTTTTTTACTGTAGTAGCGCTTTAATATGGCGGCAAGTCCACTGCCGCTCACTGCACCAATACGGGCGCAGCTTTCTTGAACAGCGAGTAGTAATGGGAACATTATTGGGAATAGCCACAGTAAACCGTACCCATAAATCGCACCAGCCTGTGAATAGGTGGCAATGCCGCTGGGGTCATCGTCGGCAGCACCGGTGACAACACCAGGGCCGAGTACTCGAACAAAACGCCCAAACCTACCATAGTGTTTATGGGCATGGGCAAGATTTGCTTCGCGTTGACGCGCCCTTGAATGGGCTTTGTGTGAACCAACAAGATCACTAAGCCAGGTGTACGCGTTAGTCATAACCGTTACTGCACCACGCGTTGCACGTGCTTAGCAATTTCGAGCGCTTCGTTTGTCGGTACAACAATAACAGGGCGGGATTTAGTGGCCTGGGCGATACTTGTGAGATTTTCAGGTGCTGTACAGGCTGCATTTTCGTCACCATCTAGCATAAAATCAGTGAACTCAAGGTGCGCTACAATGCGCTTGCGGAGTGTCGCCGATCGTTCACCGATCGTGCCAGTAAATACTAACAAGTCGGCACCATTTAATGTAACAAGCATCTGGCCAATTGCTTTATGAATACTATGCACCATGGTGGCGAGCGCTAAGTTAGCGTAGTGATCGCCATTCGCTTCGCGCTCCAATAGCTCACGTACATCGTTAGACCCACCCAACCCAACAAGGCCACCTTTGGTGTGTAAGTAGGTTTCAAGTTGTTCATCGCTCATGTTTAGCCCCATTTTTAAGGCCCGTACAGCGCCATAATCAATCGTGCCGCTGCGTGTTGCCATAATGACACCTTCGAGGGGTGTATAGCCCATACTATTGTCGATACTGCGGCCATGATACACGGCTGTTACCGAAGATCCACTGCCAAGATGACATACAATCACCTTGGGTGGCAGCTTGCCGCGATCCCATAACACATCAATGCTGGCCGCGACCGATAAACCATGATAACCAAAACGCTTAATATCTAGGCGATCAGCATCTTGAATGTTTATACCGTAGTTCCAGGCGTAACTTGGCTTTGTGGCATGAAATGCACTGTCAGACACCCCAACTATCACTGCGTCGCTAAACTGTTCGGTGATGATTTTTAGTTCGCCGAGAGTGGCGGTAATATGCAAGGGCGCGAGGTCGAGCAATGACTCAAGTTTTGCAATTACTTCTGGTGTGATAATGTGGTCGTGCATAAAAAATGCACTGGGCGCCACAATGCGCAGGCCAACCGAACCAATGTGTTCGCCCGGCTTTATAGCAGCATGGTCGCGAAATAACTGTTCGACATACTTGGCAGCTTCGTTGACGGCAGTAAACGCTACTGGTACGTCTTTACGCTGTTTACCGTCGTCAATACTACATGCTATATGGCCATCAGTTACTTCAACGTGCAGTTCGGCACGCAGTGTTAAGTCATGTTCATATAGCCCATACTTACGGCTTGAGCTGCCAGGGTTTGCTACGAGTAGTAGCGGCTGAGTTAGCGATTGACCGGCCATACCCACGCGTCAATATCTGGTATGTCGATACCATATTGTTTTATGTAGGCTGTGTTGGCGTCAAGTTTGCCTTGGTAGGTGGCTTTCAAGTGTTCAGCTTCTTCGAACGGAATCACACCGTCGTGACCAAGCTGCCCAAAGGCGGCCATTGCAAGGTGGTAGCGGCTCGTTTCGTTGCGCACATGCATGTCAAATGGTGTAGTGGTGCTACCAATTTCTTTATAGCCACGTACGTCAAACCGCGTGCTATCAACAGCGTAGTTAAACAATACACTTTTAACTGTTTGTGGGTAGCCGTGGAAGTTAAACACAACTGGTTTATCTTCAGTAAATATTGAATCGAACATTTTTTGGTTTGCAGTATTGCTGAGTGTACCAAACCCAGTGGTAGTGAGGCTCGATACATTCACGCAGCGAATGCGCACTTCTGGCCGCTCAGTTTTAATAATGTCGATCGCTGCCATAGTTTCTTTGGTTGGGTAGTCGCCACAGGCCGCCATAATAAGGTCGGGGTTATCGTCGCTTGCAAAATCCCAGATCATTAGGCCGGCTTCAATTTGCTGGCGGGCTTTGTCGGGCGTTAGCCAGCGCGGCTCGACTGTTTTACCAGCTACAATCGCGTTAATCTGGCGCACGCTTGTGAGCATTTTTTCAAGCGCTACTAACGTAGTATTGCCGTCGCTTGGGAAGTATACGTCCGAAAAGTTACTTTGGCGCCGAAGCATGTCATCGATAAACCCAGGGTTTTGGTGGCTAAAGCCGTTGTGGTCTTGCCGCCAGCCGCTACTTGTGAGAATGTAGTTGATGCTCGGAATAGTGCCGCGCCATGCCACGCCACGGCTTTGCGTCAGGAATTTGCCGTATTGGTCGACCATGCTGCTGACAACCTGCAAGAACGCTTCGTAGCTTGCAAACATGGCGTGACGGCCGGTGAGTACGTAGCCTTGCATGAGTCCCTGCATGTTGTGTTCGCTTAACATTTCCATTACACGCCCATCTTGGTCTAGGTCTTTGTCCCAGTCAAACAGTGGCCATTGCCAGCTGCGTTTGGTTACTTCGAACACTTGGTCGAGCTTGTTGCTATAGGTTTCGTCCGGACTCATTAGGCGAAAGTTCTTTTGTTCGGCATTTAGTTCGAACAGTTTGGTTAGGTAGGCACCAGTTCGGCGCATACTACTGCTACCCATGGTGCCAGGAATAATAGCGTCTTCCATAAAGTCTTCGGCGCGTGGCAGTACTAATGGTGTGTACACCCCTGGTCCACCCTTGGCGTGTTTTGTCATGCCCATGCGTTTTTCAGGATTTTCCGGAATAATATCAGCAATATAGTCACCAAAGCCCTTAGTTGCGCTAAATAGTTCTGGGAAGTTATACCCTTCTAGCCACTCGTTTAGCAGTTTTAGCTGGTGTTCGTCAGTTTTGGCGTCCATAAGCACCACCTGGTGACTCAAGCAGTTCCCTTCGATTTTTTCGCCGTTTAGTTCTTTAACCCCAGTCCAGCCCTTGGCGGTGCGCATCACGATCATCGGCAGGCGTGGAGCTACAGTGTCTTTACTGGCCCGTAATTCCTGAATTAGGTTATGCGCCCAATCGAGTGCGTCGGCCATGGCGTCATGAGGGTTCACGCCATCTTTGGTGGTATCAACGATTCGTGGTTCGTAGCCATAGCCGCTAAACAAAGTCATAAGCTCGTAGTTGCTCATACGGCCAAAAATGGTTGGCTGGCTAATTTTATACCCGTTTAGGTGCAGAATAGGCAGCACAATGCCGTCGGTGCGCGGGTTGATAATTTTATTAAGATGCCAAGCGCCAGCTGTTGGGCCGGTTTCGGCTTCGCCGTCGCCCACCAGGCAGGCCACCATAAGGTCGGGGTTGTCCATAACGGCACCATAGCTGGTGCTTAGCGCGTAGCCAAGTTCACCGCCTTCTAAAATAACGCCAGGTGTTTCGGGGTTAGAGTGGCTTGGGTAGCCGTATGGCCAGCTAAACTGGCGACACAAACGGGCAACGCCCTCAAGGTTCAGCTGCAATGTAGGGTCGAAATGCGTCAGCGTACCTTCTAAAAACAGGTTTGCTTGCAAGGCTGGGAATCCATGGCCAGGGCCTAACACAAACATCATGTCTTGGTCGTACTTTTTAGCAAACCTGCTTAGGTGGGCGTAGGCAAAGTTGATGCCAGGGCCGCTCCCCCAGTGGCCGAGCAGCCGAGTTTTAACATCAGATGCCTTGACCTTTCGCTCCATTGTAAAGTTGTCTGTTAAAAAAATTTGCGCTGCAGTTAAATAGTTGACCGCGCGCAAATACTTGCCCATTGAGTTTTTTTCATGATTATTCATACTGCCAATTAGTATACAGTAAAAGCATAAGCATGAGAAGGGCTAAGCATAGTCTTTTTGTGCAAACAGCGTATACTAAGTAGTACGCAGTGGCTGCATAACCAAAAGGAGGTGTAGTATGGTGAGTGTTAATCAACTAACAGGTGTAACGCCGAAAAAGGCGGAAGCACTGGCAAAAATTGGCATTCGCACCACTAAGCAGCTGCTAGAACAAGGTGCTACGTCGGGTGATCGGCTACGGCTGGCCGACGAGCTACACACTAATCACACAACAGTCGACGCTTGGGTGCATCAGGCCGATTTGTTTCGGCTACCAGACATTATTGCTGCTCATGTGGTGCAACTCTGTGCTGTCGGGGTGTGTACGGCGCCAAAACTCGCCTACCAGCACGCTGGTTCGTTACATAAAGCGCTCAAAACGGCGCACACCGATGCGTCACTGCCAACAATCGAACAATTGTCTACATATATCGCAGTAGCTAAAACGTTGCCAAAGATTATTCAACACTAATTTCTAGTATCCCACGGTTGGGCCTATGATATATGCGCACATGTAATTGCCATTTGTGCCAACAACGGTGCTGATTACATCGATAGTGCCACCAATGGTGCTTGGGCATCCGCCCGCTGCTTTTGGTAGCGTAAAGTCGATGCGTGAGTTTGCGCCCGCCAAATAGTAGTAGGCTCCACGATACCAGTATGTCGGGACAGTGACTGGAGTGGTAACCATTGCAGGGGTTGGATTCGAAGTTATGTAGGGTTGCATCGCTGCAAGAAATGTTGCAGAACTTGTAACACCAGTAACTGTGTTGTCTTGTCTGCATTGCCCTACCCCTGTTGCACCTAGCCCGTCGTAGTTGTATTTGTAATTTGCGCCCAAGCAGCTATTCACATTCGGAAAGGCGCCGTTTTTAGCTTTATACATTTGCAGCGCCTTGAGCCATTGGTTCACCGCCGTGAGTGTTTGCGCACTTCTAGCTCGGTCTTGCGCTCCGTTATACGCCACTATTGAAAGTGTCGCGACCACGCCAATCACTACGATAACAATTAAAAGCTCTACTAAAGTGAATCCACGTGAGCGTGTTGCCATACTACGCAGTATAGCGCGAATAAAGTGTTTATGCTATGGGTAGTTTGGCTGCAGTGAATTCTAGTACAATTGTTGACTAAAAGCCTGTAATTTGCTGTAATAAGCTTTGACAGCCACCCCTACGTCCTAGGAGGACATTATGGCTAGTACCACCACCCCTGAACCAGCGGAAGATTGGACAGGTTAGCCGCAAGTTGTCGTCGTTCTCATCTGTCATGATGTGTACGGCACCATCGCCTGGACGCCGGGTCCACAAGTGCAGGAGTATTTGGCACTACTTGAGCCTGAACAATTGCAAGATTGGTTGGCTCGCGCTAAGGCCAGGATTCTTCGTGTAATGAAGACCGGCGCCATCGCAGCTCAGCTAACGGCGCTTATCGCGCCTGCAAAGGCTGATAGTTCGGAGTAAGGGGTGTGAGATTTTACTGGGTAGCCAAGCAGTGGCGTAGTATGTACACGCCATGCTTGGCTACCCAGCCACCACCCCATAAACAGGGTGTTTTTTATTACCCATCTCAAGGGTACGACCCTTGAGATATAGATGTTGCAAAGGTGGTGGATTGGTATAAGGGTGTTGCTCTTATACCGATGGTGTGTTATAATATGTTAAGTTTTGCACCTCAACAACCAGAAAGGTCATCCCCATGATGAATCTTGCAGGAAATACCGATGCCGATCGTCAGATTGGCTACGAGCTTCGGCTCGCTGACATCCCCATCGTCGATGCCACAGCCGAAGAGGCAAAGTATTCGGAAGTTCCATTCACGCTTGCAGGTCAGCTTGGGGAATTCAGATTCCTCCGATGCTGGTACTACTGGGAGGTGACCGGAAAACTTCCTCTGCACGTCGCCAACCTGCTCTACGCCGACTCCATCGGCAAGCGCGACGTTCGCGTCGCTGGCCACTGTGGGCGTCCGTCTCCCGAGAAGTGGGCAGTTCCGCTCCTCGCTGACGACAGCTGCGTATTACCCGAGAACTGGGGCAACACACAAACTGGCTTGAGCGCGGAGGACAGACAACACCTCGACGACCTGAAGGATATCTACGGACCGAACCCCGTACTGCACGATGATCCGGCCGCCAAGGACGCCAAGCTGTACGTCACGTCGTACCACATCGACAGCCAAGAAGGTCTCGACCTCTTCTGTCGGATGGTGCGAGAGTACTGTGGGGTGACCGTATAGCGAAACCACTCCCCGTTTCGCGCAGGTGTATGGAAGTCCCTGCGTGAGCGGGGATTTCCTTTTGTTACAGATACAATAGAGTAGACATTAATATGTCTCATAATAAACCGTCATAGATTTATCTCAAGGGTACGACCCTTGAGATATAGATGTTGCAAAGGTGTGGACTGGTATGATGCTCTAAATAAACTCAAGGCATTCGAGAGTTCGAATCCCGCCGTAACGTAAAGAAAAACCCTCATAGATCAAATGACCTACGAGGGCTTTTTTTGGCTGGGATGGAGGGATTCGAACCCCCGAATGCCAGGACCAAAACCTGGTGCCTTACCACTTGGCGACATCCCAAGACTCTACCCTAGATTACAGCAAATAGCATTGCTAAATGCACAGTACAGTATATCATAGGCCTAGGGGCAAATATAGCCACTTGACTAAAATAAGAATAAATGGTATAATGTAATGACTATGGCTCGTCGTATCACTCGGTACAAGTACGCTCCACAAATAACCGAAACAGACGCTGGTGTTGGTGTGTCGCGCTGGTTTGATGCGGCTCAGAATGACCAGCCAGAGCTATTGTTGATTGGCGGGCTTCGGTCAACACCCCAGAGCCTGCACGGCTTACAGGCTGAACTATATAGCCGCGGCATAAACAGTACCATGATTGATGCCACTCGCGCGCATAGCTTGCGCCACCAACTCACTGTGACCGCCGAACGCTATGCACAACTAGTGCAAACTACCTTGCGCGATGTTTCGCCAGATATTGCACAAGGGGCACCATATGACTGCATGGGGCATTCACAAGGTGGCGTTGTGGCACAACAGGTTGCCTATCATGACGGTAATCTTGAAAAACTGATTTTGAATGCGTCAGTACCTGGCGCGGCTTTGCGCCCTATGGACGCTGCAACGGCAATTATTATGGGGTCACCCTACCGTAGTGAAGCTGATGCTGGCGCAATTTATGGTGGCGTGATTCGTCAAGACCCGGCGCTAGCTAAGATATTTGGTTTACTGCAAGAATCACCGACAGCACAAGACCACGAAACCTATCGGCAGCAAGTGAGTGTATTTTTACAGGCACCTGAACTGATTGAGCGATTTGTGCAACTCCGTAACGATACATTGCTTATTAGCGACCGCGACGACCCAATTGTACCACCTGAAAATAGCGAAATAATGGAAAAGTTATTACTGATTCGCAATGGCGTGTTGCACCTGCGCAATATCGGAGCGGCAGCATGCAATCTAACAACGGTGCTTGCAAATATTCCTATACCACAGCAGCCAATCGACCGTGTGCCGAGTGTAAAAATGGTATATACCGAAGGCCTTGGACACATGGGGCCGATTGTTAGTCCTACGCAAACTGCCGACATACTCGAACCGTTTTTACGTCGCTCATAACGCCCAACATATTGTTATTATGGCGGCACTGTCATATGCTATAGACATTACATAAAGGGAGTATTGTATGGCTTATAAACGTTCACATTCTCGCCCCGTGCAGAAGACTGGCAATATTTTGCGCACCTGTTTAATCTGGTTTGGTATGCTTACAACAATTGTCGCGGTAGCATTGCTGATGCTTGGGTATATTAGCGAACGAGTAGCATGGTACATGGGTGCGGTCACATTACTCGCGTACGGCATGACCTTACTTGACTTTGATGTTGACGACGACGATTAGCGTAACGAAACATGAAGTACGGCCAAGAATCAATTGTTACAAAAGAGCTCGCACATCGTTTTGAGCGGAGCGGTAAGCACCAGCCGATCATTGTCCTTGGTGGCATGGGTGTTGATATTTCGAGCAAGCGCCTAGCTGCAGAAGTAGCGGCTCACGGTGAGTTTGGGACACTCAGTGAAACAAGTGGTGCGGTGCGAATCGCACGTCATTTGCAAGATGGCGACCCAAACGGCGATATTCATGAGTCGCTTCGGCAATTCCCTAACCAAGCAATGGTCGATCATGTACTCGAAAAGTTTTACCGCCAGGCACCGCCTGATGGCACTGCCCCAAAAACAAAAGGTAAAAAATACCGTCCCGTACCAAAATATTTGCTTGAAAATCACCATGAGTCTGGGTTTACGGTGCCACTGGTTGAAATGCTTACCGTACTTGACGCTTTTGAGCAGGTTGTGACTGCTCGGCGACTGTCGGGTGGCAAGGGGTATTTGGGAATAAACGGCCTTGGTAAAATTCCTTTGCCAACTGCAGCGGCACTGTATGGTGCAATGGTAGCTGGTGTTGACTATACTGCGCGTGGGGCTGGCGCTCGGACTGATATTCCGCAGGTTGTTGAACAATTATACGCGGGCGAGACCGTTCATTACCCAATTGCTGTTGATTATTCCCGAGGCACCGCCTACGAACACGCAACTGTGACGTTTGATCCGCAGCCATACGGCGCTACACCACAGTCGAAACCTGAGTTTTGGGCGATTGCTGGTACTACTGAGGGTGCGAGGGCCTACCTTGATACTGGTGCGCAGGCTATCGTGTTTGAGCGCGGTACGGCCGGTGGCCATAATATGCCGCACGGTATTAAGGAAAGCAGTTATGAAGAATTTTTAGGGCTGGATGCTCCAGTTATTTTGGCTGGTGGTGCGGCCCAGCAGTATGCAATGGTAACCGAAATGGGCGGGGCTGGGATTCAAGTGGGCAGTTTATTCGCTGTGGCAAATGAATCGGGCATGGTCGCGGCAGAGCGCGGCAAGGTAAAAATAAATGCTCAAATGGATCGTTTAGTTGTGCGAAGCGATGAAGGTGTGTCGCCCACCGGCTATCCCTTCCAAGTTGCTGAAATAGGTGGCACATTGTCGGACCCACAAGTAAAAGAATCAAGGCCCAGAATTTGCGATATTAGTGCGCTCAGGACACCGTATGTCAGTGACGGTGAGCTTCACTGGCGTTGCCCGGCTGATGTTGCAGAGAATATGGCAGATGCATTTAAGGGGCCGTTTGCCGCTAAAAGAATTGGTGAAGCGGCGTGCTTATGTAATGCATTATGGGCAGCGGCAGGTGCTGGCCAGCAAGATTATGGCCGTGGCAGCAAAGAACCAAGCATCGTGACTCTTGGGCAGCACGCTAGCAACGATATTCGTGATTACATGGCTCGTTATGGTCGTGATATCACGGCGGCAAATGTCATTAGCTACATTCGCACTCGCTAAGGCGTTACATTGACAGCGGCCTGTAGGGCGACTAGTATAAGCATATGCGATTTAGCTATACGCCCAGCGTATTTCACTACAAAAAGAAATACTTTAAGTCTGATATAATCGCCGCTTTAGTGGTAACAGCTATTGCGATTCCAGAATCGCTAGGGTTTGCCGTAATTGTGGGTTTGCCACCTGTCACAGGTTTGTACAGCGCGTTATTTGCACCAATTGTTTTTGGACTACTAGCTAGTACGCGCCGGTTAGTGATAGGTGCCGATTCCGCCACAGCGGCACTCGTGGCGTCGGGTGCGCTACTTGTGGCGCAGGCTGGCACGCCAGGGTACACTAATGCGATTGCTACGCTAGGGCTGCTAACGGCCGGTATTTTACTGCTTATGGCAGCATTAAAGCTTGGTTTTTTGGCCGACCTAATATCCCGGCCTGTACTCGTTGGGTTTTTAGCGGGCGTAGGTATACAGCTGATTGTTCACAAGTTCCCCGAAATGCTTGGCCTGACGGCGAGTGGCAGTTTGTGGCAGCATGTTGTAGCGGTATTTCAAGGCCTACCAGCCATCAATGGTATGACACTCACTGTGTCGGTATTAGTAGTCGGGGTGATTCTCATCACTCGTCAAACCCGCATCCCGGGTGAATTAGTCGGCTTAGTGATGGCTGGATTATTTACCGCTTTATTTAGCGTGGGTAATTACGGTGTCAAGTTGGTTGGCGCCTTGCCACAGGGTTTGCCGCTACCAGTCCACCCTGCCCTGCAGGCAGGTGATGTGATTACACTGTTGCCTGCAGCGTTGTCGATTGCAATTGTCATATTAGCACAAAGTTCTGCAGTGATTCGTAGTTCAGCTGGTGAACATGACGACCGCGTACGCCTGAATCAAGATCTTTTTTCACTCGGCATTGCCAATGCGGTGTCGGCACTGACTCGCGGGTTTGCCGTCAACGGTAGTCCGCCGCGTAGCTTTGCAGCCGACATGGCTGGCGGTCGCAGCCAAATGGTGAATATTGTGATGGGTATCGCCATAGGGTTGTTGCTACTGTTCGGAGGTAGCTTATTCACCTACATTCCAACGGCCGCACTGGCTGCGATTGTGTGTATGATTGGGTTGCGCCTGATTCGTTTTAAAGAACTCGTTTATTTATGGGAGTCACATCGCGCAGAGTTTTTTGTAGCAATGGTGGCTTTGGTTGGTACGGCACTGTTCGGGGTGCGGCAAGGTGTGTTAATTGCGGTAATTGTGTCGCTTATGGAACGACTTAGCCGGCAGTACCGGCCGAAAGATGATGTATTGCTGCGTGATGGCGCGTTGTCGCAATGGGCAGAAGAACGCTTAGGCAATGAGCTAAAACAAGCTGGCCCGAAGGGTGTACTGGTGTATAGTTTTGAAAGCCCATTATTTTTTGAAAACATAGGCTACTTTGTTTCGCGCGTGCGCCAAGCAGTAGCGGCAGCGCGGCAGCCGGTTCGTTATGTGGTGATCGACGCTGGCGCCATCGATAGTATCGACTACACTGCAGTCGAAACCATGAAGCAACTGTATAGGCAGCTGAGTTCCGACGGCACAAAGCTTGGATTCGCCCATGTTTCACCCCATTTAGGCAGGCAGTTTGACGATTACGGAATGACTAATTTAATTGGGCGTGAAAACATTTTTTCTACCCTAGCTGCGGCGATTAAAGACAGTAATACTGCGCGTCAGTCGGTCGCCGAGCGCGTCGCGGCACTGCGTTTGCCGCCAGATAACTATGTAGTGGTAGGTGGTGCGGTACTTGAAATATTACACTTACGCGATAGTAGCGATGTCGATATTGTTGTCACTGACCAAACGTATAAAACGTATCGTGACGAAAAGAACTGGAATGAATATACGCAAGAAAACGGCAAAAAAGTGCTAAGCCGTGACGGATGCAATATTATGCGTAGCTGGAATGGCCGTTCGTTCAAAAGATTGCACCGTGATGCATTCGAAGCTCAGGGTGTTATGGTGATGGGTCTTAGTCTGCTTATGGACATAAAACGACAAGTTGGTCGCAAAAAAGACCTTTCAGACAACACCTTGTTACGCGATTATATACGACTACATCGACGCTAGGTTGCAGAAACAGCTTTGGCGCGCGTGAGTGCGCGTCCGAGCCACTTATGTAGTTCAATCATGATCATAAGTAGCGCACAAGCGAGCGTGCTGGTGGTCCATAAATCATGCCAACTGACTGGTGCTACGTGGAGCAGGCTACCGAGTGGTGTAAATAGTGCAGCCGCTTGTAATCCAACCGAAATAGCGGTGCCAATATACAACGCTCCGTTTGGTACTCGCAGTCGCTTCCACACAGGTTCATCATTGCTCCGTAAGCAAAACGCACTCACCCACTGCATAGCAACCACGCACGAAAATGCCAGCGTGCGGGCGTAGTCGTGACCATGTAAGCTGCTAAATAACACATAAATAGTGAGCGTGGCAGCTGCCATAGTAATGGCGATGGTAACAATTCGGCTAATCATAAAGGTATTGAGTAAGGGGGATTTTGCTGGCAGTGGTGGTTGCTTCATGCTGCCTGGCTCGCCGCGCTCTAACCCCAGTGGAATGACCATCGATGTGTCGGTTACAAGATTAACCCATAGCAGCTGCACAGCGTTTAATGGTAATGGAATACCAAATAAGAGCGCGCCAATCGAAACAAGCACTTCGCCTAAATTAGTAGCTAAAAGGTAGAGTACCATGCGCGTAATATTAGCGTAAATACGGCGACCTTCTTTTACAGCAGCGATGATTGACCGGAAGTTATCGTCGAGCAAAATAATATCACCGGCATCTTTGGCGATTGAAGACCCCGACCCCATGGCAATACCAACATGTGCATTAGTAAGTGCCGGTACGTCGTTCACGCCATCACCAGTCATGGCGG
The DNA here is from genome assembly GCA_049293315.1 of Saccharimonas sp. (SeqCode). Lineage (GTDB taxonomy): Bacteria > Patescibacteriota > Saccharimonadia > Saccharimonadales > Saccharimonadaceae > Saccharimonas. The sequence continues at coordinate 27,360 of JBATSN010000022.1, forward strand.
TAATGTCGCGTTTTTTTAGCAATGTCAAAATGCGGTGCTTGTATTCGGGTATGACGCGCGAAAATACTCGTATTGTATCGATTTCGCGCTGCAACGCAGTGTCGCTTAAATGCGGCATTTTACGGCTGTCAAACACTTCGTTGCGCTGAGTCACCAAACCCAACTGCTTACCTATTTGGTAGGCAGTTTCAAAATGATCGCCCGTGATCATACGTACACTAATGCCGGCGCGCAAGGCTGCGCTAATGGCACCTCGTGCTTCTGGGCGTAACACATCAGCGACGGCCACAAACCCGTCAAACACAAATTGGTGGCGCTTCGGAAGCTGGTCGAAGCGCTCTATTGGTTTGGTGAGTGTCGTGTGTGCGAGCGCGATTACGCGGTGGCCCATACTTGTCATTGCTTGCAGCTGGTGAGTAATGCGTTCCCTTTCATTTTCGGTAAGTTCAGCTCGGGCAACAACGTGTTCAGGGGCGCCTTTTATGGCGAGTTCGTACTTTTCGCCGCGGTGATGAAGTGTACCACTTAGACCAACAGTGTGTTCGAACGGCAGCACGTGCATTGGTTTACTGGTCTGCTTAATGTGTTCTTTTGCGGCGTAACGAGCTAGGGCTACGTCTAACGGGTCGCGTAAGCCATGAGTGCCAGTTGGTAGTATGGCAGCAGCCAGGGTTTGATGTGCCAGAGCGGTGCCGCCGTCAGGCTGCCAGACTGTTTGCACAGTTAATTGATTTTTTGTGAGCGTGCCTGTTTTATCAGTGGCAATCGTGGTGGTTGTGCCAATTGATTCAATGGCAGCCATATTGCGCACCAAGGCTTTATGTTTTGCCATTGCGCGCATACCTAGCACCAATACAACAGAAATTGCTATAGGCAAGCCTTCAGGGACTGCACTCACACTAAGAGCAATGACAAAGCGCAGTGTTTCACTTATATCCATGCCGCGCAGTAATGCAAGGCCAAATACAATCAGCGCTAATATACCTACGGCTGCAACTAGCTGTGTAACGAGTCGGTCAATTTTTTGTTGTACTGGACTTTCTGGTGTTACGGTGGTTGAAAGTGTAGCAAGTTTACCAAATTCAGTGGAATTACCGGTAGCTGTCACAACGGCAGTAATTTCACCGGCCACTACAAAAGAACCTTGAAACACCATGTTGGCTTGTTCATAGATTGCCAGGTTTTTAGCGAGCGCGCCACTTGACTTGCCAATCGGTAGCGATTCACCGGTGAGCTGCGATTCGTCAACGCTGCAGGCTATAGCGTCAATGACACGGGCGTCGGCCGGTACTTTGTCGCCTTCGAATAATAATATAATATCGCCCGGCACTAATTCGCTGGCATCGACGTTTATTTCGCGGCCGCCACGACGGACTGTTATCAGCAGCGGCGTGTGCTTTTGCAATGAGCGTAAAATTTTTTCAGTAGAATAACGCTGCACATAATAAATACCGGCACTAATTAAAATGACGCCAATAATAAGTAGGGCGTCGAATAACGCGTGGTGCCAAATGCTAATTGCGGCTGCAACTAATAAAATTGCCACAAAAACCGAACGAAATGGTTCGAATATAATCTTCCACAATGGATCTTTTTGGGCTGCAAAGCGGTTTAGCCCGTACTGTATTTGCCTGCTGTGCACTTCAGTGAGTGTGAGGCCCCGCTGCGATGTAGAAAGTGACTCAAGGACACGAATGGCTGATTCGGCGTAATGCTGCATGGGGTTAGTATAGCAAAACCATAAGAGGTTTGCATAATAGTCGGTGAACAGCTACACTAGTGGTATGAAAAAGTCACGTTCGCTTGCTACACCAGCTGTTAAAAAAGTACAAAAAAAAGCTGCTAAGGCTACGTTGACAACTGGCAAGGTAGACATCTACCCTAACCGCATGACCGTGGCGATATCGGCATTGGCCGGAACATTGCTCGTACTACTGGCGATTATTGCAGTCTTGGGTTCGCAGTAACCACTACCCATAAAACGGCCAACTTCCACACAAATATACTTGAAGTACGCTATAATCAAAGTATGAAAGTAAGAATTGAAATCGATACACGGACATTTGTGCGTTTTTGGTTAGTAGTTATTGGGTTTGCATTCGGTATTTTGGCACTGTACAGTGCGCGAACTGCCTTGGTGATTTTAGGCACTGCGCTGTTTTTGGCGCTGGCCTTAAACGGGCCTGTAAGCCGGTTGGCGCGTCGGCTACCAGATCGCAGTCGAACACTCAGCACTGCGATTGCGTTTACTGTAGTTGTAACAATTTTAGCGGCTGTTGTGTTTTTGGTAGTACCACCGATTGTGCAGCAAACAGCAAAGTTCATTGATTCTGCACCAACACTAGTGAAAACGATTTCTGAACAGTGGAAGGGCCTGGGCAATATTGTTGAAACATATCACTTGCAGCCGCAAATCGATCAAGCTGTTGAGTCTATTCAAAACGATTCAACGCGATGGGCGGCTGGGTTTGGTAAAAACTTTATTTCGGGCATTGGATCGGCGCTGTCATTATTTGCAGCTACCTTGCTTGTACTAGTATTAACATTTTTGATGCTTGTCGAAGGCCCGCTGTGGCTGAAGCGCTTATGGTCGCTCTACACTGATCAAGACAAAATGGAGAATCACCAGCGACTGGTCAGTCGTATGCACACAGTAGTTTCTGGGTATGTGACTGGGCAGCTAACGGTGACTGGTATTGACGCACTGTGTGCAGGCGCAACAGTGTTTATTTTAAGCCTATTCTTTCCAGATGTACCGGCTAACCTTGCGTTGCCAGCCATAGCTATTACCTTTACTTTAGCCCTTATACCAATGTTTGGTGCTACTATTGCTGGCGTGATTGTGTCACTCCTGCTTGCGTTTAATAGCCTGCCGGCTGGTATCATTTTTGCAGTATACTTTATGATTTATCAGCAACTTGAAAATAACTTAATTTCGCCGTCGATTCAGTCGCGCCGGATCGAGCTTTCGCCACTCGCTGTGCTTGCGGCAGTTACTATTGGCTTGTACGTATTTGGTATTGCCGGTGGTATTATTAGTATTCCAATTGCAGGCTGTATAAAAGTGTTGGTAGAAGAATATCTTGACCGCAGCCGCCACACGCGTAAAGAGCAGTCTAAGCCTTTAGCTAAGTTAGTAAAAAAACTGACCGGCGACGAAGTGTAGTATTTATTGCACTAAGACGCATAGCCCCAGCTGGTGCCATTTGCGGTGTCGTTTAGTATAATGCCTTCGCTCTCAAGTTGATCACGCAACGTGTCTGAGGTTGTCCAGTCTTTTTCGGTACGAGCAGTTTGACGCTTGGCGATGAGGTTTTTTTGCTGCGACGTAATGGGTGGCGTGCTGGCAACTATGTGCAGGCCGAGTAAGTCGTCGACCATGTTAAAAAAGTTTAAAATGTCGGGTTGGCTTAGTTGTGTGAGTGGTACATTGTCGAGTGTGCGTAATGATTCGTCAATTATTTTGAGCGCAGCTGGCGTATTAAGATTATTAGCAATGGCATTTTGGATGTTGTTTTGGTAGGCGGCAAGCGAAACCGTGGGCTGATTATCAGCTGGGATCTGGTGGCGTAATGCAGCGTAATTTTTCCAATTATGTAACCGTGCTTTTGCAGCAGCAAGGTTTTCGAAAGTAAAATTACCTTCATTACTGTATTGCCCTTGCAAAATAAACATACGTAAATCCATGCCTGTAAAACCACGTTCAGCGAGCTGTTCTAACGTGTAGGTATTGCCAAGGCTTTTACTAATTTTGGTACCATCAATTTTAATATGATTATTATGCAGCCAAAAACGTGCGAAACGCTGACCGCTAGCAGCTTCGCTTTGAGCAATCTCGTTCGTGTGGTGAACTGGTATATGGTCAATGCCGCCAGTATGAATATCAATCGTAGGGCCAAGAATGCTCATAGCGATCGCACTGCATTCAAGATGCCAGCCAGGAAAGCCCATACGTGGTTTGTTATTTGTTCCCTGATTTTCTTGTAGTAAATCGACTGGTGTTTCCCATTCCATATCTCGCGTAGTACCAGCTGGTGTAAACTTCCATAGTGCAAAATCACTGTGCGAACGTTTTTGGTTATTGACTTCAACTCGCGCGCCGGCTTTTTGGGATTCAAGGTCGAGGTTGGCAAACGTGGCGTAGTCGGGAAATTGAGCGGTGTCAAAATAGATTCCGTCGTCTATTTGGTATGTGTAGCCCTTTTCTTTTAGAATGCGAACGAGGTCGAGTTGTTGCTCGATAAACTCAGTTGCCTTAACTAAGTGGTTAGGCGGCACCATGTTAAGAAGCTCAAGGCCTTTTACAAAGTTTTCTGAATACATTTGGGCCACTTCCCAGGCGGTCTTGCCTTCTCTGCGGGCGCCTTTTTCTAGCTTATCTTCGCCGTCATCTGCATCGCTGACAAGGTGGCCAACATCAGTAATGTTCATCACTCGATTGACTGCAAAGCCATTCATGGTAAGAATCCGCACCAAAATATCCCAATAAATAAACGACGCCCAGTTGCCTACATGTAAATTATCGTACACGGTAGGCCCGCAGGTGTACAGTAGGACCGTGTTACCCTGGTGTGGCGTAAATGGTTCGAGTGTTTTGGTGCGAGTGTTATACAGGTGTATCATAGTGATTCAAGCGCCTTTGCTGTTGCGGTTACTAGCTCGCGTATGACGGTATCGTAGTCGTCGTGTACTTTAAATCCAGCAGAATACGCGTGGCCACCACCACCAAAATAACCTGCAATTACATCGGCGATTGGTGCGTTAGAGCGTAGCTTGCCGGTCAACTTACCGTCTGGGTAGGTTTTAATGGCGCAGGCCACCTGCACGCCGTCTACAAGCCGCATTTCGTCAAGTACCAGTACGCTTGGGTTGTAGCGATCGCTATACTGCTGAATGTCTTCCCATGGCACATGGACAGTGGCGAGCGCTCCGTCAAGATGGTATTCGATGCGCTGAATCAGCTCACCCTTATATGTTAAGATATCGGCTGGTTTTTTCATGTATTCACGGCGACGCAGCTCAACGTCGGCTGGTATAGCGCCAGCGTTTACAAGATTTGCGACTACCTGGAATGTGGCGGCAGTAGCAGCAGGCGTACTTAACCCAAGTGTGTCGGCTGCTATCGAAACATATAGTTGTTCAGCTGTAAGTGGACTAATTTGCCAGCCAGCTTCTTGGGCTAAATCATAAATCAATTCGCCGGTAGCCGCCGCTGTGCCGCTCATAACAAATTCGTGCGGGAACTGTAGTGTGTTTTGTGAATCATCGGCGTCATTTTCGCCGTGATGATCAAGTACAAGCACAGGGTGTGATGACAAAAATGATCGCACACCGGGCGTTGCCAATGCTTTTTCGAGTAACGCTTCAGATGCAGTATCAACGATAATTGCTAAATCAGCATTGTAGGGGAAGTCGCTCACTACCCTATCCCACCCCTGGCAGTAGCGTAAATATTTGGGCATATCAATCGCACAATATAGTGTGACAGTTTTGCCGAGGTTACCTAGTAGGTCTTCAAGTGCGAGTGAGCTAGCTAATGAGTCACCGTCAGGATTTTCAGCCTGAATGACTACAATATGCTGTGCATCGGTTATGTATTGAATAGGAGTAGTAAACATCACTTACTATTGTATCAGTTACGAATGAAAACGCACCTCTCTTTGGTATACGCTATAAGCTGCGACGGCCTTCAAGCGCGTGCGTGAGAGTTATCTGGTCGGCATACTCAAGGTCTACCCCCACAGGGATACCACGGGCCAGTCTTGTTACTTTTGTGTCAATACCAGCGTCACGAATCTGCCGCTGAATGAACAGTGCAGTCGATTCGCCTTCAACGCTCGCGTTCGTTGCAATAATGACTTCTTCTACTTTGTCGGTTTTGAGTCGCCCAAGTAGTTCAGGAATATGAAGTTGTTCAGGGCCAATACCATCAATTGGACTCATCGCACCACCAAGCACATGGTAGGTGCCTTTATATTGGCCGGTTCGTTCCAGCGCTATAATATCGAGCGGTTCTTCGACAATGGCTACTAGCGACTTATTGCGGTCGGCATTGCTATAAAATGGTGATGTTTCTTGATCTGGATCAATTAAGGCAAAGGTAACTGGGCAGGTTTTTACGCCGTCGTGCAAAAATGCAATCGCCTGGCTCAGGCTTCGTGCTGTACGTGAATCAGCCCGCAATAGAAAGTAAGCATAGCGTTCAGCCGAGCGCGGTCCTACTCCAGGTAGCCGCCCCAGTTCGTCAATGACGCTGATTAGCGCCGACGGCAATAATTGAGCCATATAGTACTTATAATCCTAGATTGCCTAGGCCGCCCATGAGCGGTTTCATTTTTTCAGCAGCGATTTCTTGTGCTTTTGCCATACCATCTCGAATGGCAATTTCGAGCCAGTGTTCCAATTCGCTAATATCGTCGAGGTCTACAAAGCTAGGGTCTATTTTAATGCTTTTTACTTTAAGTTCACCAGTAATCTGCACGATAACGGCGCCGTCGCCAGCTTCAACTTCAATAATTTCTTTTGCTAACGCTTTTTGCGCTTTACGTAAATCATTAAGCATTTTCATTTGGTCAAGTGCCATAAAAAACTTCCTCCATAAATAGTTATACGCTTAGTATACGTTATTTAGCGACAGTTTTATAGATGTAAAACCGGTCGCTTGCTTGGGACATGCTGTTTGTAATAATTGCGGTTGGTTCTTTTGCTGCCGTATACTCGGCGTGTGCAGCGTGTGACACCATAGTAACTGGTGAGCTATGGGTAGAGTCGGTACCAGCAATAGCAAACCGTTTATCGTAGTGTGCGACAAGCCCGTAAAACGCAGCTTCATCTTTGCCGACAACCAGTGCAACAGGCTGTTGTTTAGCTGGTGTAGACTGTAGTTGAGACGCAAGGAGCGATAAGTCGTGCGAATAATGTGACATAATGGCGGGATTGTAAGTATAGTTACCCATATAGCGTGTGATACCTGAATATACGATGCCTAAAATAAGCACCCCCAGTGGCAGCAATCCCGCAACGCGAGCGTATGGATTACGCGGGAACAGCTTGTACCAGTCGGTAATAAGCGTAGCGATGCCAAGTGCTATCATTAAGCATGCCAGGGGGAAGAGCGCGTACACATGCTCTGGGTTGAGTAGAACAAGTGGCACCATGAATAGCCCGAGTGTGAGTGTAATATAACTTCTTGCGGTGTATTTGTATGTCACCAGCTTGTAAATGCCGACGAGCATAAGCAGAGTAAGACCTAGCGAATAGGCAGGTCGTAGTAAGTAACTAGTTGATGAAGCAGCGAATCCAAACAGATTCAGTACAATGTCTGTCATGTTTTTACTTAAGTCGGGGTCGGTAGTTGGCAGGCCGGCGAGAATCATGAGTGTGGTTGGGTCAACAAATGCGGCATAAAAAAGCGGCACCAGGGAAGCTAGGCCGAGCAGTACGCCGATCCATAATCGTGGCCGAGAAAAGTGCAAAATAACATAGCGTATATGGGGATGAAAAAACGTTGTGGTGAGTACGGCGAGTACTAGGTAAATGCCAAGTGGCGAGTAAAGCGCTGTTGCCATGAGTACACCCGTGAGTACTTTCCAAAACGTACCAAATGTTTTATTTCGAGTGACATATGTTGCAGCAAACAACAGCCAAACTGTTAAAAAGCTGAACATAATATTTGGAGTACCGTCTTGCACTAAAAACAAAAACTGGGTCGACGTAGCAGCAAGCAATGTAACAAGTATGGCGATGTTACGGCGGAACCAGGTGCGGACAAGCAGAAAAATACCGAATACTGTCACTATGCCAAGTAAAATAGACGGCAGCTTAATTGAAAGTGTGGTAACGCCAAATAGCATAAAGCTAAACCGTTGCAAAATGTGGTACGGTAAATCGATCACCATGTGTGGGCTGAGTGCTTCGATCGACAAAGCGCCACTTTTTAGACTAGCTGTTGTTTCACCTGCCCTCAGCGCTCCAGGCACATATATACTTGCAACGAACAGCACCAAACCAATAACTCCTGCAATAAAAAGATAACTTAGCGCATAGCGCCAGCGGTACAATACATAGTCAGTTACGCGTTTTTGCATAGTAGTAGGTTTAGTATACCATAACCAATGCGGGCTATTCCCTACGCTTGTCGAGCGACATAAATCGCAACCGTTCTGGGTGGAAGTATAGCTGTACTTTACCTACGGGGCCGTTACGATGCTTAGCAATAATAAGGTCGGTGATGTTCTGTACATCGGGATTATCTGGTTCGTAGTAGCCTGGTCGGTAAATAAAGCTAACGATGTCGGCGTCTTGTTCGATGCTGCCCGATTCACGTAGGTCGGAAAGTTGAGGGATTGGTGGGTTGCGGCTTTCGACTAAACGACTCAGCTGGCTGAGCGCGATAAGTGGTACGTTCAGTTCGCGGGCGATTAGTTTTAATCCGCGGCTAATTTCGCTGACTTCTTGCACGCGGTTGCCCTGGTGGTTGCCGCTCGCTTGCATAAGTTGCAAGTAGTCAACAATAATTAAGCCAAGCGGCTGATCATGAGCAGCGCGCCTAGCTTTTGTGCGCATTTCGAGTACGCTGAGGCCTGGCGTGTCGTCAATAAAAATCGGGGCTTCCGCCATTTCACCCATGGCCTCGCTAATTTTACTAAAATCATCATCACTCAAATTACCAGTGCGAATATTCCAACTATCAACTCCACTTGCGTCTGCCAACATACGGTCGATGAGCTGTTCTTTGCTCATTTCAAGGCTGAAAAACAGCACAGGCAGTTTTGCAATGGTAGCAACGTTATAAGCTAAGTTGGTAACGAGTGTCGTTTTACCCATGGCAGGGCGTGCCGCTAAAATTATCAGATCGCTTCGCTGCAACCCGGCTGTCATGGTGTCAAGGTCGCGGTAGCCAGTGCGAATGCCGCGCAACGCACCTTTATTGCGGTGCAGTTCTTCAATACGGTCAAAGCTTTCTGTTAAAATGCTGTCTATACTGACGAGGTCTTGTTTAAGTGATTGGTCGCTCACACTAAATAGTTCGGCCTCAGCCTTTTCTAGTAATTCTTGTGTGGTGGTTTCTTCGTCAAACCCCATTTCACTGATTTCGGCACTAGCTTTGATTAAGCGCCGCCGCACTGCTTTTTGCTGAACAAGTTCAGCGTAGGCATGGGCATGGGCAGCAGTCGGTACATAATTTGTGAGTTCTGTTAAGTATGCGCTACCGCCTACTGTTTCAAGCTGATCTTTTTTCTTAAGTTCTTCAGTTAAGGTGAGTAAGTCGACTGGTTTATGTCGTTCATATAATCGCATGATAGCTGCAAAAATTAACTGGTGCCGTTTGTCGTAAAAATCTTTTGCTGTTACCGCTTCACTCGCATCAGCAACCACGTCTTCATCAATTAAAATAGCGCCGATTAAGCTCATTTCGGCATCAATTGACTGTGGTGGAACTTTTCCGGCAACAACTTGCTTTTTTTCAGCCATTATAACGTTACTTCTTCTCCCCCACCCATCATAGCAAGAACTGCGGCTGTCGTGCTATCGCTCGCGGGTTTTTGGGTGGTTAACACAGTGATTTCAGTATTGGTTACGCCAATTGACTGCAGCGTTGCTTGTATGGCAGGTAGTGCTTTTTCGATTTGTTTTTTTGTGAAAGCGCGGCCAGCGTAGATAGTGACCATAGTATTATTCACACTATACCCGCACTTGGAAAGCAGAGCGTACGTGCCGGCCGCAGTGTCTTTTAAGTTCGCGAGTAGGGCGGCCCAGTTAAAGTCTGCAGTGTTGTCGAGAGGTTGAGCAGTTGCTGCAGGTTTAGCAGGCGCTGGCGCAGTGGTGGCCTGGATTACGTCTTGAGCGGGCGGTTGTAAAGCGGGTGTAGTTGGCGCAACAGGCACGCGAGTAGGCGCTATCTCTGCCGCAGTAGGCTGTGGCGACAGATTGCCCGCCATGGCCGTTAGCAACTTTACGTAGGGCCAGGCGCTGCGTTGCACTTCAGTTAATTGGTCAAGGAGTGGCAGGAGTGACGGTGTGTGCAGAATTTGCTCATGAATAGTGTGCATGAGCTGCCCTGCTAGTAGTCCAGCTGGGGTGCCAGCGGACTGCGCTTGATTAAGTAGTGCAACTATTTTGGCAAAATCTTGCTGTTGATAGGCACTAAGCAGTGCGTCAACTGTGGTGCTACTCGCAAGACCCATTACTTGTTCAATCAACTGCCGGGTAATGCCGTCATCGCTACTATGACGTAGCTGATCGAGCAAACTAATGCTATCACGAAAACTGCCATTGCCATGCAGAGCAATCAACTGCAACGCATCATCGTCAACAGTAATGTTTTCAGCAGCGGCAATCGTGCGTAAGTGTTCTACGGCATCTTGTGGCACGATAGCGCGAAAATTAAACCGCTGCACGCGACTAATAATGGTCGCAGGCAACTTATCAGCGTCGGTTGTTGCTAGTATAAATACAACATGCTCAGGCGGCTCTTCAAGTGTTTTTAGTAAAGCATTAAATGCTTGCTTGCTGAGCATATGAACTTCGTCAATAATATAGATTTTTTTCCGCGCGCTGCTTGGTGCAATTTGAACTTTTTCGCGCAGTTCGCGTATGTCGTCAACGCCGTTGTTGCTAGCGGCGTCGATTTCAATAATATCAAGGTGGGTTGATTCACTGGTATACGGTAGTTTATTTATTTCGTGCGCTAAAATACGTGCAATGCTAGTTTTGCCAACACCTTTAGGGCCGGTGAGTAAGTAGGCATGGGCAATTTGGTCAGCAGCAATTGCGCGCTGCAATATGGTGGTAATATGCGACTGCCCGACAATTTCGTCGAGTGACTTACTACGGTATTTTCGATATAACGCCTGCCCCATTACCTATAGTATAGCGGTTTTTGGCAGCTCGTATTGTTGTAGTTTTTAGATACCGCGCGGTTCTACTCGTATGCCTTGCTTTGCCTGGTTAGCCGCATGGTCGTAGCAATCATTGCAAAATACGTCGTACACGACATTTTCTTTTGCGCCGTCAATACTCACCACTTCAGCAGTGGTATTAATGTCGAATAACCCGTCAATGTAACGACCATTTTGGTTTGGTGTGTCGCCGCAACCCGTGCAGCGAACTGCTGATTGAAGTTCTGTAGTGCAATCTGCAAGTTCAAATAGGCGTTGACTGCCCGCAAATAGATTGCGATATACGTCGGCGCGTAGGCCAAAACATGTGACAGGTACGTTATCATGATGAGCGAGCGCATACAGTTGGTCGATCTGCGCCGGACTAAAAAATTGCGCTTCATCAGTAATGATATGCGCTAGTTGAATGCCGCGATCACCTATGTATGACAGCACCTTTGCTCGAACATCTGTTTCTGGTAGGTGTAATTCTGGTTTGGCTGGTTCTGCCATAATGTCGACTGGCACATGTGTGCCAATACGCGAGACGATTGCATTACCGCCTTTTGTGTCAATACCATGCTTCATGGTGATTGGCGTGATCTCGCGTGTTAGAGTGTTATGGACCATTTGTGCAATATATACACCTTTGCCACTGCCCATGACCCCATGAAAAAACTCTAACTTTGCCATGCGCCCCTCCTACTCACCACCCGTTTACCGGTTTATTCATATACTAGTATAACCGGTAAAGGCCATGCGAGCTGTTGTAGTTTTGGCACAGTGTATTTATAGCGCGGCTTCGACAGCAGCCCAGGTAGCGTCGGGGTTATCTTCGGGTACAATAATAGTAACTTGGTCGCCAATATTGATTCTAAAATACGTTACGCTTGCAAGTAAGATACGGTATTCCCGGCCACCAGCTTCAACGTAGTAAGCGCCGTCGTGTTGTACGAGCGTGCCAATCACTTGTTTGCGTGGGGTTGGGTTGATTTGCTTATAAATAAACCCGCCATCGTCGGCGATGGTTAATTTTAGGATGTCGCCTTCTACTAATTTTGACTTGCTGGCATAGTTTGCTGGCACTGGGTAGCTTTTGCCGTCGGGGCCGATCATTACTTGGCCGTCAAACACGCCTTCAATCACCTTGCCGCTGACTTCTTCGCGACTATTTGTAGGGGTAATAGCTGTGCCGTCATCGCCAATAATGCTAATCAGCAGTTCTTTAGCGGCGGCTAGGTTTGTTTCAGCTTCTTGAAGCAACGATTTCAGTCGCTTGACTTGTTTTTCTGGTAATTCAGACATATTAGTTCTCGCAATCTTTGTCTGTGTTGTTGTAGTATTACCTTCATTATATACGCTTTAGGGCCTAAAAAGTCAACACTAAAATTGTCCACAAGGGTATATGAGGTCAAATAAAAATTGTTGTAAAAATCGCTCTATAGTCGAAGCGGCCCCACCGCACACCGGGTGGGGCAAGGTCGGGCCGCGGGTGGTACTACAGCTTGGCGCAGGCATCGACTGCCGCGTTGAGCTTGGCGCGGATGCTGTCAACTTCGGCTTGCCAGCCTTCGATGGCAGCCTTCTTGTAGTTGCCGAAGGGTGCAAGTGCGCGCGAGTTACCGGCGTGGGCATCCTGCAGCTTATGCTGCGCGTACAACAACGCAGCGCCAAGCGTGTTGACGTAGTGCAGTGCGGCCGCTGCCTGGACCGTCTTCGGGTGCTCCTTGATGAGTTCCAGTGCGCCCGGGTCGGCGTCGAGCTGCTTCATCAGGCCGAGAACGGCGCTGACTTCAGCGTGGTGTTCGATGCCGGTCCTGATGCGCTTTATGGCGTCTTCGATGCCGGGGTCGATCATGTAGGTCGCGGTCGTGTTGACGCCGCGGCGCATGATGTTCATGACGCCCCAGAGGATGCCTAGGAGCGTGAGGAAGATGACGCCGAGAAGAATGTTGGTTACGGGCATTGTCGTGCCTTTCCGAGGTACGGTATGCATATCGGACGATACGCATTCAAATTCAATCATATCACAAAACCATATAAATGTCAACAAAAACGTATCAACTCAAAACCTTTGCAACCAAAAAGCAGGCTCCCGTAAACTGTAAATGTACAACCAATTACAGAAAGGAGGCCTGCTATGGCCTATTCTATCAACCCTTACCTCCCAAAAGCGAGAGC
>JBATSN010000023.1:0-1566 GCA_049293315.1 Saccharimonas sp. (SeqCode)
GGCGGCAACCTGCTGCTGCTCGACGAGCCGTCCAACGACCTGGACATTGAAACCCTGCGCGCGCTGGAAGACGCGCTGCTGGAATTCGCCGGCTCCATCATGGTCATCAGCCACGACCGCTGGTTTCTGGACCGCATCTGCACCCATATCCTGGCCGCCGAAGGCGACAGCCAGTGGGTGTTCTTCGACGGCAATTACCAGGACTACGAAGCCGACAAGAAGCGCCGCCTCGGCGAGGAAGGCGCCAAGCCCAAGCGCATGCGCTTCAAGGCCCTGAAGTAGAAAGCATTCTCAAGCGCCGGATTTCCTGCAATACTTGCGTCCATGAGGCCCGGAGTCAAACGCAGGATCGGTATCGCGGACAGTCTCGGCAAACGCCGGGTGACGGTGTCGTCGTGCCTCGAACTGGTGCTGGCCCAGGTTCCCAGCCTGATGGACCAGGTTCTGGACGGCTTGCGGCTTGCCGCCGGGCTGGATCCGCACAAACCGGCGGGCCGGGGGGGATTCCGGCCTGAATTGAAGCCGGTGATCCAGCAACTGCTGGATCAGCGCGATTCGCTGCGCAACGCGTTCTCGGGGCAGGTGCGCGTCTTGTCCTATGGCGGGGTATCCGATACCGGCAGCCGACCGCTGGTGCGGTTCGAGGACATTCAGCTGCTCGACATGCACCAGCTTGACCAAAGCATCGAACTGGCCCGGGTGCAGCAGGAGCTGGACTTCACGGCCGGCGAGGCGCTACCCAGGCTGAACGCGCTGATCAGCACCGTGATGGGCTGGATCAATGTGCAGCCCAACATCAATCCGCTGCGTCCGGAGCTGTTCGCCAAGGCGCTGCGCGACACCATGGCCGCTCACATCTCGATCGCCGAGATCCGCAGCGAGGTTCTGGCCTCGGCAGCGGGTCGGCTGGGCGTCGGCTTGCGCCAGATCTACCGCGAACTCACCGAATGGTTGCTGTCGCAGGGCGTGGAACCGGCCGGCATCACACCGCCCACGCTCGCCGGCGCTGCCGCGTCTCGCAACACGGAGAAGAGCAACGAGACCACTCGGGCCGTGGTCACGCTGGAACGTCTGCGTCGGTTGCTTTCGGCAGATGTGGGGGATTTGGCCAACCTCAGCGGACGCCCTGGAAGCGATTTCCTGCACACCATACCCGCGTCGCTGACCGCGTTGCAGGACATGAAGCAGGTCGAGGCGATGATCCAGCGTCTGGAGTTGCGCAAGAAGCAGCAAAGCGCTTCGGCAGGCAACACGGCCGCGCAGCACGTGGACCTGAGCCTGCGCACGCCCAAGGACGGTCGACAATTGGGGCAGCAGATCGGCGAAGAAGTGACCCGGATGATGCTGGACAACCTTACCCTGGACGAGCGTCTTCTCGAGCAGGTCAGGGATGCACTGCAGGGGCTGACGTCACCGCTGCTCGAGCTGGCCCGCACCGACGTCCGGTTTTTCAGCGACCACCGCCATCCCGCGCGCCAGTTCCTGGATCGTGTCACCGATCGAAGTCTGGCTTACACATCGGAGCAGGACATCGGCTATGAGCGCTTCGTTGAATCGATCCGGGGT
>JBATSN010000024.1:0-10971 GCA_049293315.1 Saccharimonas sp. (SeqCode)
CTACCGAACGCTTCTTTGGACGAGCTGGCATTACTATGCCAACTACTCAGGAATTTGTTGACGCCGGTATCAACTTCGAAGATATAGCTACCGTGTACGCCCAAGAAAAAGATGCTGGCCACGAACCACAGCTGGTTATAACTGCAAACGGCCTACCCTTAGAAGCGTGGCATCGTGGGTATCAAGCGCTTCAGGATGATCCAGGCGTTAACACGCTAGGCGTAGACGGTGCTCCACGCATACGTGGTGGTGGGCTACATGTGAACGATAGCATTATCACCCACTGGTCAGATCTCACCGACCTGTCTCACTTGCCGGGCGCCGGGGCGAACAGTCGGGTTATGACTCACCAGGGTATCCCATGGACAATCCGCATCATTCCTGGCACTATTTACCCTACCGAAACGAGCGTCGACCATGCGTATAAAGAAGCACAACACCCCACTATTTCAGATTACCTAACGATGAGGGCTATTCGGTATGAACTAGGAGAGGCACCGGTGGATCGATTGAAAGAAAAAGCTTCTTCTTTTCCATATGCTACGTGGCTCGCGGGTGACCTTGCAAATGGTGCATGTGCACCTACCGGCTCGTCTAATAACGACGGCAGCCAAGTCCATCTGTTATCGACCTACCGTGACCTTAGGCCTACCACTTTAGGTGTCCGTCCCGTGGTGTAAGTTTAGGGACGTGGGCAAGCCCGCCCAAAGAAAAACCGCCCACCCACGAGGGGTAAGCGGCTTTTCTTGGTGATCCCACCGGGAATGTTCGCAGAGCGAACGCTTCGCCCGAACCGCGAGCGAGTTCGATTCCTGCCGAATAAGATTCGACTAAAGTAATAGGCCCAAACCACAAGGGTCTGAGCCTATTACTTTGGTGATCGTACCGGGAATCGAACCCGGATTGTCAGGATGAGAACCTGATGTCCTAACCGTTAGACGATACGACCATGGTAGTTTAATTGTCAGGTACTTTGTACGAAACGTCTGCACGTTGCTGTCGGACAGCCTGATGTCCTACCCGCTCGTCGATTTCCTCGAAATCGCTCGCGGGCCCGCCTCAGTCGGTGAGCTAAAGCTCATCCGGCTTCCGGCCTTGCGTAGCGCCACTGGCGCTCCTCACGTTAGACGATGAGGCCATAGCGCTTTGTTTACTGTATCAAAGCCAAAAACGGATGTCTAGGCGACGGTAGCGGGCGGCGTGTCGAGCTTTGCGATTACTTCGAGTAATTTGCGTGGCGTAATTTCAGCTTTAATCAGGTAGGCGTCTACGTTGTGCTGCATGGCAAGTCGGCTCTCGGTGTCTTGATCGAAGTTGGTAAGTACAATAATGCGCGTACCTGGAATCTTATCGGTGCCTTCGCTTCGTAGCGCTGCTAAAATTTCAGTGCCGCGTTTTTCAGGCAGCATAATGTCGAGCAGTATGACGTCGTAGGGCTTGCTAGTGGCGGTTACTAGGCCATCATTACCGTCTACTACCCAATCAACAGTATAGCCGGCATGCTGCAGGCTGCGCACATACATTTCGCCAATAAATCGGTCATCTTCGATTACTAAAATTGTATTTATTGCCATAGGTCTTCCCTTTATCCGCTATATTTTGAATGATTTTTTATCCAACCGGTGCCGTCGCTCATGAGTCCTGCATTGGTATGGTCGTTGGCTTGTAGTTTTTCGGCAACCGAAGCATAAATTGGCACAGTGAAGCTAAACGTCGAGCCGGCGCCTTCTACACTCGATACACCTATTGTACCACCATGGCTTTCAACGATGGCTTTGCAGATGTAAAGTCCGATGCCTGTGCCGGCCACGGTTTCGCGCGATCGGTGGCTGCGGTAAAACTTATGGAACAGATTCCCAACAACGTTGCTTGGCATACCAATGCCGTTGTCTTGCACGCTCACTTCAATTGTGGAAGGATTTTTTATAGCGGCGCTTACGGCGACTGCCCCGCCTTCATCGCTGTATTTTAGCGCGTTGTCGATGAGATTTGATAACACTTCACTTAAGCTGGAACGGTCGGCAGCAATGGTTGGTAGGTCGCGTGGAATAGTGACGGAAAGCAAGCGATTTTGTGAGCTGGCGCGCAAGTTCATGTCATCTTGAATAAGGTCGTAAATGTCGGCCAAATGTTCTTCTGCGAGGTTAATTTTGAGGTGTCTGCGGTCGTACTTACTGGTGTTTAAGATATTGTTAATATAGCCGCTTAAGCGGTTGGCCGAAACAATAAGGCGTTTCATGAGTTCTTTCTGGTCGGGCGCCAAGGTAGCTTCAAGTTCAATGTCGAGTACGTCAAGGTAGCCACGAATTACCGTAATTGGGCCGCGTAGCTCGTGAGCTGCAAATGAAATGAAATCAAGTTCGTCGTCTTCGGGCTTATAGGTGGCAGTGTGGTCGAATAACACCAATACTACTTCGGCGGCGCTGCCTTTTTCGTAGCTGGCGCTAATGTCAAAAATTCGTCGGTCTTCATCGCCGACTATTTTATTTGCTACCCGTTGCCAGGTTTTATCACTATGCACAGCCGATTGTTGGCACGTAGCTAACCAGTCTGTTAGTTGGTCATGCTGGTCGAATAGCAGCTCGAGCTGCTGTATATTGTTGCTATTAGTCACCACTGGCGCGCGGCTATTAGCATACTGAATGTCGCCCTGGCCATTCATGACAATAATGCCTGCCCGGGTGTTATTGAGTGCGGTTGTGAGCAGGCGTAGCTGCTGTGTGTCGGCAGTATCGGTTGTTTTAGCTTGGGATTGGCCAGCCGCCATTTCGTAAACGTATTGCAGCACGGGCCGAAAACCGTTTTTAGTATAGCGCCGTGTATTAGGGTTGGCCAAAGGGCCAAGTGGCTGTTCGCCGGCGTTGTTTACAACGGCATTGATGATGTCACGGTGCGGCGTAATGATACTGTGTACTAACAAAACATTCAATGTGCCGCTTGTTAATAGCGTAGTAAAAAGTGTAATAAAAAATACGGGATTAGTAGGCTGCATGCCGCCAACGAGCAGCGATAGGCTTACGACAACGGCCACGGCGCATTGCATACCAATCGTAGCCGCAATCGCCATGCGCTTGTAACGCCTCCAGTAGTCACGCAGTAGGATGGGTTTAGTGGGTTTTTTGGCTTTTGGCGGCGTCACTGATGGCGGGGTTGGCGCTACTTCCATGTAATTGATCCCCCACTGTTTGGAATTGCTGCAATCCAGGTTTGACCACGAGCTAGTGGCAGAGTTTTGCCGTCGGCTGCTAGTAGTTCGAGCGGTGCTGCGCGGTCGTTTTTGCGCCATGTACATTCGGTTACTTGGCCATTTTGGAACACGACCGCTCCCCCGCTGCCTGTGGTAGTAATACTTTGGCGCCAGCCGTCTTCGTATACGGTTGTCATGTCGACTTTTAGCGCCACCACTACTGCTGGAGTAATACGGCCACCTTCGCGGTCGTTGCTAGCTTCGCCACCAATACTGCGCATATACGTGTTGCTGGTTTTGTCGTAGTCGTAATGCGTGTTATATAGGGCGCTACTAAAATTAAGATCGATACTGGTAGCGGTTGGTGTGGGGGTTGCTGTGCTGTTGCTGCGTGTGAATCCGGTGAAGGTTGAACTAGTGTAGCCTTTAGTGGCGTTGAGCGCATCGAGTTTTTCAAAGCTCGTATACACGTTATGGGGTGCAGCGCGATCTGTTGCTCGCCAGTAATATTGTGCATTAAAAAACTGATCAATGTCGCGGTACTGACCATTGCGCACTTCTTGTAGGGCGTTATAGCTACCGCCAATATGGGCGATACTTGCGTTATATGGCGCAGCCCAATCAAGGTAGTACATACGCAAGCTGCGTACTGGCCCGATTAGTTGGGGCTTCCCTTCTTGGTGAAGGGTCAAAAATCTGGTAATACCGCCTTCAGCAATCGCTTCATACACAATACCGGCGTCTTTTAGGCCACTTTGTGGCCGGGCATCAGGACTGTTTTCGATCATAATTGCCGTGACAGGTTGGGTAGTAGCAGCTTGGTTCGCTACCGGCTTACCGGTGAGCGGCGAATAAAATATAGGTGCTGGTGTAGCCTTTTTTTGTTGTGCCACGGGGTTACTGGCTGGCGTATGTACTGGTTTTTTGTAATACAATACGAGCATAATCATTAATGATGCAACAGATAACCCAATAGCAATCAAGACGTAGGTGACGACGCGATGGTTGTGCAGCCAGGTGTGTATGCGGGGGAACAATGCGTGAGGAGGCCGTGGTTTCATGCTTATGGCTAGTATATCAGGAACCGTGGCATTTTGTCGAAGCAAGCTTTTACTAAGCTGATGTGCGATATACGCAGAAGTCAGTAATGTGATTATAAAATGTTGTAACAACATTGACAAATAAAAAGAGAACATATAGATTAAAGGTGAGATCGTGAAGACATCAGGGTTTTTGCGACTAGTACAGCACCGGAGGTGAATGCACAATGGTAACTGCCACCGTGCAGGTTGAAAGTTTCCGTCGGCCCGTCGACGTGCCGATCCCTACGCAAGACGAGCGACAGAAAACGGCCCAAGCTGCCTATGAGAAGGCGGGTCTCGTGGCACTGGCTCAAGGAGCCCCGGGGTTTGCCGCCACCAAGGAGCGGTTGGCTTCGGCTGATTTGCTCTACGGTGAACTGAGCAAGGGTGATCTCGTCGTCTGGCGAGCGTACCTACCCACCAGCTATGGGCTCTCGGAGTATCGCTACGACGTCCCACCCGAGGAGGTGGCGCTGGCTATCGCTGATGCTAGAGCGCTCAAATTGTTCGACCGGATCGAGATCTGGACAAGTGAGGGGTCGGGCATCGGTGAGCGCGTCGGCCAGTTCTACCGGCGCGCAGCCGACAAGGTGCACCACATGCTTGAGATTGCGGCCGACCCCATGGCGGTCGGCGTAATCAATCTCGGCGATGTCGCGCACTACTTCCCCATCGTGAGGTGGGGTGAGGCGCTTCACAGCTTCTCGAGGATTAAGACAACCGTACGGTTACGCACTGCCGCGGTGTTCACACTGACCAAACTCCCGTTCGTCGTGCTTGGCCTCGTCGTCCTCGGCTTGCTCGCCTGGGCTTTCGCAGTAACCTGGTGGGAGGTCGGTGCCTGGGCGATCCTGTTGTGGGTGGTGGGAGCGTTCGTTCTCGCGGTGGTCACCTTGCCCATATGGGCAAGGCGGTGACATGAACAACAAGTGATCCGGCTGTCCTCCAAAGCGGGGACAGCCGGATCACGGCAACACTATTTATGACTATTTCTTAGAACGCTTTGCTCAGTCGCAGAAGCGTTTTTTGTTTGCCCAGTAGCGCCAAAGTGTCGTTCAGTTGGGGGCTGAATGGCGCCCAGGTGGTGACGATGCGAACAAGACTAAAGAGCGTGCCGGGTTTTTGACCGGTGGTTTCGAGGAGGTTGTTGAGGGTGGTTTGGATTGCTTCTGGCGTCCAGTCGTCAAGGGTCTCAAATTCAGATTTGACCAAGTCTAACAGATGAGAAACCTCATCTGATGATAGTTTTTTGAGCTGCTTGTTGGTTGTAATCAAGCTATCGTCGCGCGTTGGTTCTGCGAAAAAATAACTAGTGAGGCCTGGCAAATCTTTAAGTGTTTTTAGGCGGTCATGGGCGAGCGCAAGGACGCGTTTTTTGTAGTCTTCAGGCGCTTTTTTGGCGGTGTCGCTCCAAAAGAATTCGCAGCGATTGTATAGTTCATCGAGGCTCAGCTCGCGGATGAAGTGGCCGTTCATCCATAGCAGGCGCTTTTCGTCGAAGCGTGCGCCACTTCGCTGGATACGGTCAAGACCGAACTTTTCTATTAGTTCATTTCGTGTAAACACTTCTTGTTCTGTGCCGTCGTTCCAGCCGAGTGTGGCGATGAAGCTCATCATGGTTTCGGGCAGGTATCCATCGCGAATATAGTCAAGCACATCTTTGGCGCCGTCGCGTTTGCCCAACTTCTTGTTGCCCTGCTCATTCATGATATGGGGCATGTGCGCGAAGGCAGGTAAGGCGCGTTTCTTACCGCTCCCGTCGTCACTCCCGCTGGTCGCACGTAGGTCGCTAGACGCGGGTCCTGCCGACGAGTCCGCCCCTATATTTTTTGCCACAGGCAAAGAAATATGGGTGCTGCCCCGCTCGTCGTCACCCGCTAGCGGCGCTTCACCCTCTAAAGCGACCGCTGCGCTGTCGTGCTGCGCGACGTCACCCGCTAGAGTTACTTCAAAACCGAGCGCTTCGTAGAGCGCGAGGTAGTTTGGCATGCTGCTGATGAACTCTTGGCCACGAATGACGTGGGTAATTTCCATCTCGGTGTCGTCAATGATATGCGCGAAGTTGTAGGTTGGGTAGCCGTCGGATTTAATGAGAATGATGTCGTCGATGACCTCGGGGCTAGTGGTGATAGTACCCATGACCTCGTCGTGGTAGGTGTAGCTTTTTGGGGTAGAGCGAAAGCGGAGTGGCTGGCTGCCATCCCATTCTGGTGGATTCTCGGGGCGAAAATCACGGTACAAAAATGCTTTTTTGTTGGCCTGAGCTTGTTCGCGGAAATGCTGCACTTCTTCGGCGGTATAGGGGTCGGCGTAGGCCAGGCCTTTGTTAATAAGTACTCGGGCCCACTGGGCGTAGCTTTCGAGCCGCTCACTCTGCACATAGGGCGCAAATGGCCCGCCAATATCGGGGCCTTCATCGTACTCAATCCCAATTGTTTTGAGGCTGGCGATGAGATGCTCCCTACTGCCCTCGATCAAGCGCTTGCGATCAGTGTCTTCGAGGCGCAGGACAAATTTGCCACCTGCTTGCCGCGCGACAAGGTATGCAAACAGCGCGGTGCGAATTCCGCCGACATGCAAAAAGCCCGTCGGACTAGGGGCGAAGCGAGTACGTACGTTCATAAAAGGTATTATAACAGATGAATGAGGAGTGTTTTATAAACTAGTAGCAATACGTTCTATTTGTTGGCTTGATAGCGGAGCGTCACCTGAAATTGTGTAGAGAATCCCACCATTTACCCAGGCTGCGCTGTTACCGAAGCTAAAAATGGTAAGACCATTTGCCGTCGTGGTGCTGTAGTTACTGCCGCTCTTTGGCTGAACATAATTGTCGAGGACTGCTGAAGAATCCCAGCCAGATTTTGTTTGGCTGAGTGTATATGTTTGTGGGCCGGCGTTGGCGGCAAACTTCATGCTAACACTGCCGTTGTCGAAAGCCACTGGCCCAGAAAGACTATAGCCA
Source organism: Saccharimonas sp. (SeqCode) (assembly GCA_049293315.1). Taxonomy (GTDB): domain Bacteria; phylum Patescibacteriota; class Saccharimonadia; order Saccharimonadales; family Saccharimonadaceae; genus Saccharimonas. Next base: position 7,232 of record JBATSN010000024.1, read on the forward strand.
CTTGGTTTATACGCGGGGTAACTGGCGTTAATGCCTGCTTGCGACGCAGCAACGCGAGTTGAAAGTTGAGGCATATTAAGGTAGGTTAGATAGCCGCCTAGTAGTAAAATTGCGAGTGAAGCTGACGCCATGCTAAAGGCACGCTTGAACCATGATTGGCGCGGTAAGCGAGCTTGTTTGGCAGATTTTGCTGGCGTTTTTGCCATGGCTTCAGCAATAGCTTGGTTTTTGAGTACCTGTGACGGCGTGTAGCTTGCTTGCTTTGCTGCAGGCACGCTGCGGCGTTGTTCGACCTTTTCGACCAAGGGGTGGCTTGTTGGGCCAATGTCGTTAATGATTTTTTTGGCAGGCTGATGTGCTTGATTATATTGTTTAGCAAAACGTGAAATAGATTGACTACGAGTAATGAGTGGCTTGACGGGCGCCGCTACTGGCTGCGCCTGAACTTTTGGCTGTAATGTAGCTTCTGCCGGTTGCGCTGCGGCTGGTGTGGACCTATGAACATACTTGCGGCTCAGCGTGCGTGATTTTTGTGTGGTAGCATGCAGCCCCTGAGCGCTACGCGCCTTAGACTGATGTTGCTGGCGCTCTAATCGTAGCGGTAAGCCAGTTGCCGTGTGGTACACGGTGCCATTTACTGAAACTGTTGTGTTTGCCATAGTTACCCCGTTTTTGTCGAGCTACCCTGCTCGTGCTTAGTTCTATAGTAAACAAACAATAGCAGTTTGGCAAGGGCGACACTATTCTTTTAGGAGGCAGCGCGGTATAATTATCAGCGACAATGCACTACCAAAAAAATAAGCGTAAAAAACGCGCTCAACTCGTATTTATTTACACACTCATGGTGATTTCGGTGTTCGCAATAGTGAGCGTGCTGGTTATGGTGGTGTTAGGGTACCGTTTTAATAGGTACGATGGCAAGGTAGAGCAAGGTGGCTTGGTGCAATTTGATTCTCGCCCGACGGGGGCGACGGTAACGATTGACGGCATTACCTTAGCGAGCAAAACTACCAGTAAAATTACCGCGAGTACTGGTAAGCACACCGTGACTATTGCAAAGCCTGGTTATCAACCGTGGCAAAAGCAAGTGACGGTACTACCGGGCAGTGTGTTGTGGCTGAACTACGCGCTGTTATTGCAGCAAAATGCCCCAGAGCGCACGCTGCTGACTGTTCCTGCACTCACGAGTAGCGTAGTATCGCCTGATTACCGTTACTTAGCTTTTGTCGCCGAAGCTTCTTCCCCTGTTATTCACGTTGTTTCACTTAATAGCGACACGCCACAAGTCGACAAAGTAACTATTCCATCGAGCATCTTAACTGTTAGTAGCGACCCTGGCGCTCGTTCGCAGTTTAGTGTGCAAAGCTGGGATAAAGACGGCCGCCATGTGTTGGTGCGTCATACGTATAGTGATACGGGGTCAGAGCTTCTTTCTGTGCCTCTGCGCGGTGGTGATGCGCCGTACAATGTGACGCGATCGCTAGGGGTCACAATAGACCGCGCCGACTATGCACTCGACGATAGCAATACGGTGATCGTCTTAACCAATACTCACGAGATTCGCGAAGCGAACATTGCTAATAACACACTATCGGGGCCGCTCATCACTAACGTAGCGGACTTTTCATATTGTGAACGTTCCACAATTTGCTATACAACACTCCCAAGTGCGAGCGGGGTGCGCTTAGCTGGTTATTATAGTCGTGGCGCTAGCGTGCCGCGTACAGTACGCACTAGTACAAGTAGCACTACCACACCCGTGCAGCCACTCGCAGTGACAACTGGCAAGTATTTTGGTGAACACTACATAGTAACAGTGGATGGCGACACAATGACGATTCAAAAAGGGACAATTCCGGCGAGCGATACCGGTAAGTTAACACTAGTGACAGTAGCCACTGTGCCGCTGCACATGAGCGGCGGTCAGCCACAGTTCTCACCAGATGATTCCCGCTTTATTATGGTGCAAGCAGGCGAAAAGATAGTCGTATACGATCTTGAACTACTACAGGTAAGTCGCATTACCCTACCTGCGGCCCCTGCCCTGCCGGTGCAGTGGATCGACAATCACCACTGGGCAGCAGTTGTCAACGGTATTGCCACGTATTACGACTTTGATGGCACAAATGCCGCCGCGTTTCATGCCCAAGCTGCCGCACAATCAGTTGCACTGTCAGAAAACAAAAAATACCTCTACGCATTTTATAACAGTGCGGCTGGCGTGCAGCTAGTGCGTGTCACCCGCGCTAACTAGTTACCCACCCCAGCCAAAAATACGCTGGAAGAACGTTGGTGAATTGCTAGGCATTTTGGCCGGTTCAGTCGTTGGTGCGGCAGTAGTATTTTTAGCAGCAGATGACGGGTCGGGGCTAATTTGTTCGCCAAATACTAGTAAACGGTTTAACGCTGTACCAAGCGGTACGCAGGTTATGAGTGTAATAATTGGCTTTTCTGTAGGGTCGGTTAGTGCATGAACGTCCGTAGGCTTTACAACAATTTTTTTAGTAATGGTATAGGTGTAGCGGGTCCCATTGTAGTTGGCGTACACCACATCGCCCACTTGAATCTGCTCAAGCCTGGCAAAAATAAACTTGTAGTTACCGTTATCAAGCCAGTCATTGCTGCTATGCCCTGATACCACAAAGTTGCCTACTTCACCTGGCCGCGCATTGGCGCCGGGTATATTAAACCAGGCCACGCCATTGTTCATAGCATTGTTTAACGAGTTTTGGTCGCTGGCTACTGCATCCCATACAATCGGTACGTCAACATTAATTTTTGGCACAATAAGGCGTGGGTCGGCACTGACGGCTGCGGTGATACTTGGGTCTATAATTAATGCCGAAGGGTCTAAGTCGCCAGGCGTTACGTAGGCTTCAATGTTCGCGAAAATAACGCGGTTGTACTGTAAAAATAAGAACACTATCATGACTGCAATCGCGGCCATGGCCGGCATAAAATGGCGACTTTTGCGTACGGTAGTTGCTTTGGTCTGTATTTGATTACGCAGCTTAGCGCGCAGGTCGTACAAGGCCTCATCAGGGGTAATTGTTGATTCGTCAGACTCTTTTTTGCCAACAGCTTGCTGGTCTTCGTATGTCTTGCCTTCGTAGTACCGTGAATAATATTGCTGGTAATAGCTTTGCCACGCGGTATGATATTTTTGCCAATTGTTTGGTTGGTTGTCGAGCTGTTGGCTTGTGGGGGTATGGTTGCGTTGGTAGGGGCTGACAACTTCGGCTTGCTGATGGGCGTACTGCACGTTTTGATCGGCGCCTGGAGTATAGGCTATCGGTCCGCGCAAATGAGGGCTAGCAGCACGCGGTTCAGGTGTGGCGGGTGCGCGTAGTACGGGTTCGGGCGTGGTTTCAGCTGGCGGCGCAGTGGTTGTAGGGTGTGGGGCTGGTTCAGTAGTTGAGCTACCGCCAAAAATTGCATCAATTTGACCTCGTACTACATTAGCTGCCGCGTCATTATTTGGGGCATTATTATCATCAGCTGTCGACTGACGCTGCGGTACCACGATAGGCGTTGTTGGTCGGTTTTCATCTGGGAGCATACGAGTATCTACTACCTTACAAGTATACAACAAAAGTGTTATTGCGCCTATGGTAACGTATCAACTCAAAACCTTTGCAACCAAAAAGCAGGCTCCCGTAAACTGTAAATGTACAACCAATTACAGAAAGGAGGCCTGCTATGGCCTATTCTATCAACCCTTACCTCCCAAAAGCGAGAGC
>JBATSN010000025.1:0-1798 GCA_049293315.1 Saccharimonas sp. (SeqCode)
GCTTCATCCTGCTTGTGGCTTTCAACAAGCCGCTGCTGGCCACGCGAATCGGCAGTGGTGTGATGACCCTGGGCATGCCCATCGGCCTGGGCGTCATTGTGTTCACCGTCATCATCACGGCCATTTATGTGCGCCGTGCGAACAGCGAGTTCGACAAGCTGTCGGACGAAATCACCAAGGCGGTGCTGAAATGAAATCGACCACCAAATACGCATTGCCCTTTGCCGCGCTGATCGGCGCGGGGGTGGCCATGGCTGCGGGCGCCGACCTGGGCCAGGCAGAAAAACAGGCCACCAACTGGACCGCGATCTCCATGTTCGCGATCTTCGTCGGCTTCACGCTGTGGATCACCAAATGGGCCGCGGCGAAGACCAAAAGCGCGGCTGACTTCTACACCGGCGGCGGCGGCATCACCGGCTTTCAGAACGGCCTGGCCATCGCCGGCGACTACATGTCGGCGGCCTCGTTCCTGGGGATCTCCGCGGCGGTGATGGCCTCGGGCTTCGACGGGCTGATCTTCTCGATCGGCTTCCTGGTGGGTTGGCCGGTGGTCACCTTCCTGCTGGCCGAGCGGCTGCGCAACCTGGGCAAGTTCACCTTTGCCGACGTGGCCGCGTTCCGCTTTGCGCAGACGCCGGTGCGTATGTTCGCTGCCAGTGGCACGCTGGTGGTGGTAGCCTTTTACCTGATCGCCCAGATGGTCGGTGCCGGTCAGCTCATCAAGCTGCTGTTCGGGCTGGAGTACATGTACGCCGTCGTCATCGTCGGCGTGCTGATGATGGTCTACGTGCTGTTCGGGGGCATGACCGCCACGACCTGGGTGCAGATCATCAAGGCCATCATGCTGTTGTGCGGCGCCAGCTTCATGGCCGGCGCGGTGCTCTGGCACTTCGGCTTCAGCCCCGAGGCGATGTTCGCCAAAGCGGTGGAGATCAAGACGGGCCTGGCCGTGACGGCGGGCAAGACGCCTGAAGAGGCGGCCAAGGCCGGCTTCTCGATCATGGGCCCCGGTGGCTTCGTCAAGGATCCGATCAGCGCCATCAGCTTCGGCATGGCCCTGATGTTCGGCACGGCGGGCCTGCCGCACATCCTGATGCGCTTCTTCACCGTTCCCAACGCCAAAGAGGCGCGCAAGTCGGTGCTGTGGGCCACCACCTGGATCGGCTACTTCTACATCCTGACCTTCATCATCGGCTTCGGCGCCATCGTCTTCGTGCTGACCAACCCCAGTTTCCTCGACGCCAAGGGCGCGCTGCTGGGTGGCAACAACATGGCGGCGGTGCACCTGGCCAACGCGGTCGGCGGCAACGTGTTCCTGGGCTTCATCTCGGCGGTGGCGTTCGCCACCATCCTGGCGGTGGTGGCCGGCCTGACGCTCAGCGGTGCCTCGGCCGTGTCCCACGACCTGTACGGAACCGTCATCAAGAAGGGCAAGGCCGACAGCGCCGCGGAGTTGCGTGTCTCCAGGATCACCACGATTTGCCTGGGCATCGTGGCGGTGGTGCTGGGCATTGCGTTCGAGAAGCAGAACATCGCCTTCATGGTGAGCCTGGCTTTCGCGATCGCGGCGTCGGCCAACTTCCCGGTGCTGCTGATGAGCGTGCTGTGGAAGGGCTGCACCACGCGTGGCGCGGTGATCGGCGGCTTCCTGGGCCTGATCAGTTCGGTGGTGCTGACCGTGGTGTCGCCCGCGGTGTGGGAAGCCACGCTGGGCAACCCCAAGGGATCCGCCTGGTTCCCGTACACCAGCCCGGCGCTGTTCAGCATGACCATCGGCTTCGTTGGCATCTGGCTGTTC
>JBATSN010000026.1:0-1538 GCA_049293315.1 Saccharimonas sp. (SeqCode)
CAGTAGGTGGTCTGCCTTGCCGGCAAGCCCCTGTGTATAGACCGGCGGGTGTTCGCAGAGCCACAAGGCGTCGGCCGTGTCGGGCCCACGCTGCTCGGTGAAGGCCTGCATGGCTGCGGCCGTGGGGGCATAGTCGACCAGGCCGAGCAGGGTGATGGGAAGGCTCATGGGACCTCGGTCACCTTGGGGTGTCGCGGGACACCCGTTCGAACGCTTCACGCACGCCGGGCTCGGCGTTGGCCAGGTGCAGGCTGGCCACCCCCAGCGCCGCCACCTCGTCCAGCAAGGCCCGGGCAAAGATTGGGGTGGCGCTGTCCACGTCTGAAAAGTCGATCACCAGGGTGCGCGGAATCCAGCGACCGCGCGGGTTGCCGGTACGGCTGGGCGGCCCGCTGACGCCATCGTCATGGGGCAGGCGCATCAGCAGGATAGCCGCCTGGTGCGCGGCCTCCAGTCGGGGCTGGTCGGGCAAGGCCAGTGACACCGGGATGTGCACTTCCTCGCGACCGATCTGCGCCTGCGCATGGTCAAAGGCCTTGCGCCATTGGTCGTGCTTGTCCTTTTGGCGCTGGACCACGAGCCCCGGGTTTCCGCCCAACAGGCGCAGCACCTCCTCGGCCGGGTAGCCCTCCCGGGGGCGCCGGGTCAGGTGCTCCGACAGCCTGGTGTTGATGGCGCCCAATCCCAGGCCTTCACCGGCCGCCCAACCAACGCTTTCGGCGTACTGCCTCAGGTGGGTTGAAACGCCGCGATCAATGCCGCGCCCGGTCAGCCAGGGCTCGCTTTGTTGGACTTCGGTTCGCGCGCGGTCGGGCGGGACCCCGAGCGCCAGGAGGGCCTGCAGCAGGGCGGGTCCGAAACGCTGCGTCAGGGTGTGCAGGGGTGCGGCGGGCAACGCGTAGGCCCATCGGGTCACGCTGCTGACCGCGACAATCAGTTTCTGGGGGCGGGTGTGCGCAAGGGCCAGCGCCCAGTCGCCCAGCGCATTCCCGCAATCCGCAGCCGGCCCGGTTTGGCACTCCGCCGGCGCACCGGCATGGACCCTGGTTTTCGCCAAGGTGGGATTGAGTCGCAGCACGGCCACGGTGGAGTCCCTTGCGCCCGCGGCTAAAGCACAACCTTCACCATCGGGTGACTCGACAGCGTCCGGTACAACTCGTCGAGATGCTCCCGGCTGGTGACGTTGACGGTGAGGGTGACGCCCAGGTACTTGCCCCCTTTGCTTTCACGCAGTTCAACGCTGGCGTCGTCGAATGCCGGGTCGAACCGTTGGGCGACATGGACGAGGGCAGCGACAAAACCGGGGATGTTGCCGCCCATGACCTTGATCGGAAATGCGCACGGATACTCGATCAAGGATTCCTTGCGCGCATCGGTGCCGGGTGGAACGGGCGCAAACGCAGAGCCGCTCATGGGGTACATCCTTTCTTGGTCTGTGGGTAGGCCGCGTAGCGTTGATCGTAAACCTGGCTTGGCGATCTCCGCCGGGCATCCCGCCATCATGCCAGTGGATCCTCCGACCCCGTTCGTCGTGAGCC
>JBATSN010000027.1:0-16097 GCA_049293315.1 Saccharimonas sp. (SeqCode)
GCATAGACCAGGGGGATGAAGGTGCTGCGCAAGGGTACATATAATGACGATTCTTGCCAACTACAGGTAAATCCTGACCCGCAAACTTGCCAATGTTGAGTTGGTAAAATAAGCGTCAAGAGTAGGAGCGGCAAGGGAGAAAGGATGAGGAGTATTGCTCCAGTTTTTACACTCCTTATTGCCGGTGCTTCTATCTTTTTCGTCTTCATACTAATAGTATCGCACAAATAAAGAGACTCTGCGAGAGAGTCTCAAGTGTGCCGGAGTTATTTATCGCTTGATTTGGCGGCTTTTTTAGCGTTAACCTTTTTTGCCTTGGCGGCCAAGGCTGCTTTACGCTCTTCGGCGGCTTTCATCTTGGCAGCGAAGCGATCAACGCGACCTTCGGTGTCGATGATCTTTTCTTCACCAGTAAAGAAGGGGTGACTTGCGCTAGAAATATGCACTTTGACGAGTGGATATTCCTGACCGTCTTCCCATTTGATAGTTTCGGTGGTTTGTGCGGTACTCTGAGTGAGAAACGCAAAGCCCGCTACATCGTCGCTAAATACGACCGGGCGATAAGTTGGTGGGTGAATACTGCTTTTCATACTCCGAATATTGTACACCAGACCGTAGGTATTGTCAAAGGGGTAGGCATCTGGTATAGTTAAGGAGTATTAATTTTTAATGAAACAACTCTCGCACAGATATCCTGATTCAGGCGTGCAGAGTGAAGGGAGAAGGATATCATGGCGGTAACAGTCGATATCAAGGCTCTGCTGGAAGCCGGTGTTCACTTTGGACACAAAACCAGCCGTTGGCACCCAAAAATGGCGCCGTACATTCATAGTAAGCGTCAGGACAGTCATATTATTGACTTAACCAAAACAGTCGAAGGGCTTGAAGCGGCGTTGCCATTTATTACAAAAGTAACGGCAAGCGGCAAAAAAGTGTTATTTGTTGGCACAAAAAAGCAAGCAAAAGATGCCGTTAAGTTAGCCGCCGAAAGTGTTAATCAACCGTATGTAACTGAACGCTGGATTGGCGGTATGCTGACCAACGTTGCAACAATCACAGCGCAAATCAAGAAGCTAAAAGACCTTGAGCGACGCATGGCAAGTGGCGACCTAGAAAAGCGTTACAATAAGCTTGAAGTACAGCGTTACCAAGAAGAAATCGACAGCCTTAACCTTAAATATGCAGGCATTAAAGACTTAAGTGGTAAACCAGGTGCCTTGATAGTACTCGATACCTTGGTTGACGATAATGCACTCGCAGAAGCACGAACGTTGGGTGTGCCAGTTGTCGGTGTGGTTGATACAAACGCTGACCCAAGTAAGGTTGATTACGTGATTCCAGCTAACGACGACGCAATTAAGGGCTTACAGCTACTGCTTGATTATTTTGTAGCAGCCGTTCAAGAAGGCGTAAAAAAAGAGGAGCAATAAATGGGCGTAACGATTGAAGACATTAAGAAACTGAAAGAGCTGACTGGGGTTGGCCTGACTGATGCTAAGCAGGCACTTGTGGCTGCTGACGGCAATTTTGACAAAGCACTCGAAGAAATGCGCAAAAAAGGTTTAACAAAAGCCGAAAAAAAGGGTGATCGTGAAGCGCGTGCTGGCCTGATTGAAAGCTATGTACACAGTGGCCGAATCGGGGTAGTGGTTGAAGTCAACTGCGAGACTGATTTTGTGGCGCGTGTTGATGAATTTAAGCAGTTGGCGCACGAAATTGCTATGCAAATTGCTGCTATGAGTCCACGCTATGTCAGTGAAGCTGATATTCCGACTGAAGAATACGAAGCGAAAAAACAAGAGCTACTCGCAAGCGATACCTTAAAAGGCAAGCCAGCCGATATGGCGGCAAAAATTGTTGAAGGTCAGCTAAAGAAATATTTTGCTGAATATGTATTGCTAAGCCAGCAGTTTATTCTTGACGACAGTATGACGGTAGAAGCTCGCATTAAGCAGCAGATTGCTAAGAGCGGTGAAAACATTGTAGTGCGACAATTCAAGCGCATTGAACTTGGTGTGACTGAATAAGAGCTAACCTAAAGCCTTAAAAGGGTGATATAAAACCAGCAGTAGTCTGCTGGTTTTATGGCTTTAACTCTTAGCGCAATGAGCATATAATAGCAGGCATGACAGCACTACACACAGCACAAATCACATTTATGAGGCATGGCGAAAAAAGTGATGACGGATCACTGACTGGTACGGGATTCGAACAGGCCCGGCGGACGGGCCAGGCAACCACTCATCTTGAGGGCGGCGCGATTATGCTGTTTCACAGCGGTGTGGGGCGTGTTAAAGACACAGTTCGCACTATGGCGGCACACTTACACCTAGGGCCTGGTGAAACAGGCGACTACGAGCTTGGTAAAAATATTGTTGATTATGTTGCACCGAATCTTCATTACCTCATAGATCCTACGCAGAAGGGTGATTATTTTGCGCACTGGGATGATATTGAGCTGAATGAAGGGTCGATACGCCACCGCATGATAGAATTTTTAACCGTGAATGACCCAGACCCAGGGTTTGGATTTTCGGCTGAAAAAATGGCGCGTAACATTGCGCAAATGATTGGAATTCAAGTGCGATTTGCTAATATGACTGATATTACGCAGAAAGTACAATTTATTAATGGCACTCACGAACCAGTGATTATGGCATTTTTGTACTATTTTATTAATGATTTTGCCCCAACTGACCCCGCGGCATTTTTAGATACGATTGGTGGTTCGATTGAATACACTGAGTCGTTCGACATAGCTACCTGGCACAGCAGTCCAACCGATTTTGTCGTTGAGCTGGAGTTCCGTGACACGCGCTATCCTATCGATCTCGATCGTCTAAGACAGTTCGCCTACGGGAAGTAGTGCGTCGGCGGCATTGGCTGCTATAATAGTCACTATAGATAAGCGAGGAAACCATGTTTAGTACAGATACATACGAATCAAAGATGAAAAGTGCGCTAGAGCATTTTGAAGATACGTTAAAGAAGATACGCACCGGTAGGGCGCACCCAGGTATGCTTGACGGTATTAAGGTAGAGGCGTACGGAGTAGATATGCCGCTAAATCAAGTAGCGAACATTACAGCACCTGAAGCTCAGTTGTTGCAGATCACACCGTTCGACCCGAGTACTATACAAAAGATCGCCGCAGCGATTCGTAACGATCAATCGTTAGGGTTTAACCCTAGCGATGATGGCCGGGTGGTGCGCGTACCAGTGCCAGCGCTCACTGAAGATCGCCGCAAGGCGCTGGTAAAGCAAGCGGGTGAAAAAGTCGAAGAAGCTCGGATCGCTTTACGTAACATTCGCCAAGATGGGCTTAAAGAAGCAAAGGCAAAAAAAGAGCAAAAGGAACTGTCTGAAGATGACCTAACATTTGTCGAAAAAGCCTTTAATGAACTCATGACTACGTATCAGACAAAGATCGAGGAAACTTTCAAGGCGAAAGAGAAAGAAATTTTGACGATTTAATGACCAACCTGCCGACACACATAGGATTTATTGTTGACGGCAACCGACGGTGGGCAAAACAGCGTGGTCTTGCGCCTTGGGAAGGCCACTATGCTGGTGAAAAGGCCCTAGAAGAAGTGGTGCTTGCCACGGTGAATGCTGGTGTGCCGTATGTGAGTGCCTATGTGTTTAGTACAGAAAATTGGAAGCGCAGTAAAGATGAAGTGTCTAAGCTTATGGCTTTATTAGTGCGGCTGTTAAAAACGAAAATCAGTGTGTTTCAGCGTGAGGGTATACGGCTCGTTATACTTGGGTCACGTGATCAGCTAAGTAAAACAGTGTGTGCGGCCATTGATAAAGCAACCGCGGCGACTGCAGATAACACAAGGGCTACACTAGTACTTTGCTTGAATTATGGCGGTCAGCAAGAAATAGCAGATGCATGCAAAAAGATTGTCGAAGCTGGCACTGTACCTGAACAGATAACACCAGAGTTGATTGCAGCTAACCTGTATGAACCAGACATACCTGCCTGTGATTTAATTGTACGCACCAGTGGCGAGCAACGATTGAGTAATTTTATGGTATGGCGAAGTGCCTACAGTGAGTTATATTTTACAGATAAGTTGTGGCCTGACATGACAAAGACCGATATTGAAGATATACTGAATGAATATAGTAAACGCGTACGAAGGTTTGGAGGCTAAATGGAGTTGCTAGGTGGTATTGTTCTTGGGGTGATTATTCTTACGCTACTGGTAGTGTTGCATGAACTTGGCCATGGGCTGGTAGCGAAAAAACATGGTGTTGTGGTTGAAGAATTTGGCGTGGGTTTTCCGCCTAAAGCGTGGTCCAAAAAAGTAGACTCCAGTATTTTAGGTAAAAATGTCGTGTATAGCATCAATTGGCTGCCACTAGGTGGCTTTGTAAAACTACAAGGTGAACACGATTCGGCACATAAAAAAGGTGACTACGGTGCAGTGTCATTTTGGAAAAAAACACAGATACTACTTGCAGGGGTTGCGGTGAACTGGCTAACGGCCGCAGCACTTTTAACTGTACTAGCAGCGACAGGCATGCCCCATATTATCAGTAATCAATTTTATATTGCGTCTGATGCTCAGATTAGCAAGCAACCGGTGAAGCTAGCTGAAGTAACGAAGGATATGCCGGCTGAACAGTCAGGGTTGCGGGCTGGTGATACGATTGTTCGATTTGCAGGTGTGCCACTTGCAAGTGCGGCTGATCTTGCTAAAGTGACAGGCGAGCATAAGGGCGAAAAAGTTGAAGTTATCTATAGTCGCGATAGTGTAGAGCAGGTAACGACAGTTGCGGTGCGCGCTAATAATGACGATAAAAAGGGTTACATAGGTGCTAAACCAACCCAACTAGAACTCATTCGTTCTACATGGTCGGCGCCACTGGTTGGTGTTGGCCTCACTACACAGTTGTCATGGCTGACCATACAAGGCCTTGGCGATATGCTTGCAAATATCGGTCATGGGTTAGTCATGAAGCTGAGTCCTAGTAGTAGTGACCAAGTAGCAGCAAACGCTAAACTTGCTGCAGTGGGCGATAATGTGGCAGGGCCAATCGGCATCTTTGCTGTGATATTCCCGGCAGCCGAAAAAGCTGGCATGGTGCATGTTGTGATGTTGGCAGCAATTATTTCGCTTACCCTCGCTGTAATGAATATTCTGCCAATTCCTGCACTCGACGGTGGTCGGTGGTTTGTGACAGCATTATTTAAGTTGCTCAAAAAACCGCTCACAAAAGATACCGAAGAGAAGATTCATAGTACTGGGTTCATGTTCTTAATGGCTCTGATTGTGCTTGTGACGATTGCTGACATTGGCAAGCTGCGCTAATGAGTAAGCGGGTGGTGGCCTTACCGACTGTACCGCGCAAAATGGGCGTATGGGCAGTGGTTGTGATATATGTTGCGTTTATGCTAATCGCTGCTGTGCTAGTGGTGAAATATGCAGCACTAGTACTACACGCGGCTATGCCAACACTTACTATCTCTGCACCAACCTTTCAGCGCGTACTCACTGTTTGCTTGCTTTCGCTTAGTGTCGTTTTGCTTGCCATTGCTCCGTTCCCCTGGTTAAAAAAACAGTCATGGCGCATTAATTTTGGCGTAGTACGGGTTCCAAGTTGGCGCGATATTGCTTTGTCAGCTGCCGGGGCAGCGGTATACGCCATTGTTGTGCTTGTAGTGGTTTATTTTGCAAGTATGTTACCGTTTATTGACATGAAGCAGCCGCAAGATGTTGGCTCTACTGCGTTGTATGGGTTCGATAGATTGTTAGCATTTTTTGTACTTGTGATTGTGACGCCTATCGCTGAAGAAATGATTTTTCGAGGATATTTATTTTCACGGTTACAACAAGCCAAGATGCCATTTTGGCTAAATGCTGTGGTGGTGAGCGGCTTGTTTGGTTTGGCCCATGGGCAGTGGAATGTAGGAATAGACGTGTTTTGCCTGAGTATGGTCGCATGCTACTTGCGTTTGCTCAGTGGCACTATCTGGCCGGGCGTCATAGTCCATATGGCAAAAAATATGCTGGCATTTTATGCGACATTTGTGTTGCTGTAGGTAGCTACACAGGCCATGGCGCATCGAGTAAAAAACTTGTACAATGGTAGTATATGAGGCTATCACAATTATTTACCCGCACATCAAAAACCGCGCCTGCTGATGAGGTAGCGCGTAATGCACAATTACTAATACGCGCAGGCTATGTCTATAAAGTTATGGCTGGTGTGTACGCGTATACACCGCTTGGGCTACAGGTTCTTGAAAATATTAAACAAGTTGTTCGCGAAGAAATGAATAATGTGAACGGTCAAGAACTTATCATGACTAATTTGCAGCGCAAAGAAACGTGGGAAGGGACTGGACGGTGGAGTGACGAGGCGGTAGATGTTTGGTTTAAGACCCGCCTGCAAGATGATACTGAACTCGGCTTAGCCTGGAGTCACGAAGAAGCGATTATGGAAATGATGCAGCAGTTTGTAAAAAGCTATAAAGACCTACCGGTGAGCGTCTACCAGTTCCAGACTAAGCTGCGTAATGAGTTGCGGGCTAAAAGTGGTATTATGCGCGGCCGTGAATTTTTAATGAAAGACATGTACTCTTTGCATGCCACCCAAGAAGATATGGACGCATACTATGAGCAAGTGATTGCAGCCTACCAGCGTATCTATGAAAGGTTGGGTATTGGCGACAGTACGTTTGTGACATTTGCAAGCGGCGGCGCGTTTACAAAGTTTAGCCATGAGTTTCAAACAATCTGTGATGCAGGCGAAGATATATTATATGTCAATGCTGATAACACCGTGGCGGTGAATGAAGAAGTGCTAGAAGACGCGGCTAAAGAATTTGGTATTGATAGTTCCACGCTCACGCCTGTGAAAAGCGCTGAAGTCGGTAATATTTTCAAATTTGGTGCCGAAAAATCTGAGCAAATGGGAATCTACTACACGGCAAGCGATGGCAAGCAAAAACCAATTTATTTGGCATCGTACGGTGTGGGTATTACGCGTGTAATGGGTGTGCTGGTTGAAAAATTTGCTGACGAAAAGGGCCTGGTGTGGCCTGTTCAGGTAGCGCCTGCTACGGTCTATATTGTGCAAATAGGTGAATCGGCGCGTGTGGCGGCTGATGAGCTGTACGAAGCCTTAGCGCAGCAAGGAATAAGTGTATTGTATGATGATCGAGACGAGCGAGCGGGTGCAAAATTTGCCGATGCCGAGTTAATGGGCATACCGTATCGAGTAACAGTAAGCGATCGTCTGCTTGCTGACGAAACGTATGAATTGACAGAGCGAATGAGTGGTAAAACGGAAGTCTTGACACGGCAGCAATTGCTTGCTAAACTGAACTAACTTAGAGATGTCTTGGAGGGGAATAACACTAGTCAAACAGACTCAGGTCCTTCTAACAGGCTCGAGTAGATACGAGGTAATATTATGAAAAAAACGTACCAAATTACAGAAGAAGGACGCAAAGAACTTGAACTAGAGCTAAGCGATTTAAAAAGTCGCCGTGGTGAGATTGCTGAAAAAATTGCCGAAGCTCGGGATTATGGTGATTTATCAGAAAATGCTGAATACGATAGCGCACGTGAAGAGCAGGGCTTAGTCGAAACGCGAATTGCCGAAATTGAAGATATTTTAATGAACGCCGAAGAAATTAAGGCGCGAAAATCAAGCACGATTCATCTTGGCAGTAATGTTGAAATTAAACATGGTAGCAAAAAGTTTAACTACACACTTGTTGGGCCTGTCGAAGCTGACCCAATGAATGGCAAAATTAGTAATGAATCACCAATTGGCGTAGCACTTATGGGCAAGGCAGCAGGCGAAGAAGTGACAATCACTACACCAAAAGGCACCACAACCTACATTATTACGGCTATCGCCTAACTAGCGGCCTGTCTGTACTGCAAGGAGGGTCGGTGTGTTATACTGTGACCAGTAATTAACACTAGGATTAGGTATGGCAACACTAAAAGAATTGCGTGATGAACGCCTTAGAAAACTTGATGCATTACAAGAGCTTGGTATAAATCCATACCCGGCTGATGCTGTGCGAACTCACGCCATTAGTGAAGTTGTGCAACAGTTTGCAGAACTCGAACATAGCACAGTTACTGTTACGGGCAGGATTGTGGCGACTCGTAAGTTTGGCAAGCTAGCGTTTTTAGTACTGCGCGATATGAGCGGCGACATACAGCTTTTTTTGAAAGCCGATACCGTGAGTGAGTTAGTAGCTGAGCGTTCGCAGCTTGGCATGGAGCAGCTTAACTTACTTGATCCAGGTGATTTTATTCAGGCAACGGGGCCAGTGATTCGTACAAAAACTGGTGAAATGAGTATTGATGTTCGTGAGCTTAGGCTGCTAACAAAGTCACTGCGTGGCATGCCCAGTGAGCAGGAAGGATTCACGAACAAGGAAGAGCGTTTTAGGCGCCGCTATGTTGACATGAACGTGAATCATGACGTACGCGAACGATTTATTCGCCGGAGTGCGTTTTGGCGAGCGACCCGTGAATTTTTGCAACAGGAAGGGTTTATTGAAGTAAATAATGCGGTACTCGAAAACACAGCGGGTGGTGCCGATGCTAACCCCTTTGTTACTCATATGGATGCGCTTGACCAAGATTTTTATTTGCGCATTAGTCATGAATTGCCGCTCAAGCGATTGCTTGTCGCCGGTTTTGAAAAGGTGTTTGACATTGGCCCGCGTTTTCGCAACGAAAACTATACCGAAGAGCATTTGCCTGAGCATAATGCTATGGAATGGTACTGGGCGTACGCTGACTGGGAGATGGGCATGGAGATGACTGAGCGCATGATGCGTACAATTGTTGATGCGACGTGGGGGAGGCGACAATTTACGTTAACTAATGGTCAAGTGGTCGACTTTGGTGCTGATGACCAGCATTGGCCGCGCATTAGTTTTATAGATATATTGAAGCAGCAATACGGGATTGATGTATTTGAATCCAGTATGGATGAGATTCAGGCGAAGCTGCGTGAACATGGGCTTGAAGTCGAAAAAGTAGATAACCGCATACGTAGCCTCGATAAATTATGGAAGAATTATCGTAAGACTCTAGCTGGGCCAGTATTTTTGGTAGATATACCCGTATTTATGCAGCCTTTGGCCAAAGTGCAGCGCAGTAATAGTCAGTTGACCGAGCAGTTTAACTTGGTGTTTGGCGGGAGCGAAATGTGTAAAGCGTTTAGCGAGCTGAACGACCCGGTTGATCAGCTAGGGCGCTTTGTGGAGCAGCAAAAAATGCGAGATGAAGGCGATAGTGAAGCGCAAATGCTCGACATTGATTATGTTGAAGCGCTTGAGTATGGCATGCCGCCAGCTTGCGGGCTTGGCTTTAGTGAACGAATCTTTTGGTCGCTTGAAGGCATAAGCGCTCGAGAGGGTGTGCCTTTTCCTCAGCTTCGCCGTGAAGTGGACGAAACCACTAAGACAATTTACAATTTACCCAGATAGTTTTTTGTAAGCGTTATAAAAAATACCGGCTAAAGTGAGCCGGTATTTTGCTGCTGTAGTTTGAGATTATTCCTCGATGATAACGACGTCAGCTGCTTCTGCGGCACGAGCGACTGCTTCGCAGCCCTTTACAGCACCGTCTTTTGTAGTGTATTCTTCGCCAGTAGCGACAACTTCGCCATTGCCAGCCTTGAGTCGCCAGCGATACCCGTTTTTGCTTTTATATACTTCGAACTTTGCTGCCATATCATTACCTCCACTTAGTTGGTGGCTTTATTATGGCGCAATATGCTATAAAAGGCAAATTAAATGGTTTCGCTATTTTCAGCAAGTTCACCTAGTAAAATATCAACTTCGTCACTAACGATTTCGGCAAAGTCGGGGACGTTTATCTTAATCCAGTTGAGAATAGCTTCATCGCTTGATTGCTGCATCTCGGATAACTGTTGTGCTTGTTCGGGTTCTAGACCCAGAACTATTTCGTTAATCACACGCTCGTCGAGGGTCGATTCAAAATGGGCTGATAGTGATGCAAAATCTTCGTCGCTAAGGGTGAGACCGAGGTCTTGCAGAATTGTTTTAGTAAGTAATGGCATAGTAAATCCTTCTTTTATTTATGTTATTCGACTGATGCTTCACGAGCAGCTTGGGCGCGCTGTTCGTTATATTGCTGAGCGGTAGCGCGGGCGGTAGCGGCGTGTTCAGATGTGGCAGCTAGTGCTTCTTTTTGGGCGCGGAGTTCTGCTTGTAGTTCTTCGCGTTGTGTTTCGAGATGCGCAATTTGGCGACGGTTACGTTCGGCAGTTTCTTGCCAGTGGGGAATTTCCCGTTGCTCTAATATAGCCACCTGCTGCTCGGCTTCTTGTGCCTGTGTGAGGATGGCTATTCGATCAACACTATCTTCGGGCAGGGCGTTTAGCTGTTCTTTCAGCTCGGTAACACGCTCCTGCGCGGCGGGCAGGTCGACACGCTTGATTTGTTCAGCCGTTGCAGCGGCTTTTTCGGCTTGCTCGGCATGGTAGGCTGATTGACGGGCATTGTCGGCAAGCTGTTCTACTAATTTTGCTTCCTGCTTAGAGGCTTTTACTTCTACGCGGCTAGCTTTTTTAGCTGCTCGTTCAGCGGTCGCGGCGATGGCGGCTATATTGCCAACACGGTGTAAGTATTCTTCTGGAATATCCTTTAAGATACTACGCACTTCGAGCCGCGTGGCACCCTGACTGCGGAGTTCATGGCGCATAGTTTTGCGGGCAAGCGCTTGTTCACGTTTGCCTTTAAGTTCGGCCAAATATTCAGTGCGCCTGCGTTCAGCGTTGGCACCTACCGATTCACGACGTTGTTGCATTCGTTGAGTGTGCGATTCGTACACAGCATTCTTGTTGTTAAATTTTTGCTCAGCTTTAGCGAATTTTGCCTCACGACGTTTGCGAAGCCGGTTTTCTGCGGGAAGGTTCTTTACAGCATCAAGCCGAGCTTTTTGGCGATTGTAACGTCTTTCGGCAAGCGCCTTTGAAAACTGAAGGCGTAATTTTGCTGGCGTGTCGCGAGCATTTTTTAGCTTTGCTTGGATAGCCTCAATTGCTTTAATACTTTTATTACCGGCTTCACGAACCATTCTGCGTGCGCTATTATTTAAAATTTCTGCATCGGTAAAGCGTACGTCGGCATCGGGTGTGGCGGCTATTGCCTCGCGGGTAGCTTCAGCTGTATCAGGCAGTGCTGCTTCAGTACTCGATAGTTCTAAATCAACCGAAGAATCAACAGTTTGTTGCTGCCACTCCATGAATGTGTCGTAAGGTATATCTTTAGCTACGTAGTCTGGACCGCCTTGATCTGCAACTATTCGTTTGAATACGCGAACACGTGGTTCAGCTTTTCCTGTTTCCTCATCTTCATGCATGACAACTGTTCCGGCGGACCAACCGTGCTCTACATCGCCGGACGGTAGGTGAACGGTGACTGTTTCATCATCTAATCCTGAAGCAAGGAAGTCTTTAATAACTTCGGAAGGGTCTTCGCCGTTTTCCAGCTTCATCCTGATTTCACTATACCGCTGTTGAAGACTGTCAAACCATGCTTGATCATGCTTCGGTAAGGGTGCCTCGGCAGTTTCGACAGGTGAGTCAGTGAGTTCACCTAGATCTTCAAAACCAGGCAGTTGATCTTCGATCACCGCAGCTGTTCCTAATTTTTCTGACATGTTTATGTACCTATGTTATATGATGCGGCTACTATACCATAAGCAGCGGGTAAGTGTAAACGTTTGCACAATAGGCGGGCAGTGGGTGTATAATAAATGGCAGATTATTGGAGGGATTATGATTGAAGTTCGCGAGTTGACTAAGATATATGGCAAGAAAAAGAATACGTTTGTAGCGCTTAGTGATGTCAATTTTAAGGTGCCAACTGGAGCAAGTGTGGCGATTGTCGGTAAAAGTGGTAGTGGTAAAAGTACACTGATGCATGTGATGAGTGGCCTCGATAGGGCAACGTCTGGTGAAATAGTGATTGGTGGTGAAAATATTTTAACGTTTAAGCAAAAAAAAGTTGATGCATTTCGCTCACAAACAATGAGTTTTATATTTCAGAGTTTTTTTGTGCAGGGTAATGAAAGTTGCTATAACAATGTCAGCTTGCCGCTTGAAATTGCTGGCGTTCCGGCCCGTAAACGGCGTGCTAAGGTTGAAAAAGCCCTTGAAGCGGTGGGGCTTGCCGATAAGAAGAAGGCGCGCGCCAAAGATTTGTCGGGTGGTCAAAAACAGCGGCTTGCCATTGCTCGTGCCATTGTGAACGAACCTAAGATTTTATTTGCCGACGAGCCAACAGGCAACCTTGATAGCGTAACAGGCGACACTATAGAAAAATTATTATTCACCTATAACAAAAAGCACAACACTACGTTAATTGTTGTGACTCACGATATTGACCTTGCAAAAAAATGTGACATGCAAGTGTATATTAAAGACGGTAAAGTGATGCGAGTGTTGGGAGCAAGCAAATGAAACGAATAGATATTATGAAGCGGGCTGGGCGGAACTTACGCCAGGCAAAAGGGCGGACATTTTTAACGAGTCTGGCGATTGCAGTGGGGGCATTTACGCTTACGCTCAGCCTGGCGGCGGGCGAAGGCGCACGCCAGTATGCCGATAATTTACTAAAAAATAATATCGACCCGCAAGCACTGTTCATATTGCGTGATAAATCGTTAACAGATGGCAGCGGTGGGCAATCGGGCATGCGTGAATATTCAACTGACCTAAGCGAAGGCTATCGGCAGGGAACAAATGTAAAAATGGTGAGCCGTGCTGACGTCACAGGCCTTGAAAAGCGTAGCGATTTAACACAAGTGGTGCCAGTATATTCGCTCAGCCCTAAGTATGTAGTATTCGAAGGTGTTACGACCAAATATGCTGCACCACTGACCTATTACGATGCTTCAATTCTGACTGAAGCTTCGGCTGGAACAATGCCAAATATTGGCGAGCAGATTGGTGATAACGAAATACTGTTACCGCAGGAATTTGTTGATCAGCTTGGCATGCAACCGGCAGAAATGGTGGGCAAAACAGTCAGTGTAACGATAGGGCAACAGCAAACAGCGGCCACCGAAGCCGATGTAGCGGCGGCATTTGCTCGGGGTGGTGAAGCGGCTGTCGCAGAACTAGTGCGACCAGCCACAAAAGACTTTACCTATACCGTACGAGCGGTGCTTAAAAAGTCACCCATGGCACTAACTGCTATGCCGCGCTTGCATGTTTCGACTCATTCAGCGCGGGCAATCAACGACTATGCAAATATGGGTGTAACAACAGCTGATAAGTTTGTTGGGGTGACGGCGATTGCCAAGGGTGATCCAGCAGTAGTAAAAGCCGAAATTGAAAAAGCGGGGTATACTGTGCAGACTGCTAAAGACGCCCAGGGTATTTTGTTTACGTTTGTTAATATCTTGCAAGGCATTGTTGCTGGGTTTGCAATGCTAGCCCTTATCGCGAGTGTGTTCGGTATTATTAACACGCAGTATATTAGTGTGTTAGAGCGCACCAGCCAAATTGGCTTAATGAAGGCATTGGGTATGAGTCGCCGTGCAATTGCAAAGCTCTTTAGGTATGAGGCCGCTTGGATTGGATTTTTAGGTGGAGCCTTGGGGGTGTTGCTCGCACTGGTGTTAGGTTGGTTCTTGAACCCTGTTATTACAAAAACGCTAGATTTAGGTAATAATACGTTACTGATATTTGTGTGGTGGCACATTGCACTACTTTTGGTGTCGTTGGTAATAATTGCAATTTTAGCTGGGTGGTTCCCGGCCCGTAAAGCGGCGCGCCTTGACCCGATCGAAGCGCTACGAACAGAATAGCCATGCAAAAGCAAGGTGTATAGCCACTAACACCCTTGTGCTTACCACCAACACCTGCTATCATACCAAGTAAAGTCCTAGGTGCGAGCTAAGACAAACATATAGTTTTAAAATAAGAGGTGATTTGTATGAGGGTGTCGTTTTCGTCGTTGTGTATGCGTACAGCATATTTACGCATGAGTATAAAAACAGTGGGTCTTATCACACTCGCACTCGCTATAGCGCTGTCGCCGTGGGCACCAATCGCTAATGCTTTGCCTGGTGAATATACATGGCAAAAAGGAGGAACGAACCTAGTAGGAGACCGAATAAATTGGCAATCTATCGCCTCCAGCGCAGACGGCACCAAGCTAGTCGCGGTGAGCGGTAACGCCTACGGCTACATCTACACCTCCACCGACTCCGGTGCGACCTGGACCGAACGTACTACCGCCGGCCCTCGCGCTTGGACGTCTATCGCCTCCAGCGCCGACGGCACCAAACTCGCTGCAGCAGTAGATTACGGCTACATCTATACCTCCACCGACTCCGGCGCGACCTGGACTGAGCGCACTGCTGCTGGTTCACGAGATTGGCAATTTATTGTCTCTAGCGCCGACGGCACCAAGCTGGTTACCGCGGTCAACGGTACCTACCCTGACTATACTGGCTCCATCTATACCTCCACCGACTCTGGTGTCACTTGGACCGAGCGCACTGACGCCGGCTTACGACGATGGGTATCTGTGGCTTCTAGCGCCGACGGCACCAAGCTCATCGCAGGAGCCGGTAACGGCTACATCTATACCTCCACCGATTCAGGTGCGACTTGGACCGAACGTACTACCACCGGTGTTCGTTATTGGAGATCTGTCGCCTCCAGCGCCGATGGCACCAAGCTTGCTGCAGTAACATACGGCGACTCCATCTACACCTCCACCGACTCCGGCGCGACCTGGACCGAGCGCACTACCGCCGGCTCTCGCTTTTGGACGTCTGTCGCCTCCAGCGCCGACGGCACCAAACTCGCTGCGGTAGATGGAGAGTACGGTTCCATCTACACCTCCATCGACTCAGGTGCGACCTGGACCGAGCGCACCGCTGTCGGCTCTCCTCAATGGATGTTTATCGCTTCCAGCGCCGATGGCACCAAGCTTGCTGCAGTAGCATACGGCGACTCCCTCTACACCTCCATCGACTCAGGTGCGACCTGGACCGAGCGCACTACCACCGGTTCTCGTTATTGGACGTCTATCGCTTCCAGCGCCGACGGCACCAAACTCGCTGCGGTAGGTAGTGGCTCCATCTACACCTCCACTGACTCCGGCGTCACTTGGACCGAGCGCACCGCTGCTGGTTCTCGTTATTGGACGTCTATCGCCTCCAGTGCAGACGGCACCAAGCTCGCTGCGGTTGTAGGACAGTTTGGCTACATCTACACCTCCACCGACTCCGGCGCTACCTGGACCGAGCGCACTAGCGCTGATGCTCTCTATTGGACCTTTATCACTTCCAGTGCAGACGGCACCAAGCTCGCTGCGGTATCTAATAATGGCTCCCTCTACACCTCCACCGACTCCGGTGCTACCTGGACCGAGCAAACCAGCGCTGGTTTACGAGAATGGTCATCCATTGCCTCCAGTAGTGACGGCACTAAACTCGCTGCGGTAGCCCATAATGACTCCATCTACACCTCCACCGACTCGGGTGCTACCTGGACGGAGCGCACTGCCGCTGGTTCAGGATATTGGACGTCTATCGCCTCCAGCACTGACGGCACGAAACTCGCTGCAGTAGTCTATGATGGCTCCATCTACACCTCCACCGACTCGGGTGCTACCTGGACGGAGCGCACTGCCGCTGGTGTCCATCCGTGGTGGTCCATCGCCTCCAGCGCCGACGGCACCAAGCTCGCTGCAGTAGATGGAGAGGACGACTCCATCTACATCTCTACCGATTCTGGTGCGACCTGGGTAGAGCAGACCACTCCTGGTAAAAGACTCTGGCGTGATGTTGTGTTCAGCGCCGACGGCACCAAACTCGCTGCGGTTGCTCTGCGTGCTGCCACCTACCACGCTACCCTCGAAGGCCCCGCCACCAGCACAGTATCACTCACGACTATCACTGCGCCAGCTGGCACCGACACCGCTGTAGCTACGGCCAAACTCTCTGTTACCTCATCAAGTTGTTACACTATTGACCAAGGCACTGTACAGCTGCTGTCAGCGACTGGCGTCACACCACCAAAGCCAACTGTGACGCTGCTCGGCGGTGTTGCTTTTGAAATCA
>JBATSN010000028.1:0-1541 GCA_049293315.1 Saccharimonas sp. (SeqCode)
CGACCTCAACCTTGGCAAGGTTGCGCTCTACCAACTGAGCTATTCCCGCATTTGCCAGCAAACTCAGCCAGAAAACCTCGTTTGCTGCGATCCAGAAATTATAACCTATTTTTTTCGCCGCCGGCAAGTCGATCGGGGGTTTGTCAGTGTTTCACCGACTCGGTCGCGGCCACGCCAGTCACCGCGCCGGAATCCGGTGCGACGGTTGCGGCCTCCGCCTCCAACAAAGGTGTCGGCTTTCGCTCCAGCGCGATGTCGAGAACCTGATCGATCCATTTGACCGGAACGATCTCAAGCCCATTCTTCACGTTTTCCGGAATCTCCTGCAAGTCCTTTGCGTTCTCTTCGGGAATCATCACAAGCTTGATGCCGCCGCGCAGCGCGGCGAGCAGTTTCTCCTTCAAACCGCCGATCGCGGTCACTTCGCCCCGCAGCGTGATTTCGCCCGTCATGGCCACATCGCCCCGCACCGCAATGCCGGTCAGCGCCGATACGAAAGCGGTCGTCATCGCCGCACCGGCACTCGGGCCATCCTTGGGCGTCGCCCCGTCGGGCACATGGATGTGAATGTCGCGCTTTTCGAACACCTCGTCCTTGATGCCAAGACGGCGCGCGCGGCTGCGAACCACTGTGCGGGCCGCCTCGACCGACTCCTTCATCACATCGCCGAGCATTCCGGTGCGGGTTATCACGCCCTTCCCAGGCATGCTGGTCGCCTCGATCGTCAGCAGATCACCGCCCACCTCGGTCCATGCCAGACCCACCACCTGACCGACCTGGTTCTGGTTTTCAGCGCGACCATAGGAAAACTTGCGCACGCCGAGGAAGTCGTTGAGATTGTCGGATGACACCACCACCGGAGCCGCCATCTTCTTCAATTGCAGGCCCTTGACCACTTTGCGGCAAATCTTGGACAGTTCGCGCTCCAGCGACCGCACGCCCGCTTCGCGGGTGTAATAGCGAACGATGTCGCGCACCGCTTCGTCGGACACCTTCAACTCGCCTTCGCGCACCCCATTGTTCGTCAGTTGTTTTGGCAGCAGGTACTTGGTGGCGATGTTCGCCTTTTCATCCTCGGTGTAGCCGGAAAGGCGGATGACCTCCATGCGATCCAGAAGGGCCGACGGGATGTTCATCGAGTTGGACGTCGCGACGAACATCACATCGGACAGGTCAAAGTCCACTTCGACGTAATGGTCGGCAAAGGTGTGGTTCTGCTCGGGGTCCAACACCTCCAGCAGCGCGCTCGACGGATCACCCCGAAAATCCATGCCCAGTTTGTCGATCTCGTCCAGAAGGAACAACGGATTGCGGGTACCGACCTTGTTGAGGCTTTGCAGCACTTTGCCGGGCATCGCGCCGATGTAAGTGCGGCGATGGCCGCGGATTTCCGCCTCGTCACGCATGCCGCCCAGGGCCATGCGCACATATTTGCGCCCGGTGGCTTTGGCCACGGACTGCCCCAGCGAGGTCTTGCCGACACCCGGGGGGCCCACCAGGCAGAGGATGGGCCCCTTGAGCTTGCGCACCCGCTGCTGGAC
>JBATSN010000029.1:0-1746 GCA_049293315.1 Saccharimonas sp. (SeqCode)
GGCTGCGGGATCTGCGTCTCCGAATGCCCCTGCGGCGCCATCAAGATGGTGCCCGAAGACACCTGAACGCGGCGCGCGGCAACAGGCCCGTTTCCGGGCCTGCTGCTTCATCCGTCAGGGTTTCACCGTTTCGGACTGGACGACCAGGTCCAGCACGTAAACCGTCTTCGATGCACCCGCCGGTGCCGAAGCGCGCTGGAAACGCTTCAGGCGCACGACGTTTTTCACCCCTGGCGTGTGTTTGTAGCCCTCGATGGTCTCGTACAGGGTCCGCCAGGCACCGGGCGTTCCGACCACCAGACCCTGTTCATCGAATTGCCGGTCGCGTACTTGCAGGCACAGGGTTTCGCCGTTCAGGGGGTTCGTGCAAGCCACCCGTTGGGCCGCGATTTCCATGAAGACACGGGTGGCCGGCCCATACAGCGCCTCTGGCGTCGCCTGCCCGGCAAGGGTCAGGTTGACACCGGTCGGGTCGCTCAAACGCAAGCTGGGTGGCGTGCCTTTGCTCAACTCGACCCGCAGGCCCTTTGCGAGCAGGTCGGACAATGCCCTGTCCGCCTGCATCAGCGGCGCCTCGCAGGCCATCATGGTCGAGGCCATCCGGCCCACGATCAACACGCCGTCAGGCCCCAACTGGAACGATCCGGTCAACTGGTTGCATCCGCCCTGGGCTTGCAGCCGTGAACCCGAGAAATTCAAGACGAACGGACGGGTGGCGTCGGGCATCAGCGCGCCGAGCCGCTGGCCTTGGGCATTGGTGGCGGAAGCCAGGGTCCAGCGATGGTCTTCCAGGCTCTGAAGCAGGGTCTGCGCCGCGGTCGGCGCGGGCGCTGGGGTTGAAACCCGCTTGAGCACCTGATTCGGCGCGCTGGACCAATCGGCCGGCGCATTGCGGTACAGCGCCAGCAGGCGTCCTTCACCCACCGCGAAGCGCTGGCCATTGCCTTCCAGCGTGACCGCATTGCCCGCGGCGTTCCAGAAGAATTTTCCGGTCTCGACGGTCGGGACCGGCTGGCGATCAAGGTATTGGGTCGAGAGTTCGTAGCGCCCGTCCGGTTTGAGTGTCAAGCGCGTCTTGATGCCGGGACAATCGGCACAGGGCAGCACACCTTCGTACGCGCCCGCCCAATCGAGCGAATTCTGGCTGGTGTGCATGTCAGGCGCCGTCTTCTTCTGCGGTGAACCCGCCGGCGCACCGGCATCCATGGTGCCGGCACAGCCAGCCAGCATCGCCATCACCAGGCCTCCGACAACATAGTGTTTCATCAGTTTCTCCTATCGATCAGTGGGTCGTTCAATCACGACGGTCGTTTGAAAAACGGTGCCGTCTCGAATACGGAAGCCGGGAACCCCTGGCCGTTGAGCGCGAGGCTGCGCTTGAGCACGAAATCGAAAAGCAGACTGTTGAAGTCCCGAAGCCCGCGCAAGGGTTCAAGGGACGCCGGATCCAAGAGATTCTGCTTGAACAGCGCTTGCAGGTAGATCAGCGGGACCACGCCAGGCAGCGGGTAGTCCGAGGCGTTCAGCAATCGGCCATGCCAATCCCGCCGCTGCAGCAGCGTGGCGACCACGCCCATGCGGTTGCCCTGGGTGATCGCGGCTAGGTCTCCGACCAGATTGGCGCGGTAGTTCGGCTCGTCCATCAGCCTTGCGAACAGCTCGAAATTGGGCACCAGCGCGGACCCGCCCTTGTCGGTGTCCTGTCCTTCGCCCAGGGAGGCGCAGTGGGCCACCACCACCCGGACC
>JBATSN010000030.1:0-71566 GCA_049293315.1 Saccharimonas sp. (SeqCode)
AAAATATCACCGCACCAACAACGCTCAGTAATGCAACGATCACCGACACCACCATAAAGGTCACTGGTCCCGCTGGCATGATTATTACGGATGTGACGATTAGTGGTGCTGGTAGTAGTGGGTTCACCTGCACACCAACCCCGAGCAGTACTGCCACCGTACCGATCAACTGTACTGGCGGACAAATTACAGAGACCGGCACATTGACTGTTTCGGCAACAACTGATGGTGGAGTGACGACGCAAAATACGCAAGATTACACAATCGATACGATCAACCCAAGCGTCACGATCAATCAAGCGGTTGGGCAAAGCGATCCAACTAATCAGAATAGCGCTGTGTTCACCGTTGTGTTTTCAGAACCGATCAAGGCGAGTAGCTTTACGGCGAGCGATATTAGTTTGACCGGCACCACTGGTGCGGTGACGGGCTTTACACAGGTCGATAGCCGCACCTGGACAGTCACGGTTACCGGCATGACCGATGGTGATACAGTGCAGGCCAGTTTGCCTGACAATATAATTACCGATCTCGCTGGCAACCTAAACACCGCCTCCACCAGCACCGATAACTCGGTCACCTATGACGCCACAGCCCCTGCTGTCACTATCAACCAAGCTAGCGGCCAAGCCGATCCAACCGACGTTGATTCAGCCACCTTCACGGTCGTCTTTAGCAAGCCAGTCAGTGGTCTCATAGCTACCGACTTCGCACTCGCTGGTACTACAGGAGGCATTACCTCGCTGACAACAACCAACAACCAAACTTACACCGTTGTCGTAACTGGCATGACGAATGGCGACACAGCAACCGTAAGTTTGCCGGCTAACATCGCTCAAGATGGTGCTGGTAACGGCAATCAGTCCAGTACATCGCTCGACAATGCCGTCACTTACGACACCACACCCGCATCGATCACTATCACCGCACCTACCAAGACCAAGAACACCAATATCACTGACACTACGATCACCATCCAAGACGCAGTCGGTATTTCAGCAGCAAATGTCGTAGCCACAGGCGGTACCTTAACCTGTACGCAAGCGAACCCTACTAAAGTCACCTGTACCGTTGTGGTTACTGCCAGTGGTGACTTGGTCGTCACTGCTATCGACAACGCCGGTAATACCGCTACTGCCACCGAAGCCAGCTACCTCATCGACACCAACGCCCCCACCGCCACGTTCACCTACTCCACAACCGCCCCCACCAACCAACCCGTCACCATCACCATGACGACCAACAAGCCAATCGCAACCCCAGCTGGCTGGACCAAAGTTTCTGACACCGAATACACAAAAACCGTCAGCGCCAACACCACGAGCAGCAACAATACCGTTACCATCACCGATTCAGCAGGGAATAGCAACACCCTTCCATTCAGCGTCACCAACATTGACACCACTGCGCCGCAAGGTACGGTGACCTCACTTGTCACCACCAGCACTAGCCCCGCCCTCACCGGCACCGTTGACACTGATGCCACCACAGTCGATGTCGTCATCAACGGCACGACCTACCACGCAGTTGTCTCGGGCGGTACCTGGTCACTGCCGGCTGGCAGTATCGCTCCAGCTCTCACGGTCGGTAGTTACAGTATCGACGTCATCGCCATTGATGCCGTTGGCAACACCAGCACCAAGACCGCCACGAACGCCCTCACTATTCTTTCTGACAGCGCTCCGCTCACCAGCCACTCACCAAACGAAGGCACGCACCCTGCGGTCAATGGCGCTACCATGGCTGTCACCGGCGGCACCTGCCAAAGCGGCTTCTACGACTACAAGAGCCTGAGCCCAGTTGGCGTGTCAGCACCGCAATCGAACGTGATGATTATCGGTGGCCTGACGTACCACCTCAGCTGTGCGGTCCTCGGTGGTAACGCCACGGTCGACGTCACTCTCGGCACCTTCTACAGTAATCTTTCGCTTCTCAAGATCTACAAACAGATCGATGGCAAAATGGTCGACATTACCGGCCAAGTCAACCTGCGCAACAGTGGCAACACAACCCTCTTCACGGTCAGCCTCACCGACGGCGCGACAAATGACGAAGATAATCAGCAAAATAAAGAAATACTTGACCCAGTATACATTGGCATTATCGATCCAAGTGCCGCACTAACGAATACCGGTCACAATACAACAGGCGTATTATTTGCGGGTGTAGCGTGTATTATTGTCGGATATACAGTAGTCCGCCGCCTAAGAGTGGTTGCTTAATCTGTACCAAAACACTTGACGGATGAATTAGCACTCGTATATACTGAGTGCTAGACCGTAGCACTCTTGTGCTGCGAGTGCTAATACTAGATGATACGCCAAAGGAGGTTATGAATGAGCGTTCCAATTAAGCCATTAGCCAACTATGTGGTTGCTCAAGTTGAAAAAGCACCCGAAAAAACAGCCAGCGGGCTATACTTGCCTGATTCAGCTAAAGAAAAATCTAGCACAGCCACGATTCGAGCTGTAGGTACAGATGTAAAAACGGTGAAAGTAGCCGATAAAATTATTTATAAAGAATACACCGCAACCACTGTGAAGGTGGCAGGTGACGAGTATTTACTGGTAAAAGCCGAAGACATACTCGCAACAATAGTTAGCTAGGATTACGAAGGAGATAAAGAGTTATGGCAAAGAAAGTTTTTTATGATGAAGATGCGCGTGCGCGAGTGCTTGGTGGCGCAGAAGTGCTGTATAACGCGGTAAAAACAACCATGGGGCCAAAAGGCCGCAACGTGGTGATCGGTAAGTCGTATGGTGGTCCAACAGTGACCCATGACGGTGTAACAGTTGCAAAGGGTGTAGATATTGCCGACGTAGATGACGAGACACTTGGCTACAGTATCGGCGCTGAGCTGATTAAACAGGCCGCTAATAAGATGAATGATGTAGCGGGTGACGGTACAACAACTGTGACGGTACTCACCTATCACATGTTAAAAGAAGCTAACAAGTTAATTTCGGCCGGTCACAACCCTATGCTGCTTCGCAAAGGCGTTGAACGTGGTGCAGCCGAAGTGCTGCGTAAACTGAAGGGACTAGCTGAAGACGTAGAAGGCAATACTGCCCGAATAGCAGAAGTCGCAAGCATTTCAGCTGGTGACGGTGCTATTGGTACGCTGATTGCTGAAGTGATGGAAAAAATTGGTAAAGACGGTGTTGTTACTGTTGAAGAAGGTAATAGCCTTGAGCTTGAGAGTGAAGTGGTAGAAGGGTTCACCTTTGACCGTGGGTTCGTGAGTCCGTATATGGCCACAGACGCTAAGCGCATGGAAGCAGTGCTTGATAAGCCAGCTGTTGTGGTGACAGACAAAAAAATTACCTCTGCCCAAGAGTTTGTGCCATTGCTCGAAAAAGTAGCGCAAGCTGGTAAAAAAGAGCTGGTATTGATTGCTGACGATATTGATGGTGAAGCACTCGGCTTGCTAGTATTAAACCGCTTGAAGGGCGCATTTAACACTGTTGCTATTAAAGCGCCTGTTGATAAAGAGGTGCTTGGTGACATTGCGGTGCTGGTTGGTGCGCAGGTAATCAGTGAAGATCGTGGTATGAGTTTTGATGACGTAGAGTGGGACATGATTGGTTCGGCTCGTAAAGTGATTGTGAGCAAAGACGCCACAACGATTATTGAAGGCAATGGCACTAAGGCAACCATTAGCGCCCAAATGGAAATGATTGCCGCACAAGCTGCCGAGGCGACGAGTGATTACCAACGGACAAAATATGAAAAACGCCGCGCTGCACTCAGCGGTAAGGTTGCGGTCATTCGAGTTGGTGGTGCTACCGAGACTGAGATTGAAGAAAAGAAGTACCGTGTAGACGATGCAGTTGCAGCCGTAAAAGCTGCGCTAGCAGAAGGGATTGTAGCTGGCGGTGGCGTCACACTTGTCAATTTGGCTGGTGAGTACAAGACGTCAAAAACTGTCGATGCTTCGGAACTAGCTGGCGAAACGCTGTTTATCGCAACGCTTGAACAGCCATTTCGTACTCTGCTCACTAATTCGGGGTTAAATGCCGACGAATGGTTGCCGCAAATTCGTAAAAGCAAGCCTGGTATGGGAGTTGATGTGAATGCGCCAGGTGAGTTGGTTGATATGAAAAAAGTTGGCGTGGTTGACCCAGTGCGCGTGACCAAAGAAGCAGTGCAAAATGCAGTTTCGATTGCTGGTACTGCTATGACCATGGGGGCGCTCGTAGTTGATGTGCCTGAAAAAGAGGCGCCAAGTGCCAACCCAATGGGTGGCATGGGCATGATGTAAGCTGTTTAGCGTACTACTACGTAGTACGGTGTGTGCAGCCAGACCAACAACAGGGGCGACGTTCGCCCCTGTTTAGTTTATCGATCGCAATACGTAGGCGACGAGCTTTTGTTTCGGGTTTTTTAGCACTGGTTATCCAGCAAATAAATTCATTTTTTGCGAGGGGTGTAATACGCTGCCAGGCCGCCCAAGTAGATGTATTGGCTGCAAAACCACGCTGTACGTCAAGCGGCAGTGTGTGGGGCAGGTTGCGATTCATAGCGCTATTATACCAAACTACCATGAAGGGTATTTTAGATGATAATGCCCATACCTCTTGTTGCTTATGCATAACTGTTGTATGATATGACCATATAACACACTAATATAAAAGGAAGCCTATCGTTATGAGAAATAAACTAATTGTTGCCGCTTTGGTGCTGATCGGGCTAGCGTCAGTCGCCTACGCTGCGTTTGCGCAAGTCCTCACCATCAATGGTACCAGTACCGCGAGTGGTACATGGGACGTAAAAATTACCGGCATTACGCGCGCATCTGCAAGTGGAGCAACTGATGCGGCGTTAACACCAAGCTTTACGGCCACAACAGCGACATTTGATAGCACGCTCGCTTATCCTGGCGCAACTGCTACGTATAATGTGACTGTGACGAATGCAGGTACTGTGCCTGCCAAGCTCACTAGTATCGGTGGACTGGCTGCGGTTAACGCTGCTGCGCCAACCTACGTTGGCTACACTATTAGCGGCGTTACAGCCGGCACTACGACGCTAGCGGCCAATGGCGGTACGAATACTATCACAGTGACTATTACTTGGGACTCAGCTTCAACTGTTTCAACTACCGGTGCGTCAAAGACAGGTGTACTAACCTTCAATTACGATCAAGATACTCCATAAGTTATAAATTAAACGATAGGTGGGAGACTGATGCGGCGGCAGCGGTGGCAACAACCAAATCTTAGCCGTGCGGCACTGTTACTAGGCATACCCTTGCTCGTAAGCGGCACAGGGTATGCTTTGTTTTCGCAGAATCTTTCGCTTTCGGGTGCGTCAAAAAAGCCGGCGTATTCAGCGACACAGTATACCTTGATGACATACACAAAAACGGTTACTCAGCAGGGGTCGGTGTGGTTGTATAGCATGCCTATGACGGTAAAAAATAACGGCGCAACTCGATTGACAGCTTGGCAGGTGAAGTTTGATGTGCCGGCTGATACCGCACAATTAACGTGTCCAACCAGTGTAACTTGTAGTCGAGCTGGCAATACGGTTACCATTAATAATGGTGCCGCTAACGGAACGCTGAACGCTTCGGCGTCGACTACATTTACGATTTCATTTACCACAGCGGTAAATCTGTATACGCTACAAAATGTACTAGTTTCTGGCACGTATTCAACTGCATGGCAGTCAATCACTGGCTTAACCGTTTCGGCTACCCAGGGAACGCGCACGAAGAGTGGTAACAGATATACGTGGCGAGTCACAATAACAGTGACGAATTCAACAGGACAACCGATTAGTACCTGGCAAGTACGTGTGCCATGGGCGACTGGTATGACTTATGCGCCAACAACACCGCCAGCAGGTATTAGTTATGCAGTGGTTGGAGCCACACTTCAAATTACTCGCACCACCCCACTTGCAAATGGCGCATCCTACACACTTACAACGACCCCAGCCTTTAGTGTTACTTCTACCAATATAAACTATACCACCGCCGGTACAACAGTAGTGGGGAAGCCGTAATGTATCGGTTGCAGCGAATTCACGTACATGTATGGCTGCTAGTATGTGGTGTGCTGCTATTTGTAATGGCAAGTTATATGGGGCGCACAAAGGGATTGGTGACGCCGTCAACCTCGCTGTTCATTATTGAACCGGCTCTTGCTGCATTACTGGCTTTGGCGGCCTATGCAGCCACACATGATAAAGGTGATCGGCTGCGCCATAAAGGCGACAAAGCATTTGTCGTTGGATCGGTACTCGCTATTTGGTTTGTGATTTACTTTTTATCTGGGCTTGTGCTTACCTACACTCATAATGCGTTAGTAACAGGCTGGCGTGGCGTGGCACTCAATATCGTTGGCTATGGATTAACAGCCGGCTGCTTAGAATATGTTCGTTACAAAAGCATGCTACTTGCTGGCCGCCGTAACGTACTGTGGTTTGGTGTGATCGTAGCGCTTTTATTTGCGTTACCGAATATGAACCTTGCGCGTATTGAAGATCTTGCAACTGCCGAAGAAGTGGTAAAAATGGTGTTTTCTAACGTTGTTCCTATGGTAGTGGCAAGCTTTTTACTGACGTATTTAGCGGCTACAGCTGGCCTGCCATCACAGCTAACCTATCAACTTGGGTATATTGCTTCAGTCATTTTAATCCCTGTTATTCCAAAACACGACTGGTACTTAATCGGCGTGTCGTCGGTGCTACTTACCATAGCAGTCTATATTGCGATTGATCGAACACGTAAAGATAGGCTTGAACGGCGACGCGTGCGGTCCCGCCATCCACGCTGGGCGTATGACGTCATGCTAATAGCAGTGATGACAGGGTTGGTAATGTTTATGACCGGTTTTTTTGCATATAAACCAATGGCGATTGTGTCAAACAGTATGGTGCCAGTGTTTAGCCGTGGTTCGGTAGTGATTGCTGAAAAGGTGAATGACCCAATGGACGTTCAGGTAGGTGATATACTACAATATGAATCATCGGGCAAGATGATCACGCACCGAGTGATAGCTATTGACGCAGCTGCTGACGGTAGCGGCAACAAAGTATTCATCACTAAAGGCGATAATAGCCCAAGTCGTGATAACCCGGTGGCTGCAAAACAAGCAGTTGGTATTATAAGAGCGCAGATACCGTATATTGGGTACCCAACAGTGTGGCTGCGTGAGCTTGTGAAATAACAATGGTGGGAATATGGCATTAGAAATCGATAACAAAGAACACGCACGCCGACCAATCGGATTTGTGGTGGTGGGATTATTGCTACTGCTAGTGACTTGCTATATGGCCTACGATATTGTGCAGCGTAAATCTGCTGCCGTGCCAGCTTCGGCTGCGTATGAATACAAAATAAATCAGTCACTCAGTTCGTCGCTTAGCTATTTTGACAGCAGCTTTTTTAACAATGGCCCAGGCGGCAACACCGCCTACGTGTCGGCCTTAACAGATACCATTACAGCCGCTTTTATGTATAATTATCACGCCAGTGAAACAGCCGATATAACCTATACCTACGATGTAAAAGCGATTGTACGCGGTAACTATGCGCTACAAAGTGATTCACAAGGTATGGCGAGTGTGTGGTCAAAAGAAGATGTGCTTGTAAAGCCTATCACCGAAACAGTGAATAGCCGTGATATTGTGATTAGTCCTAAGGTGCGAGTGGCGTATGCTGACTATAAAAAGGACATTGAACAACTAAAAACCGCTCTTACGTTGCCGCTGAGTAGTGAATTAACGGTGCAGCTGACTGTACGGGTGAGTGGTACGATTGGCGGGACTGAGTTTAGTGATAATCGCGTGGCGACAGTCAGTGCGCCATTAGATCAATCAATTTACATGCTCAATGTGAAGTACGACAAAGAAGACAAAAAACAGGTGGTACCACAGGCTGAACAAAAAAGTCGCGATGCCTTTCAACAGTATGAAATTATTATTGCGATAGTGCTGGGCGCGCTTGGGTTGGCGGCAATAATCTTTGGGCTACGCAAACAAATTTTCAAAACACCATATCAGCGTGAACTTGAGCGTATCTATCGGCTTCATGACGGCATAATTATTAAAGCAAGTAAACCTGCTGATTTGGGCGACAAAAACGTGGTTCCGGTACAAAGTTTTGATGACATGCTCAACCTTGAAGAGGAACTAAAAGCTCCGATTGTGGCGAGTCCTGCAGGCAGTGAAGCGACGCAGTTTATGATCATTCGCGACAATGTTGCGTACTTATACACGCTAGGCAAAGTTATATTAGATGACGATGTTACAACAGGGCTGGTTGAGGCATACGGCGCTAAGCCCGTGTCAAAACGTCGAAAATAATGCCAAAGAAGCTATACTACAGACAGAAGTAATAAAAAGGAGGGTTGTGTATGGCGCAGATTGTGATACTGACGGGTAGCGCACGGCCAAATAGTGCGGGCGCGAAGCTTGTGGGTCATATTGAGAAGCATATTGCTGCGCACGCAGACGTATTAGTAAAAGTAGTTGACGTGGCAGAACTTCAGCTACCGTTTTTTGATGCAGCTGTGTCGCCGTCGAGCGATGATTACAGTCCGCCGCATGCAACAGTAGTTTCATGGACTAAAACAGTGGATTGGGCGCACGGTTTTTTGCTACTTGTGCCAGAATATAACGGCAGCGTAACGGCAGTGCAAAAGAATGCGATTGACTGGGTATACAAAGAATGGGGCGAGAAACCAGTTGCGTTAGTCGGGTATGGATGGTATGGAGGAGCGCGGGCTATCCAGTCGCTGCATGTGGTACTTGAAACGGTCAAAGCTACTGAACTTGCGCGCCCCACTAAACTCACATTCATGAAAGAGCTATCAGTCGATGGTGAGATTCTTGACGAGGCGGCGGTCAATGCGCAACTAACTGCTACAGTCGATGAGTTGCTACAGGTTGTAAATAAGTAATAAGTGATATTTCACACAACATAGGACTAAACGAAAGCGTATGCTAGCTATATGACAGCTGCGCCTAGCCTGGTAACAATCATTTTCAACCCCAATAGTACGGGTGATGGCGAGAAGAATGCCCGTACACTAGCACGTCAGCTAAAAAAACAGGGCCAAAAAGTTGCCTTGGTCGGCACACAGCACGCTGGCCATGCTCGTGAAATTGCCAGTGAGTTTGCCACAAAGCATGCAGATGGCATGATAATTTCTTCAAGTGGTGATGGCGGGTATCATGAAGTGGTAAATGGCGTAGTTACGTCTAGTAATCCGCAGGTGATTACTGGCGTACTACCAAGCGGTAACGCGAATGATCATTACCATTTTGTACATCGCGGTGACACGGTGCAGCGTATTCGTACTGGTGACGTCGATAATATTGATCTTATCAAGGTAACGACGCCAGATTGGACTGCGTATGCTCATTCCTATGTTGGTGTTGGTATGACATCGCAAATTGGCAAGGAGCTGACAAAAGCGACACTAAACCCGCTCATTGAAGCATGGCTTGTGGTCAGCCAGTTATTCAAGCTACGCTCTGTTAAGATACGAGTGAAGGGCAAGGTGAGATCGTACGATCATATGGTGTGGAGTAATTCAGGGCGTATGTCAAAATACCTGACACTTTCAACTGATGCAAGTATCGACGACGGTCTATTTGAAGTGACACGGGTAAAGTCTGGGTCGATTGCTGGGTTATTATCACATTTGTTTAAAGCTACAGCAGATTCGTTGAGCGATACACCGCAGGTTGAGCATTTTGAGTTTACAGCACTCACTGCGCTCAGTATGCAGCTTGATGGTGAAGCGTATGCGGTGCCGTCTGGAGCCACGGTAACACTTGAATCTGCAAAACAAAAATTACGGTGCATAGTATAGGACAATACCAGCGTAACTAGCCTATAATAAAAATATGAAATTACCTACTATAACAAAAGCAACCATAGCTCGCCTTGCTATTCCAATAGCATTGGTAGTCGCGTGGTTTGCTGTAACAGCGATTGGTGGCCCATATTTTGGTCGCGTTAGCGAAGTTTCGAGTAATGACTTAGCGGCTTATCTGCCGCGAGCAGCCGAATCGACTAAAGTTAAAGACCAAGTGGCTATGTTTTACGATACTAATTCTATACCCGCTATTGTGGTGTTTGAATCAGCCACCGATACGTTAAGTGCTGAACAGCAAGCAGCACTGCGTACAGTTGCAACAGAGCTATCAAAGGTAGATGGTGTCAGTGGCGATGTTTCACCACCGATCGTGTCTGAAGACGGCAAGGCGGCAATTATAGTGGTACCACTCGCAACAGATGCGCCATTTAAAGAAGCCTTCCCGGCACTTACTGCAACGCTCAACGATGCAAAATTGACGGTAACGTATAAAATTGGGGGTCCGGCCTCGTTTGCTCGCGACTTAGAGTCAGCCTTTGGAGCAATTGACGTGACGTTACTGCTGGTGGCGCTAGGCGTAGTCTTTGTAATTTTACTCATCGTGTATCGATCACCTGTGTTGCCACTACTAGTCCTCATAGCTTCGATGGGCGCGCTTACTGCTGCAATTTTTGTCGTATGGCATTTGGCTAAGGCAGATATTGTGCAGCTGAATGGACAAACACAAGGCATATTATTTATCTTGGCTATTGGGGCGGCCACTGACTATTCATTGCTCTATATTGCCCGGCTGCGTGAAGAATACCATAACCATCACTCTAACTGGCAAGCCGCAAAAACCGCCCTTAAAGGATCGTTTGAGCCAATTTTGGCAGCTGGCGGTACGGTAATTGTTGGGCTATTATGTTTACTCCTATCTGACCTTGGTTCAAATAAAGCACTGGGGCCAATTGGCGGCATTGGTGTGGCGTTTGCCATGCTTAGTTCGATGACGTTTTTGCCAGCTATGCTACTGCTGGTTGGGCGAGCAGCGTTTTGGCCAAAGCGTCCTGAATATGACGTAACTCACGCTGAAACGTATGAATCACGCCATCCGTTTTGGGCCAAGGTTGGCGAATTTGTGGCGAAAAGCCCGCGCAAAATTTGGATCGTGACACTAGGGCTGCTGCTAGTCGCCTGTATTGGATTTTTTCAGCTAAAAGCTGATGGTGTGGCGCAAAGTGATTTTGTACTTGGTAAGTCAGAAGCACGTGATGCGCAAAAATTACTCGATAAGCATTTTCCTGGTGGGTCAGGTAGCCCAGCGTATGTAGTAGCGAGCCAGTCGCGCCTGAATGAAGTTGTCGCAGTGCTTGAAGCTGACCAAGAAGTTGCGTCGGTCAGCGTCACAGCAACTAATGCACCAGGTGATAGTATGCCCGTTGGTGAAGCGCGCGAGCGCATGAATCAACGCTTAGAGCAATCGGTTCGTGCTAAATTTGAGGCTGATCCACAGGTGCAATACCTGCCTGAAGAGCAAAAACAAGCGACGCTGCAAACCATACTTGTAGGCGCCAATCCATATTCAAATGCCAGCCCAAAGGTAATAGACGGCAATGCATTACTACAAGTTACGTTAAAAGATGCGGCAGATTCGAGTCAGGCTAAACAGGCCATAGTTCGGCTGCGCCAAGCAGTAAAAACCGTTGATGCTCCAGCTATGGTTGGTGGCACCAGCGCGATTCAGTATGATACTAATCAAGCCTCAATGCATGATCGACGCCTGATTATTCCAGTTATATTACTTGCTATTACTCTAATACTTATTGTATTACTTAGGTCACTTGTGGCGCCATTAGTGCTGCTTGCAACGACAATTGTGTCGTTTGGGGCAACGCTTGGTCTTGCGGCTTTGTTATTTAACCATATATTAAAGTTTCCGGGCGCCGACCCTACTGTTATATTATTTGGGTTCGTATTCTTGGTGGCACTTGGGATTGATTACAATATCTTCTTGATGACGCGAGTACGCGAAGAAACGTTGCGACGCGGCGTAGCGAAAGGCACAATAAAAGGCTTGGTGGTAACCGGTGGTGTGATTACCAGTGCCGGCATTGTACTGGCGGCAACCTTCGCAGCCTTAGGGGTTATTCCTATTTTATTCCTAGCGCAGCTTGCTTTCATTGTGGCCTTTGGTGTATTGCTTGACACCATTGTAGTGCGCTCACTGTTGGTACCGGCGTTAACGCTTGATATTGGTAAGCCGATGTGGTGGCCGTCACACATTAGCAAACGAAAGGGGAAAT
This sequence comes from Saccharimonas sp. (SeqCode), assembly GCA_049293315.1. Classification (GTDB taxonomy): domain Bacteria; phylum Patescibacteriota; class Saccharimonadia; order Saccharimonadales; family Saccharimonadaceae; genus Saccharimonas. Next base: position 12,119 of record JBATSN010000030.1, read on the forward strand.
AAGCAAATGGATATACTATGGAGACTCCTTGTAGCCGGTGGTGTTATGGGGTTACTCGATTTTTTGTGGCTTGGCTATGTGGCAAAAAAACTATATTACGGTGAGATGGGGAGCATATTGTTGGAAAAACCACATATGCTACCAGCATTACTGTTTTACGTTATTTATGTAATAGGGGTAGTCGTGTTTGTAGTGAATCCAGCGATTGAAAAGCAGTCACTTGCCCATGCGTTAGGTTTTGGCGCATTGTTTGGGTTTGTTGCCTACGCTACGTATGACCTCACGAACCTCGCAACGTTGCAGGGCTTTAGTCCTAAAGTTGTTGTGGTTGATTTATTGTGGGGTGCATGTTTGACCATGGTGGTAGCAGGCACTACCTATGCGGTATTACACCGATAATGCGTACACTACTTCAGGTATGTATGCTGCTTTACGTACTAGCGTGTGCGCTCTTTGGTTGGCAGCAAGGATTTGACTTAGTAGCAGTACAGCGTATTGCTGTATGCAGTGTAATAGCACTTGGCTTTATGGTGATGGTATTCTTCATGGCGCGGCGTAACAAGCGGTGGGATATAATTGATGTTGCGTGGGGATTATGCATAACGCTAATTGCTTGGACACATTATTTTCTATACCATGGCATTACTGCACGGTGGAGCGTTGGATTAGTAACGGTACTCCTCGTAAGCGTATGGGGTGTGCGCCTCTCCTGGCATATAGGCCAGCGATTTATTCGTTCAAAGAAAGAGGACGAGCGCTATGTGACTCTTCGCAGCACGTGGCGGGGCAGTGAAACGTGGAATATGTTTTTACGCGTGTATTGTCTGCAAGCAATATTAGCGCTACTCTGCTCTCTACCAGTACTGTATGTCACTTCGCAAGTAGCAGCGAGTTGGCAGGCACTCACAGCCATTGGCGCAATGATGGTTGTACTTGGCATTAGTATTGAACTAGTAGCAGACTGGCAGCTTGCTCAGTATCTTAAACATGCAGCGCAGCCCACGACATTTACCGGTGGACTATGGCGTTATTCGCGTCACCCTAATTACTTTGGTGAATTGGTAGTGTGGTGGGGGTTTGCGTGCATGGCACTGAGCGGTCCCAAAGGTTGGGTAGGTCTTGGCGGTGCGCTACTCATCACCTACCTCATCGTGTATGTTTCGGGTGTGCCGCTTAATGAACAGCGAGCCGTCCGACGCCCTGGTTGGGCAGCATATGCTCGGCGAACAAATACACTAATTCCCTGGTTTCCACGGCGCTAAGGTATACTTACTCTATGAAGCGCACACTAAAAAGCATTGCCGATAGTCGGGTTCGCAAAACGTCGGTTTACAAAACGATTGTAGCAATTACGGCTGGAGTGTTTTTGCTTGGGGTAATAATTACTAGCTTGTTTGCCCGTGCCATGTTGCATCAAAATGAAATGGAATACGACGCGAGCTTAAATCAAAAAGTTATTGCAGTCGATAGCCAGATTAATCAGCGACTACTAAGTTACAACATGCTATTACGTGGTGCGGCAGCACAGTTTGCCGCTAAGCCTGCTATGACGAGTGCTGATTGGGCTAGTTTTAGTGATGTTATGCAAGTTTCAACGCGTTACCCGAATATTGTTGCCGTGGCCTATACTGCGTTTGCACCGTCTAACAAGGTATCTGAATTACCCCTTACGCCATGGCCTGCAGGTGAGCGTAATGAATATACTACAATTGTCTTTATTCAGCCTAGTACGCCTGCCAATCAACGAGCGATTGGGTACGATATGTTTAGCGAACCAATACGCCGCGAGGCTATGACAAAGGCGCGTGATACGGCCGATATTGCGATGACAAAGTTAGTAAAGCTGGTGCAAGATGGTAACGATGCGCCACCTGCAGGCGTCTTAATGTATTTACCTGTGTATCGCAATGCGATTGCACCGGCAACCAGTGAAGACCGGCGGGACGAACTTGCTGGGTATGTATATATTGCCCTGCGCCCTAAAGACATCATGCAAGACATTATTGCCCAAACCCCTAAATTAAAAGACGGTGTAAATATATCACTCGTTGACAGTAGCGGTACTGTTATGTATGAAAATAACTTAGCGCAGGGTAGCGGCAATGTGATTACAAGCGTGCGGCCTGTTGCGACATACGGTCAGCTATGGGAGGTTAAAGTGGCTGGTGCCGATGCGCCGTTAAATCAATTCTATGGGCCACTTGGATTATTTTTTGCTGGCATAACGGCAAGCCTGTTTGTAGCTTTAGTGGTATATTTTACATTGGTATTCCGGTTATCGCGAGTTGAAGAGCGCTACGAGGCCGATGTTGAACACACGAAGACTGAGCTTCTTGCCCTCGCGTCACATCAGTTACGGACCCCAGCGTCGGGGGTAAAACAGTACCTTGGGATTTTACGTGACGGCATGGTAGGCGAGATGACACCTGCTCAACAGTCAGTAGTAAAAAAAGCCTTTGATACTAACGAACGACAATTGCACGTGATCAACGATTTACTATATGTTTCTAAAGTTGAAGCTGGGCAGTTGCAAATTGATCCAGTAAAAACTGATCTTACGGCGTTAGTTCACGATGTTATAAAAGGATTTGCATCACAAGCTGCAACAAAACACATTACAGTGAATTTTCCAACCAAAAAACCTTGCTTTGTTGTGCTTGACGACCGTCATATTCGAATGGCACTCGAGAATCTTATTAGCAATGCGATTAAATATTCTCATAACGACAGTACGGTAACAGTGACATTAAAGCCTGGCAATCCGGTACTACTTGCGGTAAAAGATAGCGGGGTAGGCATTAATAAGGATAATTACGAGCGAATTTTTGACAAGTTTGATAGGGTTGAAAACACGCTGTCTCACCAAGAAGGCGGTAGCGGGCTAGGACTCTTTTTAGCTCGTCAGCTGGCTCGGGGCCATGGCGGTGATATTTGGGTAGAATCACAACTGGGTATTGGGTCGATATTTTGGCTGGAATTACCAAAAGTCGCTAAGCCGCAACATGAATATGTGTCGATTAATCCTGTGACACAGCAACGGTCGTCGACGGTTCGACACTTTTTACGGCTGTTTCGGAAGCTGTAAGTTGGGATGGGTCAGCCGCCGCTTTTTGCCGTTCATTCATCTCGCGTAATATATCGCGTGTTTCGATAATGGCTTTATTTGCGCGCCATTTTTGGATGATACTCACGGCATAAAGAAGTGTAATAATACAAGAAACGATGCTAAGCGTAATAAGGTAGGGCATAAGTGGCTGCACTAACGCATTCACATCGATCAGTGAGCTAAGCGACGAATTACCACTTGAACCGTTAGTTGCATTGAGCAATGATTGCAAAGTTTGTGCGTCCATAGGTTAAGCATAACATACATCACGCGCTCATTACGGGAACTAGAAGCAAAATCATGCTTATGGTATAGTAGACGTATACATAAGAACATAGGGAGAATAAGTGCATGGAATCATTTTCTGGGCGTGGCAGTCGCAATCCTGTATCGCGCGAACCAGCTGCTGGTCACAGACCATCACAAACCGTAGCACCGGCATACGAACCGGCGCCAGTTGAACGAGAATCGCATAGCCGGCCTGCCGCTACGCCACCAAAAAAATCTGGTAAAAAACGGCTGCTATTACCGTTGATCATCGCTGCTGCGCTTATCGTATTGTGGCTAGGCGTATCGGCCTATAATGGCCTTAATCAGTCTAAGCTGATAGACGGCGGCAAGTACCAGGCAGTCTTTTTAACCAACGGTCAGGTGTATTTTGGTAAGCTTACTAGGGTAAACGGTGACACATATAGGCTCAATAAGATTTTTTACTTGCAGGCGACGCAAACAGCTACTGAACAAGACGCCAAAAACCCCCAAAAAACTGATGCCGCTAACTCTAATGTTCAGCTCATTAAGTTAGGGAGTGAAGTGCATGGTCCAGAAGATCAAATGATTATTGATAAAAGCCAAGTACTGTTTTACGAAAACCTTACCAAAGAAGGTAAGGTAGTGCAAAGTATCGAAAAATACTATTCTGAAAAGAAATAGGCATGCTACGCGAGCTGAAGACCGGCAGTGGAACGCGGCGTGGTCAAAAGCGCCAGCACCGAAAAAAAGCAGTCACTAGGGTGATAGTTATCCTTGTAGTTATCTTACTAATTTTGTTGATAGCGATCCTGATTTACGTATGGCTCACTAGCAATAATAGCAACGTGCAAGTGGTGAATCAAACACCAAAAGCCTCGCCTGTCATTCGTTCACCCGGGCCAATTGCTCAAAACCAAAAAGTAGGGGTATATATTACAAGCCTGACAACGCCGATCGCGAGCGGTAATACGGCATCAGTCACAATCCGTACCTTGCCGCAAGCAGCGTGTAGTATTGACGTCGTATATAATGGTCTAAAAAGTGTTGACACTGGACTAGTACCAAAGGACGCTGATGAATACGGTGTCGTGCGTTGGAATTGGCATGTCGAAAAAGGCCAGCCAAAGGGTAAATGGCCGGTTAATATTACTTGTGCCAAAAACGGCTCTTCAGGCTACATGCGCGGTGATTTAGTGATTGAAGGGTAGGGCAGCGTCGCTGTACGGCGGGGAGGAGAAGTCACGAGACTCCCAGTCTCATCATTGTAAATCAGCCAAATAGCGCGTCCAGCTATCGTCGCTGTGTTTGACAGTCGCTTTGATGAGAATCAACAGATTGTATTTGTTGGCGATGACTGACTGTGGGCCTTTGGAGGATGTGCCGACATAGGCGATGCCACCAGCGAGAGGTAGCTTTTCGGTCGCATTGTAGTCTTTGGCGAGCTCGGCGATTTGTTCGTTAATGTCTCCTTTGAAGGTGGGAGGGAGTTGCTGTTGGCTGACGATAATGGGTGTGCCGTCGAGCGTGTCTTTGAAGGCAAATACCGGCTCACTGCTATCAGGCGAGACACGTGTCCAGCCACCCAGTGCTTCAATCGTTTTGCCTTTGGGGAGGATGGTCGCGAACTTCGGTACTTTGTCGGTCGAGACGACTGGTTTTTTTGTCGATGTTGCAGTTGATGTGGTAGTAGCTGGTCGTTGTTCTGGTGTACGGTGTGTATACCACCAGGTTGTGCCGCCAATCAGTGCGATGAGGACGAGGCCAACTATCCTGTGACGCCGCAACAGTGTTGGTAGGTGCCAGGTGCGACGTCTCCGTGCTGGAGTGGCGATAGGGATGGTGCGCATGGGGCGGTCAGTGCTGCGAGGGTATGATGACGAGCGAGTGGTAAATGGTGACATAGTGTACTCCTAGTAACTGTAATATGGGGTATCGTCAGGCATCTGGAGGCCTCCGATGAAGGTGCGGCCGTGCATCAATCTCTTGGCGGGATCAGCAGTAAACTGCAGGCTGAGGTCGGTAATGGTCGGGCCGCGCGAGACGTCATCTGGATAGCCGAAGGCTTGTGAGCTATCGACGGTGATATTGAAGAAGAAATAGCGGCCACAGCTAATATTGGCGCCAGCGCCGTTTTTGACGATGTAAGCGCCTGGAGTTCCCAGTGTCACGTTGCCAAAGTTGGTTTCTTGCCCCCAGGTACTCATGGTGGCGCAGAGTGTCGTGGCCTGTTGGTTGGCCATACTGCGGTATTTGAGCTGCCAGCGGGCGCCGATAGAGTTGTCGAGACCGTTGATCAGCCAGGCAGAAGGGAACACATCAGAATCAGTGTCCATCATGATGGAATATTTGGCGACCTGTGGTTGCGAGAGCAGTGTGGTTTGCTGAATCGTACTCGCCGCGGCTGGGTAGGCAAGGGTGGTGCCACAGCCACCGCCGAGTACGTAGAGCTTGCCGTCACTGTAGGCGGCTGCTGCACCGTAGCGGGCGCCAGTGAAGCGTTGGTTGGTCGCCGCCCATTCACCAACACCAGTTGGATTGTTGCCACTGGCAATGGTAGTGTTGGCGCTGACTGGGGCGATGAGCGTGCTTGGGTCGCATGAGGTTGCGCTGGTCCTACCGCCGACCAGATAGATATAGCCGTTGGCCGCCACGGCATCGGCTTGGGCAAGGGGTTTGGGCAGACTATTGGAGTAGATCCACGTACCGGCATCGCCCGTCGTGGCATTGATCTGAGAGTACTGGGTGTCGCTGAGGTAATTGGTGCCATCGAAGCCGCCAAAGGCATACAAATTGTTGGCGTAGGCGACGGTCGCTGTGCCGCTACGAGCCACCGGGAGACTGGTGCTGGCAGTTGACCAAGCCGTGGTGATGTTGCCGCCAGTATTGAGCTGCGGGGAGACATAGATGTTTGCGCAGACGCTAGCGGCTGTGCAGCCAGTCGTGCCGGCACCACCGACAACATACAGGCGATTATTCCAGCTGGCAAACCCAAACTTACTGCGGGCATTTGGCAGGCCGTTGCTGGCAGTTGCCCAGCTGCTGATGGTGCCGGCAGTTGGTGTGGCATAGTAGACAGTTGACTGGGCGGTGCCAGCAGCATTTTGTCCACCGACGTAGTACAGACTACCACCAGCTGCACCGAGCTTACCCCAGCCGGTTGCGGCCGGAAGAGCGGCTTGGTCGGTCCAGGTACCGATTGTACCGTTGGCGTCGAGCGGTGCAGACGAGACGGTTGTGACTGGCGTCGTGCAATCTGTCGCGCCGGTACAGCCACCAGCGACATACAGATAGCCGTTGAGTACTGTCGCACTGCCGCCCAGGCGCTGTTGATTGGTGCTGTAGGAGGTAGCACTGTTGCTGAAGCCCGCCGGTGTGCCGCTGTCGTTGTTGTATATCTGAAAGGTCTGGATAATATCAGTCGGACCACCTGCGTTGCAGGTTGGGCTGGCGCCGACGGTGCAGCCACCAACGACATAGGCAAAGGAGTTGGAGACAGGCACCGACAGTCCCCAGCGCTGGTTGATTTGGACCGACGAGACAACCCAGCCGGCGACGAGGCTACCGTCACTGACGTTGATTTTGATAAACTCGATGTCTGCGAGGACACCAGTGACTGCTTCGTAGCCACCGACGGCGTAGAGGTAGCCGTTGTAGCCAAAGGCCGCAGAGCGACGGCGACCGACCGCCATTTGGTAGGGCGATTCTGTCCAGGCGGTGCCCGAAGCAGCTACGATGTTGTTATTGTTGTCGATCTTGGCGTAGCGGACGGTTTTGAGGTCGACGAGATTTGGTGAGACGCCACCGATCAGGTAGACGTAGTTGGCATACACAGTACCGCTCATGATACCGAGCCCGTTTGCGGTGTCGCCTGGAATCGTGCCGATTTGCAACTGGCCTGCGGTACTACAGTTGGCGATGGCACCGGCCGCTTGAATATTGCATTTGTAGACATTTTGACTGTATGAGGTGCAGCCCATATTGGTGCTGGCGGCACAACCGCCAAAGATGTAGAGGTTGCCAGGGTTGTTGGTAGCATTGGCTGGGTTGGCACGAGCAAATGAGTAGAGGTAGGAAACGTTGTTGACACCGAGGTTACCACCGCCGGTCGAGAGCGGTTGCGAGGTCCAGGCACCCAGACTGCCATCAGCTTGGTTGATAGTCGTGCGGAGCAGGGTATTTGCATTGCCGGCACCGGTCAGTCCACCGACGATATAGACGCGACCATTGAACACCACCGGGCTACCGGCGGCGATACCGCCAGTGATCGTATTTGTCGTGTCGACACACCACATGCCACCTTGGGTGGTGCGTGGGGCAGGGCAGGTGGCAGGTTTTGTGAGGACACCGGTTGATGAAATCGCCACATAGGCAACAGTACCAAGCGTCGTACCGCAGGTATTGCTCGAGCACCCACCGATCACATACAGATAGCCATTTGAGATAAACGAGACAGTCAGTATATTGCCGATGTTTGCTGTGCCAGGCAAGTTGCAGCTGGTTGGTGTGCCGCCGGTGCAAGAACCCGTACCATTGGCAACTGACTGACCAACAGTCGAAGCATCGCCATCTTGGTTGACGATACCGTAGGTGACTGCATTGCTTGGTGTGGTGCAGGCGCCAGTGGTGGTGTTTTGGGCAGTACAACCTCCGACCTGGTAGATCGTGTTACGCCATGAGAGGACGCTTTGGGCCATGCGTTGGTCGGAGACGTTGCCGACCATGTTCCAGGTGTCGATGCTACCGTCGGCATTGATGCTGGCGACTTGGCTGTCTGATTGGATGGTCGTGCAGTAACCACTGGCGTTAACCGCACTGCAGCCCCCAGAGATGTAGGCATAGGCACCCCAGACAGTGGTGAAGCTGCCGCCGCCACTCATGCGGCCAGTGGCAAAGCTGGTGGTTTGGATCCAGTTATTGAGGGTGCCATCGGCATTGATTTTGGTGTAATATACGGAGCTCAGCGGCGCACTGCCTACGGTACTGCTGCCGCCGACGATGTAGAGTCGGTCGTTGTAGGCGAATGATGAGTGATTGTAAAGCGTGTAGGGAAGGGTGGTCGAAGCAGACCAGGTGCTGAGCTTGCCTGTTGGGGTGACGTCGGCGATTTCGACAGTATTGACGGTTGCGCTAGCGGTACGGCCGCCCATGATATACATGCGATTGTTGTAGGCAACAGCAGTCAGCCCAGACCGTGCCGAGCTGAGACCGGTATCGGTATGCCAGTATGTCCAGGTGGTTTTGTCACTGCTAGTCGGGCTCCACAGTTGCGGCTCGCCGTTGGCGCCAAGTTTGGCGATGTAGATGGTCGATTGTGGTGTGCCGGCAGCATTTTGCCCACCAATCACATAGAGAAAGCCGTTGTAGGCGACCATGCTAAAATTCGTTAGTGCCTGAGGCAAGTCATAGACGCCATCAGTACACCAGCCGCTACAGACACCATTGCCCGGGTTAGGGCTTTGCAGTGTGTTATCGGTACTGCTAATTTGCATCCAGTTGAGCGCTGCGGTCGGTGTGCTGCCACCAGCGCCGTAGCTAATCAGTGCGATACCACTGGCGCCAGCGGTACCGACACCAGCAGTTGCGCCACGATTTCCACCTTGGCCCGCGCCTGATCGTTCGGTATCGGCGGCGTTGCCGGGTGTGGCGCCATTACCGGCCGTTAGCGTGAGTCCAGAGCCGTAGCTTGAGCCACCGCCACCACCACCCCCGCCAGAGGATGTGCCGGCACCTGCGCCGCCGCCTCCGCCAAACCAGCCGCTGGCGCCGCCGCCACCACCGGCACGTGTTGTTGAAATAACACCACCACCCGCACCACCACCAGTCAGCCCACCGGCGGCACCACTCCCGTCAGTGGCGCCATTCGAGCCATCGGCACCGAGTCCGCCAGTGAGAGCGCTCCCTGACAGCCCGGCATTCGTACCCGTACCACCCGCTCCACCAGCACTGACTGATCCAGGGCCACCCCCGATATTGATAGGGTTGGTACCACCGCCATTGCTACCGATAATGCCACTTGTGCCTCCACCGGCGCCACCAGCGCCCCCGATGCGTGTCGCAGTGCTGCGGCCACCGCCTCCACCTCCACCACCTGCTGCTATGGCGAGTGCCGTGCTGCCACGATAAATACTAGTATATGCACCACCACCTCCCCCACCACCTGACGTATTGCGCGTGCCGGCATTGCCACCACCACCCACATAGATGTCGAGTGTCTCCCCTGGTGTCACGGCGATGGTGCCCGTCACATAGCCACCACCACCACCCACACCACCAGGCGCCCCACTACCGCCAGCACCGCCTCCTCCACCACCACCCCACAGTTTGACAGTGAGCGAGGTGACACCGTTTGGTACGATGAAGGTGCCGGCGCCTTGGTTGGTATAGGCTTGGCCATTTCGGGCGACACCACCAGTGTTGTACAGGTAGCCGCCAGCAATCACTGTCGCGCCGCTTGTTGTGGCGCGTGGCAGAGACGTTGTGGCGTTCCAGCTATTGAAGCGCGCACCAGTCGTCGGGCTTTTGCGGATGAGTTTGTCGGGCACATCAAAGTCGATATTTGTTTCGTTGTTGCCGTTCATAAATTGCTGGGCGGTGACGATATAGATGCTTGGGTCGATCGAGAGGGGGTATGAGGCTTTGGCGAGGTTCTTTGCTGTGACGGTCAGCGTGTTGCCATCAAGTGAAAACATCGCCGTGGTATCAGTTGTTTGCTTGCCGACTTCAGCGATGGTTGGCTTGGGGATGGTAAAGACGAGCATGGTTTTTTTGGCGCTGGCGCGGGCTTTTTGGAGGAGCGCAGCGTCGGCGTCGGTCGCAGCCGTGATGTTGTTCATGAACATTTGATTGCCATAGATACCGATACTGCCGTCAGATTCGAGACGAGCCTCCGTGCCTTCGGGGAGCTTGAGTGTGTAGCGAAAACTCAGCTCATCGCCCTGAGGCTTTGAGAGGACGATATCTTCTTTGAGACCGATACCGCGCGCAGTGTAAACTAGCCAGCCGTTGTCGCCACGAAAGGGGTAGATGATGCGGTTTTTGTCTTGTTTGCCCTCGGCCAGCGGCAGGTGCGGGGTCATGGTCATATCGAGTTTGTAGGTTGGGTCGGTGACGGTGACGCCTTTGCTGGCATCGGTTGGGATGGTTGCTGCGACGAGTGTAGCGCCAGTTTGTTTGGCCTCGAGACTAGCGGCTGTACCGTAGGTGAAGGTGTAGTGCTTGGCTTTGGCATCGTAGGAAATGTGCTTTGCGAGCACTTCGCTGGCAGTGCCGAGCAGTGCATCGGCCTGGCTGACGCGGTAATTTTGGGGGCCAAAATAGCGGTAGGCATAGACAGCGAGAATCGTCGCACCAGCGAGGCTGGCGAGTACGATACTGGCACGGATTGCCTGCTGCCGTGACGGTAATTTCATGACTAAAAAGCGGCCACCTTTTGGCGAGGTCGCGACGCGGAAGCGTTCACGGAGACCCAGCAAAGTATCCGGCCGACGCAGTACACGTCGTGGTTGGGTTTCTCCTCTATAGTCAGTGCTTTTTTTCTTCATATTTCACCTGGGTTCGTATCTCTGTTATTTTAGCATAAACGAGATGTAGGCGACAGACTGGCACCCGAGAACCACCCTCATCTAGTCTCTCGTCATCGTATCATCCTAAAGAATCTTGGGCTTGCGCCAGGAATCGTTAGAGATGATAGCGCAATCGTCAATGACTCGATACTAGATGAGGGCGGTTCGTGCAGAGAGCTTGCTAGCGGTTATTGAACGAGAAGTTGAGGTTGCCAACATAGGCATTGGCATTTTTGCTGGTGATAACATCGATCTTGAAGACCACACTGTTGCCTGGCGCAAAGTTGCAGGTTGATGGGTCGGCGGCACCTGTGGCAGTTTTGGTCTGCCAGCTGGTAACGGTGCCAGTTGAGACAGTCGTCATGAGTCCGCAGGCCGAGAGCCCGGTACCAGTGTTGCGATAGATCTGGTATTGCACCGTCGCACTGCCGCCATTTGTACCATTATCGGTGCGTCCCATGAGCGAGGTTTGGCCAGAGTTGAAGCCTTTGAAGTTGCTCGGCAACTGGTAGGTGACATAGATACTGTAGGTTTGAGCGCTGGCTTGCGGCGACGTCCATTTGTAGAAGTTGTAGGTTTCACCGCTGCCGCAGATAGTTGGCTGACCGTTGCTGCCGTCATTGATCGACAGCGTTGAACTACAGAGATCACTCGTCATGGTACCGACACCGGTGCCATGCAGGACGGCATTGGTAAACTCAGGGCTAATGGTGACGATACTGTCTGGGCTCGAGCCGCAAGCACCCCAGCCATCAGCCTCGTAGCACTGCAATTTACCTAAGGTTGTGTCATAGTACATGCTGCCAAGCAGGGCATCGTTGTTTGCTGCCACTGGGGCACTAGCCCCACGGTCGAGCGTGAAGAGTGTCGTCGGGCCGCCATTGGTGCCGCCCCCGATCTGTACATTTGGTGTGCTATTGCTGTTGAGTGTCATGCTGACGGTGTCGACATAGAAAGTGCGGGCGCTGCCAGCGGTCTGCGTGAAGTAGAGGTAGGGGTTGGTCGCCGCCGTGCCATCTGTGGTGATATAGCAGGTCACCATCGTGAAGCTGGTCGGGCTAGTCGAAATTGTCTGTGTGTTGTAGTCGGCACAGGCTGTGAAATTTGTGCCGCCATCGCGTGAGTAGCGGATAGTGAAATCGGTAAAGGCCGTGCTACTGGCAGCATAGGCCGTGACGCGGTAGAGAGTGTTCGCGAGCGGGTTGATGCTGAGTTTGTTGCGGACGCCCTGTCCGGCGGTAGCAGTCGTCACGACTTGGGCGCTATCACTCGCGTCATTGCCAGCGGTGGTTGTACGGGTGACGGTTGCTCCTGCTACTGCACTCCAGTTGGTCGCAAAGTTCACTGGATCGACCACGCTACCGTCTGAGGATAGGTTGAAGTCAGCGGCGATGGTCACACTGATGTTGTCGACATAGAATGTGCGAGCTGCGGCACTGCCTTGGCGGATGATGATAGCGTTGCTCGCGGTGATGCCGCTCGCGGGTGCAGTGAAGGTACAGTTGACCTTTTTCCAGATACTGGTGGCACTCGTTTGGGCGGTCGCACAGGTGACATTGTTGGTCGTGCCGTCGATTGAGTAGTAGACGCCCATATCGGTGAATGTGCCGCTCATGAGTCGGGTCGTAAAGCTGACGTTGTAGGTCATATTTGGTGTCAAGGCACTCGTTAGGATGTTTTTCACGCCATCGCCAGCAGCAGATGAGGTCGTGGCGACAGAAGCTTGTCCAGTCGCGATAAAGTTACCGGCTGTTGTGTAGCGGCTGACTACGGCGCTGCCCATCCCAGTCCAAGTGTTGGCTGGGAAGGTGCTCGTGCTGGCACCGTAGACTTCGGCCCCAGCATCACTGGCATATTCGGTGACATTACCATTGACCTGGAAGAGCCCGGCTGCGCTTGCGGTTTGTACGCTCAGGAGCGTTCCGTTGACAGAGTTGGTGGCACTATCTCGAATCGTGATGCCATTGGTAGCTGATGTTTTGCTGACAACGAGCTCGGCACCACCAGCACTCTGCAAGGTGTTATCGTAGGCGGCTTGCAACGTAGTAGAACTCGAGGCACCTGCTGCAGTCCAGTCTGCCCCATTCCAAATCATCGTTGCTGTTGTATTCTTACGCATTGCAATTTGATTTCCCTGACCACCACCATTAACTGATAAGGTAAAATCCTGTGATGTAGTAGACGCGGTGACATACACTACTCGTCCGGCTGTAAGTATGGTCGGATCTGGGAGAATAGCGGTTTGTCCACTCGTTGAGAAACCAACGATAATCGCAGATGATCCGTTTACAGAAGCTGCGCTAATGGTACAGCTTGCAGAAACCAGTGATCCCCCAGTGAAACAATTCGCATCATTTGTGGTGGTTTGGAAGGTGGGCGTTGTCATAACAACCAATCCGTTAACACCTGATCCATTTCCTGTTCCACCGCTTAGCGCAAGATTCCCGCCGTTAGTGTTGACTGTTGTCGCGTTTCCGCCCTGCACGCTTAAAGGTTGGTTATTTCCTGCCTGAATTTGTGATGGTGCGCTAATGCCAAAGATTAGGGATGATCCAGTGAGCGTTGAGTCAGATGCTTTAATTGCTGTTGTCGCACTGATAGAACCAGTGACCACGAGCGCATCACCGACCGTAGATGCATTCCCAATACTCACTTGAGAAGTGGAAGAGTTGACGTTGAGGACCGAGAGACCGCTGGTTGTCTTTACAGCGAGCAAATTTGCTGAATCAGTAGCCGGCTGCAAAGAGACTGCGCCTGATGCGTCAACAGTTACCACAGAGGTGCCTGAGTTGGCTGACCGGAGTTGAAGGAGGTCAGCGGTTTGGCCCGAGGCGCCCTGTATCACAGCTGCTACGTTTGCGCTATTCGCGCTTTGAACTGCAATATTTGCACTTTGTAACGTCGTGGTATTTTGAATAAATCCTGCTTCGGTGCGCCCGCCAAGCATCGTAGCGTTCATGGCGTAAGCGACTGCTGAAAGGCGTTTCATCGGTATCATCTCACCATCTGGCACACAGCTAGTAAATGGGGTGCAGGTGGTATTGGTGTTACCAATGTTCATACTCAGCCATAGTGTGTCAGAGTTCCAGTCAATTTGCGCGCCAAAGGGGTTGATGCTTCCAAGTTGTACAGACATATAGCCGTTGATCACCTGAACACCTTGGCTGCTGCTATTAAGCCAGTTTTCGGTCCATTTGAGTGTACCGGTTGGGTTGCCAACAGCAGTTCCTGTTCCGCCCTCATAAATCTTAAATTGAATATTATAATAACCATCAGGAACCACGGCCCCTTGCGCGTTCAGCAAGCGACCCTGAAAATTCATCTGCTGATTGGTTGCAGCAAATGCATTTTTGGTAGTTGCACCAAGCATAACGCCAAACGCGCCCATAAGAAGGGCGCCTACAAATAGCGTACGCAAAAGCACTCTACCGAGACTGATTTTGTTTTTTGTTTTAATGGTGGGTCCGACTTCGGGTTCCTACCAAAGCGTGCGCAAAAAATCCGCGTGAGATGCGCTAAGGTAGCAGGAGAAGTACTGCCTGGGTGTTAGGTTTTATTTTAGGTTCAGTAAAGCCGTTTTTGTTTCTCACACACAAGGTTTTACATATGTAGCATACATGCTTATGGTAAATAATGCAAGTACTTTATGTAGTCACCTTATATAACCCTGTGGAAAACTGGCCTATCGTACCAACTGGCCAGATTTTTCAAGCACACGGCGCTGCCGCCACTCACCGAGCCAAAATCCTACAACAATGGCAATGATCGCAGCGATGATTGGCAGAAGCCATAACCATAGGCTGTTGGTCTTTGTGCTTGTCGTGGTGGCCGTAGCGGCTTCAGGCTGGCCATTTACAATAGCAGCAACAGTTAAAAATGCCACGCGGCCATCAGCATCGGTGGCCTGAATTGTCACTGCGTAGGTACCGGCTTTTAGGTAGGTGTGCGCAACATGGAAACTGGTGTTGTCTGGGCGTGACACTACCTTGTTGGTGCTATCGCCCCACTGTATATTCACTGCAAAAGGCGCTCGCCCACCAATAATGTCGAGCGGCATAAGCATTTCTTGCCCAGGGAATGTGCCACGGAACACCGAATCAGTGTTGATCAGCAGCTGAGGACCGCCAAAATTGAGCGACACCAGTGGGCTGGCATTGCCGCCGGTGATGTCGTAGAAGACGGTCACAATATTAGAGTCTGGACCTTGTTGGCTCAAGGCATCATACACCCTCGCAACTAATTTATTTTCACCAATCATTAAATCTATTTCAAAGCTAAAGGTGCCAGTGGCGCTACAAATCGCAGACCCTGCAAAAATATCATTTTTATATACTTCAATCAGTGAATCTGGCGGGCAGTCGCCCGAGATAATAACTGGAGTTTGGGCAAAGCGTTGACCATTAGCTGGTGTTTTGATAGTAGCACCTTTTGTCGGCGGCTTGCCAGGCACTACTCCTGTAACGCCTACAGAGCCTGCGCCCGGTCCAGGACGTTCCCATGCATGCGCTAAGGGGGCTAAGGTGAGCAGAATAATAGCACACATGGCCACAGTCAATCCAACAATCCTTGCATAAGTGCGAGGCAATCGGCTAAACAGCCAAAAGAACGGTCGACGTAGTACCATAAGCAGTATTATAGCATTACTACGCTTATAATATGCACCGAGAACACGTGGTTACTAGCGGCGACGGCTGCGGCGTGAACGGCCGAGTAAGCGTTCGTTGTAGCGAATAATGGCGAGGCGAATTACGATAATAGCAATAATGAGCAGTACAATACCGGCGATAATCAGCTTCCACGGAATCACCCAAAATGTCAGGGTTGATTTAGTAGTTAGCTTATTGCCGTAATTAAGTGTCAGTTCAGCTGAGTACTTACCAAACATAGTGGTATTGCCAAGTGCCGCTTTGTCGAATACTTGCGAATACTTGCGAATACTTTTTGGCAGTACTGTGCGGCCTTCAGCGTTCACATTAACGTTGGCAACTGGTTTGCCAAATATATCTTTTATCAAAATATTGCCAGTTGGTTGCTCGTACACGTTACCTTCATTATTGATGCGCTCTACAAAGTCAAAAGGAATATCTTCAAAAAAGTTGCCACGCTTACCTTGCTGGGTCATGTAAAATTCTTGTACTGATAGTTTTTCTACGGCGTCACCCTTAACACGGACCATAATAAGAGCCCCAAGGCTTGGTGCGAGTGATACACCATTGGTGTTAGCGTCGGGTGGGGTGGCAGTAAAACGCACCACGCCGTAGTAGCCGCCAGGTGCGGCATTAGCCGGTACTTTAATTTCGAGCGGCAGCTTTTGCAGCTGCTTTGGCTGTAATGTCATCTTAGGAAACGGACTGACCCAGTTAGTGATAGTATACGGACTTTTTTCGGTGGCGTCGGTAATCACTTTAGGGTTGCCGTTTTCTTCACCGCTCGCCGTGAAGTCATTGATTTCACTTGTGACGATCAGTGCAGAAGTTGATACATCGCGCAAAGCAATTTCTGACTTTATAGTTTCGCCTGGGTCGACCACGAAGTTAAGGACTGGTGGCGCAATTTCGAGTGCCAAGCCTTTTTCGTTAGTGGGTGTAGTCACGGCATGAGCAAACGGAGCAACAATTGTGCCTACAAGCAGTAAAGCAGTCAATACAGTGAGCCGTAATGTAGCAATGTTCATCATTAGAAGGTTGGTGTACAGATGTACGTTAGAGTGGTGCTATAAGTACCAGCTGTCAAGTTACCGGCTACGTTTGCAATGTAACTAACAGTATACAGCTGTGAATTTGTTGGCCCAAGCCCACCGTTGTCACTAGCGGCTACAATGTCACCATCTGAATATTTAAAATTATTTTGAACATTATAGTCAGCGGCTGGTTGACCACGAAGCCCTGTGCCATTGGGTGCTGGCGTCACGTCGGCGCTCAGTCCTGGGAAACTGATGCCAGCAGCAGCAGTGTTTGCACGTAAGTTCATGCCAAATTGGTTTGTACCAACTGCACGAGCAATCGGGTTATCGGCAGCACCAGGTGCCATCGCGGGTATTGTGCTACTACCAGAAGTCAACGTAGGGCCATTCACCGTAATAGCGTAGCCAGAAAATGCGTTGGTACTAGCGGCCATTTGTGACATGGCAATCGCGGTGTCTTGTGGCGAGAACAGCTGGTTAAACTCAACAATACCACTAGTAGCTGTTGAACAGTCAGGCACATTACTGGTCACGGTAATATTACCGCCAGTACAAAAAATTAAACTTTCCGGCATGATACCACTGAGTTGAATAGCGGTCGCAGTACTGGCAGCGACGCTTCCTGTGTCGGTAGCTGTGCCTGTACCGTCTAGGCTTGCATAAGTACTTATGCGTACAAAGAAGGTATAGTTAACTGGAGTGGGGTTTTTGATAGCGTTAAGCTGAATTATCATCGCGCTTCCAGCTGGGTTTGAAGCTGCCGCACGTTTTACCACTACACTGTTAGTCGTAGAACTATTGATTGTCCAGCCTGTTACAGCAGACCCGGTATCAACCAAGCCAGAAACAGTCGATGCATCCATGCCTGTCGGCGTCACACAGGCGTCTTTAGAAGCGACGGTACAATACTCAAACTTGATGGAACCAAGAGGCGAAGTGGTTGTTGGAATAGAAAAGGTAAACTTATGGTTCACGGTACCACCTGGCATTGAACCACCTACGCCAGTCACACCCACTAAGGTGAGTGTTCGTGCTGTAATTTGGGCAGCCTGGGCATCTGGCGCGCGAAAGACTGAGGCAATGCTCGCAACTACCAAAATCAAGCTTAAGACATAAATCTTTCCCCTCACGATTCTCATATATTGCAGTGTATCATAAGCAATTACACGTGGTCAAATAGCTTATACATAAATCACTACTTAGCGGGTAAGTAGTGATTTAGAGAAACCGGGAATTAGGTGACTAGAACGTAGGAGTACAGATGTAGGTAAGGGTGGTAGCATAGGTACCAGCAGGCTGACTACCAGGCACGTTAGCGATATAGCTTACAGTGTAGATCTGCGCGTCAGTTGCACCCGCGCCACCATTATCACTGGCTGCAACAGTATTGCCATCGGCAAACTTGAATTCATCGACTGTCCCATAGTCAACGGTAGGCTGACCTCGATAGTTTGAACCGTTTGGTGTCGGAGTCGTGTTGCCGCTTGCTATGGTGAATGGTGCAGTGATGACATCGATACCAGTCGATACTGCAGCAGTGTTAGCAACTAGGTTGAGGCCGAATTGGCTGGTACCACGTACCCTCGTGCCTCGTGTAGCCATAGGTGCAATCGTGTTCCCACCAGATGTCAATGTCGGACCGTTCACAGTGATAACGTAACCTGAACCAGCATTGGTACTCGCAGCCATCTGCGACAGTGAATAGGCGGTATCGGTCGGCGAGAAGAGCTTATTGAATTGAATCACACCGTCGGTGGCTGTTGAACAGTCTGGTACTCCAGTCGGCAAGCCAGTATCAGTATTGACTGTGGCGCCAGTACAAAAGACGAGTGATTCGGGCATGACCCCGCTCAGTTCAATTGGGTCGGCAGTACTTGCGGCAACGGTACCTCGGTCGAGAGCGGTGCCGGTTGCATCAAAGCTGTTGTAGGTGGCAATACGCACAAAGAAGGTACCAAGTGTTGAGGGGTTAATAACATCTTTTATGTTCACTACCACAACTGTATTAGCAGGTGCAGGAGCCTGTGCGCCAGGTGAGCGTGTGAGGTGGAATACATTGGTAGAGTTATGTACCATAGTGAGGCCAGTGATGCCACTATGTACGCCAAGAGTAGCCGTGGTGGTATCGAGGCCGGTTGGCGGCATACAAGTACTCGCGCCCACGTCGGCTGCTGTTGTACAGTATTGGAACTGAATAGCGCCAACTGGTGTAGCAGTGAGTGACGGTAGGGTAAAGGTAAATACGTGGTTAGCTTTTGAGGCTGCGTTAGGCAGCATGCCGCTTGGGCGAGAACCGCCATTGAGTCCGCCCGGGTTGAGGTCGGCTGCTTCAAGGCGTAGTGAACGAACAACAATTTGGTCGGCATTGGCTACCTGCACAGGTAGTAGCACTTGAGAAAGCGTCACTGCGATGAGCAGAAACACACTGAATGCGCGAAATAGCGTGGTGGTTCGTTGTATTTTCATGGTGGATGCTTTGTTTGTTTAGTTGGTTTCTACTAGAGATAATACCATTAGCAGGATAGTGTGTCAACATAATTTTCTACCAATTAGTACTAACGGAAGATATTTGAGTAAAAACTGTGGATAACTAGTATGTACCAGTGACAATAACAACCTGGTTACTAACATAACTTCCACCAGGGGTAATGCCCGAAACATTCACTAAAAAGCTAATGGTATAGATTGTTTTACCAGAGCTTTTAGGAGCGCTAGCGATCGTTTCACCCGGTACATAACGAAATTTATTTGGGGTGGAATAGTTGCCGTAATTCGGTGAAGCTGGTCCTTCGCCAATTTGCCCGAACCCAAAACTTCCGTTGTCATGATTAGCGCCGAATGTCGAAGGTGAGGTGTTAGCAACTAAATTAATACCGAATTGTTCGGTGCCAGGCAGTGATGATTCAGTAGTTAGCATAGTGTCGATCGCATGGGTATTATGTGTCGGTGGAGTCCCGTCAAGCTGTACAGCGTAGCCATAGCTACTATAGTTTATTACCGTAAACTGAGCGGTTGTAGTTGACGGCGTGGCAGCTGAAAATTGGCCAAAATCAGTATTGGTAGTTATAATTTCAACGCTGAGAACAGGGTCGGGGTTTGTTTGTGAACCGGCATTTACCTGAAAGTTTGATGATGCCGAGTTGCCGACACCTAAGTCGCCATAGGCCCCGATGCCTTTATAATTGGTCGATGTTGATTGGTTAAGACTACCCGCGCCCACAGTCGGTTCATCAAATGTATAGTTAGTTGATTTCAGTGTTTCAGCCCAGGCAGCAGAAGTAATCAGTAGTCCACAGGCGACTATTGTAAGTACTGCACTAAAAACCTGAAGGCTCCTACCCATATACGCCTATTGTTACCCGAACACTAGTGATTTTGCAAGTTAATTACATAAGCGATATACTGCAAAGAGTAATTATATAATCTATGAGCGAAGACCCTACCCATAACGACACTGGCCCAACACCAGCGCCTGAAGCGCTGGTAGTTCAAGACGATAGTGAAGACGCGCCTCATACTACAGAGCCAAGTGTTGCACGCACTGCTCATGCGCCAGCTACACCTGTGAAGCGGCGCAATGCATATCGGCCATCACACCGTGCTACCTTTATTGGCCTCGCGGTCGTGGCGCTGATTCTAGGCGCAAATGCCGTAGTAATCTCACTCGTCATGAAGCGTCAAGCGGACGGCCAAGATGCCGCCATTAAAAATGGCGTGACACTCAGCGCTAGTACGCTTGACAAGCTTGGTGTGAGTCGCAATCCCGTGGGCAATGCCGAAACGCTATTGGTGGTTGGACCAAACTCAACGTTTAAGGGTAAGGTGACGATGGGTTCAGATGTCACCATTGCAGGCCAACTACAGCTAAACAGCAAGTTCAGTGCCAGCGAAGCAAGCCTTGTAAAGTTACAAGCTGGTGATGTACAACTACAACAGCTTAATGTAAATGGCGATGGTACGGTTACAACATTACGCTTACGGAAAGATCTCGAAGTTGCCGGTAGCGCCAAGATTCAAGGCCAGTTAACAGTAAATCAGCTGACAACGATTAATAATAACTTAAACGTTGCTGGTAACCTATCGATTGGCGGGACATTAGCGGTTCGTAGTTTTCAGGTTTCTAATCTTACAGTGGCCGGTCACTTGCTAAGTTCTGGTGGCACACCAGGTGTAGTGGTGGGCGGTGGTACGGGCAGTAACGGTACTGCCACCATAGCCGGTAACGACACAAGTGGAACAGTAGCGGTGAATACAGGGGTAGGCGCAACAGGCGGTTTGCTTGCGACCATTACTTTTAACGAAAAATATGTTACCACACCACACGTGGTAGTAACGGCAGTTGGCCGCAGTGTGCCTGGGTTATACACTAATCGTACAGCTAATGGGTTTACTATTAATTGTGATGGTGCGCTTTCGCCGGCAGGCTATGCCTTCGATTATATAGTGATCCAGTAAGCATATATGAACAACAGTCGACGTTTTGTACATAGGGTAGTACTTTGTGCTGGTGTATACGTTACGGCTACATATTCGCAAATAGCATCAGCTCATCATCTTTCACAGTGAGCATGCCGGTTGTAATGGCAAAGGTGATCGATTCGGCTTCAGTGTCGATCGTCACATCACATGGTACCAGCATCGAAAAAAAGTCAGCGTGGCCGGGTAAGATATCAAATGCGCCAACGCGGTTTTTAGCGCTTACACTATAGGCGGGGCCTTCGTAATAAACATGAAATGGCGCGCGCGCAATCACTTTTAGGTACGTAACGGACGTATTCATAGCTTACGCAGTCTCAGGCCCGGCTTCTTTTTTTGGTCCACCTTGTAAAATTGCTTCGATACCACTTAAGGTTTGCTCTAGAGTGTAATATTCACCTGGTTTACCACTAAACTTTTCGGCCACTGCAAAGTCTTGGCTAAAAAATTGAATCAATTTCTTGGCATTTTGGTAATCAGTGCGGTCGGCGGGGCTAAGTTCGTTTTCGCCGACGATCGCAATAATGTTCTTCAGTGAATCGTACTTTTGCATAATTGCCTGCACGCGTTCGGCTAATCGGTAGTGCCGTTCACCTACAATACTTGGCGTGAGCAGCGAACTGGTCGTTTTAAGTAGATTCACTGCTGGGCGAATCCCTTGTTCGGCAATCGAACGGTCAAGTACCAATACGCTATCAAGCTGCTGACTAATAGCCTGCACAGCAGGATCGCTCAGGTCGTCAGCCGGTACATAGATTGCCTGTACACTCGTGATGGTGCCGTGTTCTGTACTCGCCAGGCGGTCTTGTAAACGGCGCAGATCGCTAAATACCATGGGGCTATAACCACCCTCACTTGGTATCAGCCCAAGGTTAGTCGATAGTTCTGTCATAGCCTGAACATGACGGTAAATATTGTCAACGAAAAATAGAATATCTTTGCCTTCTTCGTCACGGAAATATTCAGCAGCAGTAGCCGCAGCTGGACCAACCATGCTACGAATGGCTGGCGTTGCGTCCATTTGGCCAAAAAACATCACGGTGTTTTTTAAGACATCAGTATCTTTTAGGGTTTCATACAGTTCATTACCTTCACGAATACGCTCACCAACGCCGCAGTAAATCGATAGTGATTTTGTAGGCGCATCATCGCCGCCCTTATCCATCGTCACGTTGTGAATCATCTCCATAGTGAGCACTGTTTTGCCGACACCGGCACCACCAATTACACCAATTTTACGGCCTTTTACAAATGGGGTTAAAAAGTCGATTACTTTAAGGCCAGTTTCGAGTAATTCAAGATGTTGGCTATTGCGATAGCTACGGGTACCTGTCGGTTCGCTAATAACGCGGCGATTTTCAAGGATCGGTTCGGCTTTGTCGAGCGGTTCACCCAGTGCGTTAAAGACTCGGCCGAGTGTCGCTGGCCCCACTGGGACCGTCACTTTACTGTGTGTGCGAAACACGTGCTGACCACAGCGAACTACTGGATTATTGTTCAGGTTTAGACACACCGCTTTGCTGCCGCGAAAAAAGTTAACTTCCAAAAAAACTTCGGGGTGGCCTTCTACTGTGAGTAGTTCCTTAACATCCGGACGAGCGCCTATAATCTGTACTTCGACGGTAAGGCCGCGTAGCACAGTGATAATACCAACAGCTTCGTTATTCATACTAACGGGCCTCCGCAGCAAGCGCTTCACGGCGCTTCTTTTTAATGCCTACTAACACTTCACGTAGCCGTCTGTCACTTTCACTTCGTTTGGCTCGGTGATATTCAAGTTTATATTCACCGAGCAGTTCACCTGCACGATCTTCTGCAACCGTCATGGCATTAAAGCGGCTGGCTGCTTGGGCAAGCCCACTCTGCAAAATTGTTTGGCTTAGTGCCAGGCTCATCATGGTACGTTCCATTTCGTCGGCAATTTCATCAAGGCTCGGTTCGAAAATCGTGTCCATGTCGGTCATTGTGTCTTCTTCAGCGTGTTCGCTCATTTCTTGTACATGGGTAATAAGGTCGATACTCCGTACTTCTTGCTGGCCAAGTGAAATGTATTCTTCGTAGTACACGACAATGTGCTGGTAGCCTTGTACAGCTTCAATCACTGGCGCTACGTTTACGTAGCTGTCGGTTTCGGGCACCT
This sequence comes from Saccharimonas sp. (SeqCode), assembly GCA_049293315.1. Taxonomy (GTDB): domain Bacteria; phylum Patescibacteriota; class Saccharimonadia; order Saccharimonadales; family Saccharimonadaceae; genus Saccharimonas. The sequence continues at coordinate 35,338 of JBATSN010000030.1, forward strand.
GGAAAAATCGAATATATGAAATACCGCGCTGTGTTAGCTGGCTTGCGCCGTGGCTCCCAAGTACAATGATATCGGTAGTCGCTGGGTTGTAGGCTGCCTGCATAGTCTCGATCATTCGCATGTCGAGGTCACCCGATAATCCTGCCTCAGCGCTAATTAGTACCATAACGTTGCGGCCATTAGTGCCAGTGTCGCGATTAGTAATACGTTTTTTTGGGTCAACTCTAATTGCAGTGTAGCGTTGCCATAGCAGGTTAAAAAACTCTTGGCTCAGAAGGGCTTTATTTTTTACTTTGGCCACCTGAGTACTCGCTAAACTTTCAAACACGTTCGTGAGGTCTTTTAGCGTGCCAATGCCAGCCATATCTTTTTCAATTACATTTGCTCTACGCACTTTTCACCTCGACTTTTTTCGGTTTCTTCTTATCGTGGTCGTCAGCTTCGGGTGTAGTATCGGCTGGTTTTTCTTCAATCACCGGCAGGGGTTCGGCCTTAAATTGCTTCATAAACTCAGCTTCAATGCGGTCGTAATCTTCTTCTGTAGCGGCCTCAGCACCGCGAGCTTTGACAGCTTGTTTGAGACCAGCCACATCAATTGGGCGGTCATCTTCACTTTTCATGATTGTTTCGAGCATCAGTTGTTGTTCGGGTAGTGAAAATAGCTGTTCGGGTGGCTGCCCAAGAGCTTGGTATAGGTGGCGACCGCGCGCGAGGTCGATACGAGTTTCTTTACTAAGCTGGCTGGAAAAGTGTGAAAACTCTTCAGCTTGGTGGTAATGGGCGAGTGCCTTAAACAGTGCGGTCGACAACTGCTTTTGGCGTTTTGATTGGGCCTGGCCGCCAACACGACTCACCGAAAGACCGGCGTTAACAGCTGGGCGAATACCCTTACGAAAATAGCCAAGATCAAAAATAATCTGGCCATCAGTGATCGACATAATATTTGTAGACAAGTAGGCAGTAATGTCGTCGTTTGGCGTGAGTACGACTGGTAGGCTCGTCAAGGTTTTATCGTTTGTCAGTAGTTTGCCAGCACGTTCAAGCAAGCTACTGTGCGTGTAAAAAATATCGCCCGGGTAGCTATCACGGCCAGGGTCAACTTCTTGCAGCAATGACAATTGGCGATAGGCTTCAGCGTGACTGCTCAGGTCGTCATAAATAATAATAACGTCTTGGCCGGCATACCATAAACTTTCGGCCATACTACAGCCTGCGTAGGGGGCTAGGTAGCTTTGGGTAAGGCTATCAAAAATATTTGCCAGCACTACAATGGTGTGTTCCATTGCACCACTTTGTTGCAGTTCAGCGAGTAGTTTTTCGATGTCAACCTTACGTTTGCCGACTAGTACATACACCACAATGCGATTTGTACCATGTTGATTAGCGCTCAGCTGACTGAGGAAGGTTGATTTACCCGACTTGCTATCGCCGAGAATCGCGATGCGCTGCCCGAGTACAATCGGGAAGAAACTATCGACAGCACTAACACCACTCGCTAGCTGCTCATCGAGCATTTTACGGTCCATAATGCCAGGTGCTGGTGTAAAAATACCGCTGGTTTGGGCGGCGCGAATAGCGCCTTTGCCGTCGAGTGGTTCGCCCATTGGTGTGACAACTCGGCCAACGAGTTCATGACCAACAGGAATCTGCAGCTCATCGTATTGCACTACAGCTAACGAACCAAGTGCTATGTTTTCACTATCAATGTTGTACAAAATCACACGGTCGCCATAGGCTTCGCGCACCATGCCGCGTTGCCCATCGTCAAATAACACCTGTGAACCTATGCGCACTCCTTCAAGTCCCTTAACTTCAACGATGAAGCGGTTGATAGCTACCACTTCACCAGTTAAGTTACCGGCTTCAACTAGCTGTTGGAATTGCTGATTGTCAAACACGGCGTAGCACCTCAGCAAAACGGTAGCGTTCGTTTAAAATAGTGCGCCGAAATGACCAGTCGTAAATGTGGCTGCCAATGCGTACTACCATGCCGCCAAGCAAGGTGGAATTGAACCTAAAACTGACTAAAATATCTGGTGAAAGGTTACTGCGCGCCCAGTTGACGAGCTGCTTCTTCACGTCGTTAGTAGCTGGTGCTGCAAGAGTGATTGTCATAACCTTGGCACTTTGTTTCATGTGTGCGAGTAAACGAATGAGGGCTTCAAGACGCGCACTCGAAAGCGGTTCGGTAGCCTGCCACTGCTGCATAATTTCAATGGCACCAGGTGAAAGTTCGGGCTGTGGTTCGCGGTAGGCTACTTGCACGCTGCGAGCGATGCTGTATTGATTAAACCATTTTGCATAGGTTTGCACTTCAATAATAAGGCTCAACAGATCTTCACCAGAACTAATGCTCGCAGGGAGGCGCACGGTCATTTGGCTATCTCCTGGCGAAGTTCGTCTTTATGCTCTTCGAGCTGGGCAGTGAGGTAGGGCAATTGGGCGCCAAGGTCAACATTGTGACGCAGTGTTTCGGTTAAGAATGCAGCAATTACATCACCTAATTTCGCATCGAGCTGACTACCAAGTGTGTGCCGGCGAGCTTCCATTTCTTGGTTGAGGGCATTTTCCATGTCGGCTAGGTGTGCGGCATGCTGTTTTTGTCGTTCCAAAAATTCGGCATTAAGATCAGCCTGGTGTTGAGCGAGTACTGTTTCGCGCTGCTTAAGCGCTGCTTCAAGTTCGGCTTGGTGCTGGGCTAGCTCTGCTTCGGTTTGGGCCTGCTTTTGAGCGTATTCTGCTTGCTTGCGTTGGAACTCTTGTTCAATTTCACTGTTGCGCGCAGCTAGTTTCGCCTGAAGTTCGGCTTCGTATTCGCGTAATTTGCTGTCCATTTCTTCTTGACGAGCAGTGAACCGTTCGCGCATGTCTGCTTGGTGCTTAGCAAGCATTTCTTGTGCTGATGCAATACTTTTTGTCGTACCTTCACGTAGATCTGCCAAACTTCGTTGATACAGCTGCAGTTCATCGTTCAACATACCGTCGCCTAGTTTATCGAGGTCGGCCGCGAGTCGCTGGGTTGTAGTTGCCAGGCTTCGTTCAAGTTCAGCGGTATTTTTTTGTAATATTTTTTGGTAGCGTTGCTCAGCTTCATCGGTAATGCGCTGGCGTGAGTCTAAAGGGAGTAGGGGCATTTGAGTAGGAGCACTCGATTTTTTTGACTTTGCATGCGCTCTTGCCTGCATAATCGCCACTGATGTGACAGCACCCACCACAAACACATTGATGAGTAGAAAGGCCGAAAGTAATACATCCCCACCAAACATACGGTACCTATAGCCTCGTTAACACAATGTAGATTGCTACTACTGACACGCCAATCACTGCCAGAACGACCACTGACAGTTGAATAAGATTACGATACACAGCAGATTGCGCCATTGGGTTACGCCCGACGCTAATAATACTGCTGCGAATCATGGCGTAAATGATACTTGTGACAGTAATCAGCATAATTACAAAAATAGCGGCACTAATAATAATTGGCAGGGCATCAACTTTTTTACCAGCCAGGCTGTTGGCAACGTTTTGTATAGCTGCCGGAATAATAGTTTTTTCGGGCTGCTTATAGTGGTACGACACACTCACAAGCACTGGCAATTGGCCAACCGAAACTTCTTGTTCGGCACCATCAAGCGTAACTTTTTGCTTTTGCCCACCTGTGACGGGTCCTTGAGCGATACCCACGACTTTTGCGTTATAGGTGGCTTTCATACCCACGCCCTTAATGGGTGAAGCAGTGATTGGGTCACCCTGGGCAATGTCGCCATTCATGGTCGAAGCCAACACAGGCACTACTCCGTTGGTGGCAACTTGCACCTGGTTGTCACCACCTGTATTCAGGGTGATGGGTGAACTACCGTCGTTCACGACTACACCTACAATACTGTCGCTGTTATTACTATCGGCAAGCACGACGTGGTCAGTAGTAGTTTTGGCAAGACTGACAATCGAACCAATCGATGACGTTTCATCGGCAATATACCCCTGTGAAATCGGAGTTAACGCATACACTACAACTGGCAGCACACACAGGCCTACTGCGGCAATAACAAGCATATATATCACTCGTGAGGCAACCATCCGGACCAAACTCATGTTAACAGTAAAAATCTCCTCTATACGACTAGTATAGCGAAAAAGCACTAGCTTTACTACTGTGTTGTGCTGTTATGCTGCATGTTGTTGCTGCATAAAATCTGCGTAGTCTTGGGTGAAGCGAGTGTGTAAACAGGTGTCACGCAGACCACGTACAGCCACTAAGATAGCACCATGCTGAGTAACAAAATACGACTCACCTTCGTGCAAAAAGTCTGTAGCATCAGCGGCAGATAGCGCTGTTTCTGGGCAAAGTGACAGTTGCGCCCAGTAGCTTCTGGCGGCCGCGTGACTGATTAGTGATTTTGGCCGAAAGTCATAAACAGCAGGCTGGTCAGCTACTTGGCCATGATATATCATTTCCGACGTAGGCGAGTGACGCGGAAGTATCGGGCAGGTATTAAACGCCATGAAAAACTCCTTTTACTAAGTTACAAGATGTAGTGGGTTACTCTTCAGCCTAGCATTATTTAGTACTGCTAGTCAAATTGGTACTAGCCTTTTGTCAAAAAGTGCTACCATAAAAGCATGCATTCCCCAGCTGGTAAACAGAAACTTCGGCGATTTTTAGCAACAAAAGAACTTATTATGATGACGCTTGTGGTACTCAACATTGCGTTTTTGGCATATGAACATTTTTTTGAGCCGCCCGAAGCACAGTTGCTAGCCATTGAATTATTTGATATTTTAACTGGACTGCTATTTATTTCAGAGTTTGCTTTTGAGTGGTATTTTGCCCGTAGCCGCAGCCAGTATTTCCGTCAGCACTGGTTCTATTTGTTTGCGGCAGTGCCGATTCCTACCACGTCGTTTGAAATCTTACGCGGCATTCGAGCATTACGCTTGCTCAAACTGCTAAAGATTTTTGCTCATTTGCGTTATGAACGCAACACGCGATTGTTCGAAGAGTCTCCATCGTCTAAGGTGTAGCTATATGTGTTTTTTAAGCTCGTCGGTGTGATTGATAAGTGTTTTGTTGCCTGATTTTTTAGCGTAGTTATGCATGCGCGTAATGGTTTGGGCGTGATTTTTAATGGTGTTCGTAGTCAGATTATTGCCAAGCTTGGCTTGCTCCTTTGCCCATAGTGCTTCGTAGCAACTGCGCACGGCCGCGCTGTCGTGAGCTTTTTGATAGGCATCGGCAGCCTGTTGGTAGCGACCAGCTGCAAAATGATAAGCACCTTCGGCGCGGTAACTAGTAATGATAAGTTCATGTTTTTTAGGCGCATGCGCTGCAAACTTTCGTGCAGCTGTAAAGTTATGGTGCTCGGTAGCGTGGAGCGCGCCGTTATGGGCCACCAGTGAAATCAGCTCGTGATCACGGCTTTGTTTGGCGTACTGTAAAGCAGTCGCATACTGGTTGCGCCGTTGTAAATCAGTAATAGCAGTGCGGTAGGCTGCATCTAAATTATGGGTAGTTAACGCTTGTTCGCTACTAATGAGTGACGCCATGCGGGCAGCTTGTAAAAAGTCACGGGCTGGTATTGCACGTTTAGTAAATTGTTCGTCACTTACGTCCAGCAGGTTAATACTCACAATTTCTTCTACCGGTACTAGCCGCGCATTTTTTGTGGTAGTGTAGTCAGCAAAAGTACCAAGGGTAGCTTCAATATCTATACCGTTATAATGCAAGGCAACGTGTTCTGGTAGCAGGCGTAGTTGTAGGTCGTCTACATTAAAATGGCGTGAATATAAGTACAGGTATAGGGTGACTATTTGATTACAGTCACCTATTAATTTTTCTTGGCTGGGGTTTTTGAGTAGGCGTCCAAAAGAACTCGACAGTTGGTAGTGGTATAGGCCGCGTTCGGGTGCCAAGTACTGCATTATTTGCGCAATAAGCAATAATTGTTCGGCCTTTGCTGCGAGGCGTAGAGTGGAAGCGAGTTGCGGCTGGGCAGTGGCTAGTTCATTAATACTGTAGGGGTTATTTGTGCAAAAAGTTGCAAAGTCAGCTTCAATTAATGCGAGATTTTTATAGAGGGTTTGTCGGGTTGATTTTTTTAGGTAGCGGTACCCTTTATAGCGATGTTCTGACCATAGATTCACGGCTGCAGCATTTTGTTGCACTAATTGGCGTAACTCATAGGTAACTTTTTGTTTAGGTGTGTGTTCGCGTACCTTTGCAAAAAAAGTGGCAATTTTGCGTTCTTCGGGTCCAGTGTAGGGCGAAAAAAAGTAGTAGATTGCCGCGATACTATTCATATGTGTGCACTAGTGTTAAGGGGTTACTTACTTGCAGCATAGCGCGTCATCTGCTCGGCTGCGGCCGGCATTTGGTAGCGATCGCCCACATTGTTTTTTAGGTCGTCTAAGATTTTTTCCTTACTGCCAAATATCGACAGCAATTTAGCATAGCGCTGTTCGATGCGCTGATTCATGGCAGATTCGTCTTGCTTGCCAATCGTAATTGCTTCTAATATGGCCACATTCATACCTTTTAAATCTTGCGCCACTTTCATTGCACCAGTCGGCTGGTTTAAATACGCCGATGGCCAGCTGAACACAGCGCCATTGCTGCCGCGGATACCGAGCTTGCTATACAGGGTTGTATAAAATGCGGTAGGGTTTGTTGGGTTTTGCTTCATCAGCTCTGTCATATCAATGCCACCAAATACAGTAATGTACACGCCAAGTTGTTTGCTTTCATAGTATTCCGACTCATCACCGGAAAACAGTTCGGCCCGTCGTTCTTCAATATTTCGGGCTGTTTCGCCGCTTATATAGACACCGTTTCCATGAATAAGTTCGTGTAGGAGCGAGTTTGGTTTGCCTGCCAATAATTCGTCAGCGAATGGTCGCATCATGACAATATAATTAACGTTATTCAGGCGCTCTACCCACATCATCGGGCTAGCGCCATACATAGGGTGCTGCTTAGTGAATTCAACAAAGCGGGGGCTAGAGTGGTCAAAATCGAACACAATGATTTTATTTTGGCTGAGTTTACTCGTATCTGTTAGTTGCAGGTTTTTAGCTGCTTGGGTGAGTGCAGTCGTGTAGTGGGGTGACGCCAGTACTTGGCTGGACAGGGTAGGGGAATTGTATTTTTCGAGCAAGGCTATTTCGGCTGCCTCATCAGCTTTGGTGGTGAAGGTTGTGTCAGTTACACCAGTTGGCACCGTGTCAAGATAGGGAGTGGTAAGTAAGTACAGCTGATTCTTGTAAATGTCTTCCTTTGCTTTATCGGTGGCATAGAGGTAGGAGATACCGGCGATATGGAGCAGTGTCACAGCGTCGAACTGAGTGTTTTTAGTAAAACTAAATCCTTGTGATAGCGTTTGATAGGCTGCAAGTACGGCCGATTTTTTATCGGCAGTCAGTTCTTTCACCCCATTTTTTGCAAAGTCATCATAGGCAGCTGAAAGGCTACTGGTGTCGACAGGCAACGTGTTTTTTACAGGGGTAGCCGGTGTGTTAGTCGAGGCTTGAGGCGACTTTTTAGCCGGTGCATACAGTCGCATCAGCTGCCAGCCAGTTGTCGCGCCTAGCCCGATTACAACAATACTAAGAATTGGTAATAATACGCGGTTTTTCATAATGACTCCTTATTCGTAGTAGGGTAGTATGGTTGCATACCTATCAGTATAGCGTAAAACCGGTTACGCTAACATGTACATAAAAAACTACTTGACATTTCTTAGTACCTTGCATAACATAGAACTATAGATAACACAGTAACTATTGCAACTAAGGAGCTACGCATTGTCAAAAAAATTAGTTGAAGATTACGCCGCCGCCCTTGCTTCACAACTGCGCAAAGGATTTCTTGCGTATTGCGTTTTGCGTGTGTGCGTTGAGCGGCCTAAATACACCAGTGAAATTATCAGCCACTTGCAACAAGCAGAACTCGTTGTGGTTGAAGGTACCATTTATCCGCTGCTGAGTCGCTTGCAAAAAGACGGCTTGCTAGCCCACGAGTGGCAAGAGAGTGAGCAGGGGCCGCCACGTAAATATTATCGTACCACTGCGTATGGTGATGACGTGATGCAATATATGATGCACGATATTGCTGCACTCAATGCAACATTAAAAAAATTATAAGGAGTAAATAGTGAAAGAAGTAACCCGCATTTCCCTCGCACAACTTCCCTTCAATATCGAAGTTGCAGCTAAAAAATCGTTAGAAAAATACCTAGATGCAATCGAGTCATCGCTACAAGCTGACAGCGATATGCTAAAAGAAGTTGAATCACGCATGGTCGAATTATTAACCGAACGCGGTATACAAGGTGAAAAAGTCGTTACCAGTACGGACATTAGTTACATTAAAGAACATATGGGTGACCCAAAAGAATTCATGAGCGAGCCAAGCGAAGCAGGGGCAGCCAGCAAACAAGCGAAGCGTTTAATGCGCAGTGAAGGCGATGAAGTACTAGGCGGCGTATGCGCAGGGCTGGCCGCATATTTTGGCATCGACGTTGTGTGGATTCGGCTAGCGTTCGTATTGTTATTATTTGCAACGAGCGGTTTTATGGCATTGGTGTATATAGTGATGTGGATTGTGACGCCTCCCGCTAAAACCGCAACTGATCGTTTACAGATGAAAGGCGAGTCAGTTACCCTTGCGGCCTTGCAGGCAGAAAGTGAAGTGCTGGTTAATAAGCGTCGCAACGATCGAATTGCCCTATGGCTAGTGCGTATTGGCGGCGGTATTATGGCAGTGTTTGCGGGACTCGGTGCGCTGGGTGCAATTGCCGCAGTGGCGCAGTCGTACCTTGCTCAAGATTCATACAAAATCGAAGGGCAGGATTGGGTGTATGTTGGGCTGATGGGACTTGCTGGCTTATTACTCGCGTTACTGTGTTGGCTTGCAGCCTACATGCTATTTACAGGCCACGCCACCAAACGCTTATTTATAAGTGTGGCGGTCATTATTGCGCTAGGGTTAGTCAGCTTTACGGCTGGATCAATACCAATGGCGCTCAGTGTGAGGGCAAATCAGTCAAAGCAGCAAGCAGAATATAATAAAACCGCTATGCAAAAGTCGGTCGATGTCTCGCTACTTAATAGCGCAAAACGTATAGTGATCGACTCCCCTATACCGCTTACTGTAAATTATAGTGTTAGTAACGGTACTCAAAAGCCAAGTGGCACACTTGCATATAATTCACGCAATACCAATGGCACCCCCGAAGTAAAAATTGAACTAAAGGGCGACACTGTACACGTTTCACTGGTTACTGCTCATGAACGGTGCTTACCGTACACGATGCGTTGTCGAGAATGGTACGCGCTGAACATAGTCGGTCCAGTGCTCGAGTCGGTAACTGCGGTAAGTGGCAATGCATTGCTTTATAATACAGATACACAGCACACTCTTCGTGTATACGCCAAGACAAATGGGCGAGTCGAGCTGCAGTCCATTGGTACGATTCACACTGTTGACGCGACGCTTGCTAGCGAAAGCCGTCTTGATGCGACGCAGGCAAGTCTTACGAATGTTTCCCTTGCCCTTGAAGATGCCTTAAGCGGTGCAGACATGGCAACCGTCGGTACACTTGCTGTTACAGCACCAAATGCGTGTGCTGCCACGTATAACCAAGGTGTAATCTCATTACGCAAAGCCCAAACAATTAGCATAAATGGTGTCGCGTTCGATAGCACCAAAGACTACCCATGTACTACCATACGCATGACGTAGTGTTAACAGGAGTAATATAACGTACTGTTGCTATTTAGTGAAAATAATTACAGGCATCGTTGTATAGGCTAGGCTATGATAGCGTCATACAACAATAACGTAAAGGAGTAAAAATAATGGATTTTCTAATTTGGGTACTTGTCGGCGCACTAGCTGGTTGGATCGCTTCGATGATTATGAAGACTGATGCACAAATGGGCGCTCTTGCAAACATCGTTGTCGGTATCTTGGGTGCCTTCATTGGTGGCTTTGTACTAAACAACGTACTAAAAATCGGCGTTACGCCAGGTACGCTCAGCGTTTCGGGCATTCTTGCCTCAGTGTTTGGCGCAGTTATCTTGCTTGCCATTCTAAAAGCTGTTCGACGTTAGTGAGCCAGTAAGGTTCCCCTCACCTTACACGCTAGTTAAAAACTATAAAACACGCGGCATTACCCATTTGCTGCGTGTTTTATGGTTTTATGTGAAAATTTTTACTCTTGTATAATATCTGGTAGAATACGCTATAAGTATATGACAACTACAACTACCGCTACTGTTTTGATTGTTGAAGATGATATCGCGCTCAATGACGCGTACCAGTTGATTTTACATGCCCAAGGGTTTACGGTACATAGTGCCTATAATGGCCGCGAAGCACTCGACCTTCTTGCTACGCTTGAACAGCAGCCAGATGTTATTTTGCTCGATTTACGAATGCCCGTGATGAGTGGCATTGAGTTTTTACGGGAATACCAACCAGCTACTCACCCCGAAACGAATGTTATTGTGTTTAGTAACTATGATGCTCATAAAGATATTGACGAAGCCTATGAACTAGGCGTAAACCGTTACGTGCTAAAAGCGCGCATTGCACCAAACGACTTAAAGCATTTGATCGATGGTGTATTGAACGAAGCGTTGCAAGCCGATTAGTTACATCGTGAGACTACGGAACGAGTCTTCACCCAAATAAGCTTCCAGCCGCGCTTTATTTACGGTGTAGGTTGACGACGTATATTGTACTACGCCTGCCTCACGCAACACTTTCAGGTTTTTAGCAGTAGATTCGCGGGTTTGGCCAATTAGTTCAGCGAGCATGCCTTGGGTAATGGTAAGATCAATAACATAGTCACCACCGGTGCGTTCAATGCCATAGCGAAATAGCAGGTAATATAAGGTGTAGCAGATTTTTTCGGTAGCGCGTGACTGTGCGAGTCCGGTAATCCTGAGTAGCATCGATGCCTGGTTATGCATGGTATATTTTAAATAGTCACTCATGGCATCAGGGTCAGACTCAATAATTTTCCATAAGTCATCACGTTTAATTTTTAACACGCGCACATCGTTGATCGCTTCGTAATTAAATAGCGACGAAGGCGACTGGTTGTTCACCCAAGCGACTGGCAGCACTGCGCCCTTACCGAATAAATTGACAATAGTTTCGTCACCATCCTTGCTTATGGTGTAGGCTTTCGTGGCGCCATCGAGAACGATCACTGCATAGCGGGGAATTTCGCCTTGAAAAAAGATACCGGCACCCTTGCGGTAAAGTGCAGGAGTTCCTATATCACGCAACCGTCCCAACAGGTGTTTCATATGATAGTTACTATACCGCGTTGTGTGAAAATAGTCACTCGTTATGTCGTAATATGTATCGATTAGCGTGCGAGTACCTCTGTAATGTATCAAAAATAATAACGCGCAAATGGGGTGAAATATATTACAGCGGCCTACAGCTTAGGGCGCTATAGTAGTCACCAGTACATAGTAAGCGGAGAGGAAAATTATGAAAAAAGCATTGATTATTTCGACAGCAGCCACCCTACTCGGCATGAGTGCAATAGCAGTGAGTGGTGTAGACACCGGGTTCCATTTATTTATGAACACGGGCATTGAGCACAGCATTGCGCGAGTTGTGCTCGCCGTAGCCTTGTTGGTTATTCTTGTTACGTCGCGGCCACGATCAGCCGCACTGCGCGGGCTATTAGGTGCGATTGCCCTGGTGTCAATTAGTTTTGCTGTTTCGCAAACGCTCAATTACCAGCTTGGTTTGTTCGACACCCTGGTGTACTTCTTGGCTGGACTTGTAGTCAGTATCGAATCGCTTGAGCTTGAGCCAGAATCATCGACTGAGCAGTCACCTGCATTTGCTGCTGTATAGACTGGTAGGCTATCTAATTTTTGCCGTCCGCGATACTATAAATACATGTTAGTCCACTATCGCACCAACCCGATAACCGGGCGCATCGAAGATGAAGCCGAAGGTAATAAACAGGGGTGGGTACGAGTTGAGCGGCCAAATGAAGATGAAATCGCCGTTCTTGGCACGCTTGGTATCGACCCTGACTTACTAACTGACGCGCTCGATCCGCATGAAGTACCGCGTATTGAACATGATGACGGGTGGACGTATTTCATTACTCGTGTGCCAGACGCCGGTGACGGATTTAATGACTATACGACACCAATTATGTTCGCCCTAGGTCAGCAGCAAATAGTGACCATTAGTCGCGATCCGCTTGGTCGCATGTGGCAGCCGTTTATCGACAAAACCACCGCATCAACCAGCCGGCAAACTGGGCTGTTTTTGGCTATGGTCGAAATGATACTAGCGTCGTACCAAACCCGGGTAGCGCTTATTAATCGGCAAATGAGGGCTGGTGCCAGTGATATCGGCACGCTGCGACCAAAAGACATCGCCACGTTTGTTGAATACGAACGCAAGCTGAATGATTATCTTGACGCGCTGATACCTACCAATACAGCGCTCGAAAAAACTCTAAGCCCTAAGGCAAAGTTAATTACTCTCGACGAAGAAGACGGTGAAACAGTAGAAGATTTATCAGTCGACATTGAACAGGTGATAGCGCGCTGTAAAAGTTTGCTGCGCACCATTACAAATGTCCGCGATAGTTACCGTGCCGTTATGGACACGCGCTTAAATGAAACGATGCGTATTTTAACGGTCGCAACACTGGCGCTCACCATTCCTACTATGCTTGCAGGTATTTTTGGAATGAACGTAGAGTTTCCGTTTGATCCGCGTAGCGCTATAGCATTTTGGGCAATTATTGGCATTAGCGTATTCAGTGCAGCTATGCTAAGCTATTATTTTATAAAGAAGCGTTAAAAACTGTGTGGGGTATATGAAAAAACTTAAAAAATCTGAAGAGCATCAGGTAAAACTAACGGCAAGTGTCATTGCCGCGTTTACGCTATTTGCCCTCTGTGTTATGGGGTTTGTAAATATTGCTCACGAAGTGATTGAGCGCGAAACTTCACCGATTGACACCGGTATTTTAAAGGCAGTACATCGCTTAGAGAGTCATTTTCTTGATAGTTTTATACCTGTGGCTACCGATATTGGCGGGGTGGTAGGTGTGAGCGTGCTTACAGTGCTGGCGCTAGCGCTTTTTGTTTATAAAAAAGAATACATACGTGCAATCGGTGTCTTTGTAAGTGTCGCCGGTGCCTCGTTGTTAAACGTACTGTTAAAGTCGGTGTTCGAGCGAGCGCGGCCCGACCTTTGGGAACGGCTTGTCAATGAATCAAGTTATTCGTTTCCGTCGGGGCATGCCATGGCAAGTGCTGCACTGGGTATTGCTGTTGTGGTAGCGTTATGGAACTCGCGGTGGCGTTGGTGGAGTTTTTCGGCTGCCGCCCTATATATTGTGTTTGTCGGGTTTAGCCGTATGTACTTAGGGGTGCATTACCCAACCGATATTATTGCCGGATGGTGTGTAAGTGGTGCCTGGGTGTTGGCAGTGGCATTACTTATTCGGTCGAAGCTAGGGCATAGGGCCCTCAAAAAACTCTCCTAACAGTTTTTTACGTTGACAAGGTAGTTATACTTGTATAACATGTATAACTATGACCTTTCATAAAAATATTCAACTTGCAGGCACGGTTACTGTTGGTCCTAAGGGCCAAGTTGTGATACCAGCCGACGTACGCGATGCGATGCATATTGGGCCAGGCAGTAAGCTGATTGCCCTATATTTTGGCGACAAGCAATCAGTAGCATTTATTACTGAACAACAGGCCCAGGAGTTTGTGAATAGCTTAGGCGAGCAATGTACGAGTTTTAAACGTAGCCTTGAAGGCACAAAGGAATAATTATGCTTCATCATATTTCAAAACGTGAAAAACTCGTGGTTATGTTGGCCGTCATGAGCGGCTTGCTACTTGTGGCGCTTGACCAAACCATCATTGCTACAGCACTCGGTGCCATCGTAACTGAGTTTAACAGTTATAGCAGTCTTGGCTTTGTCGTCACGGCCTACATGCTTACCACCACTATCACCACACCTTTAGCCGGTAAATTGTCCGACATGTACGGTCGTCGTTTAATGTTAATTATTGGTGTGACTGTATTTACTATTGGGTCATTGCTGTCCGGCCTCGCACCAACCATCGAATGGCTTATTGGGTGGCGTGCCTTGCAGGGTATTGGCGGCGGTATTATCATGGCTAATGCATTTACTATTGTGGGCGACTTGTTTACACCGCGCGAACGGGGTAAATGGCAGGGGCTAATCGGTGCTGTTTTTGGTATGAGTAGTGTTATTGGGCCGCTGCTTGGTGGGTGGCTCACCGACGGTCAGCAGCTGGCTGGCCTTACTACAAACTGGCGTTGGACATTTTTTATCAACGTACCAGTTGGTATTATTGCCGCGCTGATTATTGCCGCTAAATTACCAAATATTCGTCATGACAATAAGCATTACCCCGATTACAGTGGTATGGCAGTGGTGTCGGTAGCGCTGGCTTCTATCGTACTGGCTGTTGATAATACCGAAGTTATTTTTAAGAATCTTATCGATAATGGCACTAATGTTGGTGTAATAAAGGGAACATTGTGGGTGATTGCGTTGGTGGCCACTGCTGCGTTTGTTCACCTAGAACGTCGAGCGCGGCAGCCAATTTTACCGCTGAGTTTCTTCAAAAACCGAACATATACATTGATGATTATGAGTGCCTTATTATTTGGTGCGGCCTTTTTAGGGGCTATTTTATACCTAACACAATTTAACCAGCAAGTGTTTGGTGCGACTGCGTCGTCGGCTGGACTTATGTTATTGCCAATGGTGGGCGGTATGATGGTGTCGTCGATTACCACTGGGCAGCTGGTGTCGCGTACTGGTAGATATAAGCGATTTATTATGACCGGTTTTGGCATTGGAGCGATTAGCATTTTGGCGCTCACTACCCTACAGCCAACGTCGCCATATTGGCACGAAGCAGTCATTATGGCATTTTGTGGTTTGGGCCTCGGTATGGCTATGCCGATCTTAAACCTGGCCGTACAAAACGAATTTGAACAAAAAGATTTAGGCGCCGCTACCGCGAGTGTGCAGTTATTTCGTGGTCTTGGCTCAACAGTTGGTACGGCGCTGATGAGCGGCATACTTACCACTGGAGTGCTAACTGCTATGGGTAGCCCAGCAAATATTCCGTACATTCAAACACTGAAGCAATCACCTGCTGCGCAAAAAATGGTAAGTAACGATATTGATGCCGATACCTTGTTGCGTATCAATTCGCAAAAGCAGACGATTCTTGACGGTGCCGAGATCGGTATTAATGCAGCGCCATTGCCGGCACCAGTTAAGGCGGCACAGCTGCAAGCAATTAAAGATCAGCAACGAACCTTTGGTGATGCAATTATTCAGGCTTTCACTGATACACTGCACCATATTTTTATCATATCGTCGGTGCTTATGGTAATGGGGCTGGTACTACTTAGCTTTATTCGCGAGCGCACCTTGCGTAGTGGTGTAAACGTGACAGCAGGCGAGTAAAGGGGCGCAAATTGCCCATGCTTGCACCATACTGCTTGGACCTGATACCATGATGCAGGTTTCAAAAAAGTGCATGAAACAGATAATACTAACCAACGCATTAAAGGTCGAGCGCACTTTCGCTAAACGAAACCAATCAGTACATATTACTGGAGGTGCTGGTAGAAGCACCAAGGAGTAAAACACATGCCAATAGCAATCGAATTTGCCCCAAGCAGGAGCAAAAAGATCGCGGTGGATGTGGTGCCTGCCAACTGGCAGCGGTATATCGCACATTAACAGCCGTTCGGCTGAACCAAAAACACCCCAAGGCACCGGGGTGTTTTTTATAGTGGAACATGCTTTTTTTTGGCACTACGAAGCAGGTGGTTCGATACCGTGTTCTTTTAGAATGGGGTTAAGTACCAAACTTTCAAACAGCGCTTGGTCGCTCCAAATGAGTTTAGCATCGGTCGTATTTTTTGGTACAATTTTACCGTTTAATATATATTGGTCGCCAACGTTTTTATCATTAATATAAATCGAAGGCGTACCACTAATATCGGCTTTTTTACCAAGTGCAGTATCAAAGTCAATCTTCTTTTTCACGTCGTTACTGATTTGGTCGCTAGTAAACCGTTTTACGTCGAGTCCCAGTAGTTCGGCAGTGTTATTAAAGTAGTTGGCACGTGCATCGCCTGAAAGTTGGCTCCAGGAACCCTGGTTCTCAAACAGGTAATTATGCATTTCCCAGTATTTACCCTGCAAGCCTGCCGCTTCAGCAGCAGTGGCGGCTGTATAGGCATTGGCGTGAGCGGAATATAGTGGGTAATTGCGGAACACAAAGGCTATTTGGGCGCTATATTTTTCGGCTATTTTTTTCATCACGGGATGGGCCGCGCCACAGCCTGGGCATTGAAAGTCACCATATTCAATCATAATGACTTTGCTTTTTGTGTTGCCAAGTGTGTGGTCGCTAATATTGCCACTAGCAGCCGTTGCTGGCTGCACTTTAGCGAGCGGTACTGTTGACACGTCTACTTTACTTTTTTGCGAAAACCAAACTAGCCCCGCTAGGAGCATTACACACAGGAACGAAAATACTAACCAGCCTTTTTTTGTCATTACTACTCCTTAGTTATTACTACTTAGTATACCGCTTAGCACCAAGCTGAGGCAAGTACGTTTAAGGTGGAGTATAATGTAGGTATGCAAACGATAGCCTTACTCGGATTTAGTATGTTTTTTACCATGTTGGTGCTGGTCGCCAGTGTTACACCGCGTCGGTCACTGGTATCGATGTTCGAACTTGAGCGTCGTCGGCAAGAAGGCAGCGAATCAGCTGCTGATGAATTAAAGCGCGAAGTGCTGCTCGACGACGTGTTGTCAGTAAAGCGAGTCGCCGAAGCATTGTTGTTGGTGTTTGTGGTTATGGTGGGCGTAGTAGGGTTTGGATCGCTATTCGGTGTGGTAGTGTCACTAGCAGTAGCGCTTGGCTATGGGCGGTTATCGCGCATCGAAGCCGTGCATACAGTGGCAATGCGCCTATACGAACAACTTGAACCAAAGCTACTTATATTACTTGAACGCCACCCAGTGGTTGCTCGGGTAATTCGAAGTGTCACACAAACTATCACGAGCCCCGAAATTAGCTCGCGTGAAGAACTCGAACATTTAGTCGACGAATTAGGCCATATATTAACTACCGACGAAAAACGACTGATAAGCAACGGCCTGCGGTTTAGTGAAAAAACGGTTGAATCAATTATGACGCCTCGTGGTGTGATTGAAACAATTGGCAAGCAAGAACTGATTGGCCCCTTAGTACTTGATACTCTGCACAAAACTGGCCATAGCCGTTTTCCGGTGATCGACGGTGACATTGACCATGTAGTGGGTGTGCTTCACATTAAAGATCTATTAACTATAAATAACAAAAAGTCCGAAACAGCCGGCAAGGCTATGGAAGCTAAAGTATTTTATATTAATCAGGAACAAACCCTGCAACACGCATTAGCTGCTTTTATTAGTACGCGCCACCATTTGTTTATTGTAGTGAATGGGTACCGCGAAACAGCTGGTATTCTAACCCTCGAAGACGTGATCGAAGCGCTACTTGGCCGCGAAATTGTTGATGAGTTTGACGTACATGATGATCTACGTATAGTCGCTGAACGGAGCGCCAAAACTAACAACAATCCACCACATCACAAAAACGTGTAGCAATTAAAAGCCCGCCCCAGCCAGGGACTCGCACAAGACCGAAGTAGCCTCAAGTGCGAGTCCCCGCCGGTGCGGGTGGCAGTCAACTGACGCGGTCTGACACGTCATTCACTGGATACCAGATGCCGTCAACCTGAATGGCCACAATATCTGGCCAATTGACTCGGAAGGGATAGAAGCTTGTGTGTCTTCCATGATATTTGACACTTCCATTGTTAAACTGAAGATGGTAGTGGAAACCTTCACTGGGTCCGACGACATGGACGAAACGATCCTGCTTGCGCGTATCGCTCATACCACTTTCTCCAAGATGTACATGTATGGGGTGTACCGAATGTCCATGCATCCTTCCTTCTAGAGCGATGGACGGGTGCACGGTGATCTGCGCGTGGATGACCTGTAGACCAACACCGAGCGGATCAGCCCAGTGTTGCTCATGTTGTGTCATATCTCCCATGGTATGCTCCTTAGAACTCTATTGCCCATGACCATCACGAACAAGATACCATCTTTTAAGAATATATTAAATTACTGCTGATGAGTCAATCTATCATCTACGCCAACAGATTAGACAATCCACTTCTCAAGTGGTAAAATAACGTAGATATGACACGAACGCTTGCACTTGAATGTACTAAGAAAATTGGTGAACAAACTACTGTGGCCGGCTGGGTGCATGCACGCCGCGACCACGGCGGGCTGGTATTTATTGATGTACGCGATCATACGGGCGTCGTGCAGCTAGTCATTAACCCTGAAACACCTGAAGCATTTGCAGTGGCCGAAGAATTACGCGATGAATTTGTGGTGCGAGCAACTGGCGTCGTGCGTGAGCGTGATACTTCACTCAAAAACGATCGAATCCCTACTGGCAACATTGAGCTTGCCGTTGAACAGTTAATAATTTTAAACCGCGCCGAAACGCTGCCGATTCAACCATTTGCTGAAGCCCAAGCCAACGAAGAGCTACGCCTAAAGTACCGCTACCTCGACCTGCGCCGTCCAAAAATGCAAGAACGCCTTAAAATGCGCGCAGCTTACTATAAATTCATTCGCGGTTATATGGAAGCACATGACTTTACCGAAGTTGCCACGCCGATTTTGGCTAATAGTAGCCCCGAAGGCGCGCGCGACTTTTTGGTACCAAGTCGTGTACACGAAGGGAAGTTCTATGCGTTGCCGCAAGCACCACAACAATTTAAGCAGCTGCTAATGGTGGGGGGCGTGCCGCGCTATTACCAAATCGCAACGTGCTTCCGCGACGAAGACCCGCGGGCTGACCGTCTATACGGCGATTTTTATCAGCTTGACTGCGAAATGAGCTTCGTAGAAGACGGCGAAGTTGTGCGTACAACTATGGACCCGCTGGTTAATCGGCTTGTAACAGATTTTGCAGGCAAACAATTAAAGTTTGGCACTAACACGCCGCGTATTAGTTACCGTGACGCTATGGAAACGTATGGCAGCGACAAGCCAGACCTACGCTTTGACATGAAGCTTGTGGAACTTACCGATGTGTTTAGCAACACTGACTTTGGTGTATTTAAGCAAGCTGAATGTGTAAAAGCAATTTGCGTTAAAAACGGCGCGAACCTCAGCCGCAAACAAATAGATACCTTTACCGAAATTTCCAAAAGCGAAGGCGCTGGCGGGCTTGCCTATATAGCCTACGAAAATGGCGAAGCAAAGTCGCCAATTGCAAAGTTTTTGAGTGATACAGAACTGGAAAGCGTGAAAGAAATGACCGGTGCCACAGACGGCGACGCAGTGTTTTTTGGTGCAGATAAACGCACAGTCGTAAATGCAGTGCTAGGTAAACTCCGTAATAGTTTTGCTGATCATTTTGGGCTTAAAGACCCAAATATTGTTGCACTCGCCTGGATTATTGACTTTCCGTTCTACGAATACGACGCCAAGACCCGCAAGATGGATTTTGGCCACAACCCATTTAGTATGCCAAAAGGCGGCATGAAAGCGCTTGATGAAACCGAGAATAAACTCGACATTGTTGCGGACCAATACGACATGGTCATGAACGGCTACGAAATCTGTAGTGGCGGAGTGCGTAACCACAACCCCGAAGTATTATATAAAGTGTTTGGGTTGCTCGATTTTAGCCCCGAATATGTAGAAGAAAAGTTTGGTGCCATGCTGAACGCTTTTAAGTTTGGTGCGCCACCTCACGCAGGCTGCGCCTACGGGCTTGACCGCATCTTTATGGTGCTAGTGGGCGAAGAAAACATTCGAGAAATCGTTGCGTTTCCGAAAAATGGTAGCGGTGTAGACGTTATGATGAACAGCCCGAGTGCTGTCGAACCAGCGCAGCTAAATGAACTCGGTTTATAGCATGGACGAAAGGATTAAACTTGTCGTCACCGACGTTGATGGCACGCTTGTTGCGACACATAGCCAAATTGTAAGTAAGGCAAACCTTGCTGTGATTGCAAACCTAGAAAAATCTGGCTGTCATGTTGCACTGGCAACAGCTCGGCCGCCGGAATACTGCCAGCACTCGCTCACCAACTTACAACTTAAGGGCTTGCATGTGGTAGATGGTGGTGCATCGGTGTATGACTTTTCGAGTAAGTGCTATGTGTGGCGGCAATGGCTTACTGTTGAACAGCTACAAACTATTAGCAAAGCATTTTTGCCGTTTGCCAAAGACTTTATCGATGTATACCCAGGACCAGTGATGGTACCATTGGGCGATTTTAGTATGGACAGTATTACAGTTTCGGCGCCATATGCCTATACGCGTTGTTTGCCGGCCGATTGGCCAGAGTTCGAAAAAAATCTTGCTTTAATTAACGATGTTTATTATTCAATCGTGGCACGCGAAAGCACCATTTGGCATGTGCAAGTGTGCTCACACAAGGGCAGCAAGCAACACGGGGTAGAACAATTACAAAAGTTGCTCAGTGTTACAAAAGCACAGACATTAGCCATCGGTGACAATCAAAACGACGAGGCACTATTTGCAGCGGCTGGTACAAAAATTGCCATGGGTAATGCAACCGATGAATTAAAAGCGCGAGCAACTTATGTTACAGAAACAGTCGAAGAGGGCGGTTGGGCGAATGCGGTCAGGAAGTTTGTATCGTGACCCGAGTAAATATCACCGAGAATATCTGGTACGATCCCGAAGTAAAAAACTATGTCATGCTTGATGTGACTGATGCCGTGGGAGCGCAAGAGGCACGGGTGATTGATGGCGTTGATTTGTTGCCGAAACACGAATATCACGTGACATTAGTGCCCGCTGGTAAATTGGGTAAAACGGCACTTGAAGTTGCGGCGATTATTAACAATATCGAGAGCTTCCTCAAGCAACACCCAGCAGTGATGCAATTTCAAAAACTTGGTACTGAACGGTACATATGCCGCAAGGATGACGAAATGACCTTGATCGCTCCTGCGGTTATTACTGGGCTTGACGCACTACGTGCTATCGTGCGGCAGCGCGTACCAGACTATCAGCCAGCCTTTCCTCATGTGACACTTTTGAAAAGCGCAAATTCACCATATGGCATCGGCATTAATTCTCAAAAAGATTTAGCTAATTATTGCATCAAAGTATGATTCACAAAGACAACATAAATCACTATCTAGTCACTGGCACCGCAGCCACTGGGAAAAGCACGTTGCGCAATATATTTCGTGATAACGGCTACGAAACGATTGATATCGACGAAGGCTTTGCGAGCATCAAGAGTATAGGATAGTTTCTAACGAGCTTGCTGACTGGACTTGAGTATGGCGATGTCACGCAATTTCATCATGGAGAGGCCAGCTTTGCTGCCATCTTCGTCCATATACTCTCCGCTCTCGATCCAGCTGATTGCTTCGTCGATGTCGTTTGCCCAACGTAAGTTCATGCCCTCGGCTTCTTCTTTTTTGGTGAGTCGTGCACCGACAAACTCTGCTGCTGTTGCAGCGAAACAATAAGACGTTTGGTGCATGCCGCAAAAATATCGATCTTCCTCGACGATGCCGAGCTTCTGGATGTCTGTGATTTTGTAGCCAGTTTCTTCTAGTATTTCTCGATGCAGTGCATTGACGATTTCTTCGCCATCATCGATGCCGCCGCCAGGCAGCTTATACGAACCAGTTTTCGTGAAGTGCATAACTGCAATCTCACCATGCTCATTCGTCAGCACAGCGCGTGCAGCACGGCGTGTCCACGATATGTCTCGGTCTGCGTCATCGTAAATACTCAGGTCGTGTTGGTCGAGTGAGGCAATTAGCTTCATATTACTGTCGCTCATAGACTACTCCTGCTTTCTCGGCGGCTATCGATATCCAGCCGTCCACAAATTGTTTGCCAGCGTCCGAAAGCACTGCGTCGTGAGTGGGGAAGGCACGCTCTGGTTTGACGGCCGTCAGGAAATCCATGGCTTCAGCAGTTTTCATCCAGGGCGCTGCGATAGGCAGGGCGAGGGTTTTGACTGGTGCGCCTGGTAGCGCAAATGAATCACCAGGATAGTATAGCTCGCCGTTATCGATGAGTACGCCGACATTTTTGCACATCGGTGTGTCGGGGTGAATCAGCGCGTGGTCACCACCGGTAAAGGTCAAGGTGAATTCTCCGGCCGTTACGGTATCACCTTGTTTGACGACTGTCGCTTCAACACCGGCTTCGCGTATGGCTGCAGCCGCATCTTCTGGTGCGTAGATTGGTGCATGTGGCATAGCAAGCAGATGATCTGCACTCCAGTGATCCGCGTGCAAGTGCGTCACCACAACTGCTGCAATATTCTCTGGCGCAACAAAATCAGGCGACAATGATCCTGGGTCGATGACAATTGACTGCCCATTTTTTGTAGCGACAAAACACGCGTGTTCATATTTTTTAATTTGCATCTTTCTAGTATACAATAGCGGTATGGTGGCACAAAAATAGATAGTATGGTAACTTTGCAAGTTACTCACGAACTGTCACTCGAAATGATGACTAGGCGCACGCTATGCAACGGTTGGTGACACAATGATGCCAAGCGATATTACTATGGTGCTGGGCATTATTTCGGGTACACTTGGTATTATTGCTATCGTGCCGTATGTGCGCGATATTTTTCGTAAGAAAGCTCGCCCTGAACGTGCTACCTGGTGGATTTGGACAGTGCTGACACTAGTCGCGCTAAGCGCTCAGCTATCGGCTGGCGCAACGTGGTCGGCTGCGATGAGCGTCGGGCAGCTGGCGGGCAATATAACAATAGCATTGCTGTCACTGCGATACGGGTATGGCAAGTTTACCAGGCGGGATTATGCAGCATTAGTGGCTGCAGGTATGGGGGTAGCGGTATGGCAATATGTAGGCAACCCGATTGTTGCGATTGTGGTGGCTATTGCGCTCGACATGCTAGGGTTTTATTTAACGATGATTAAAACGTGGCATGCACCCCGCACCGAAACACTTAGCACATGGGTGATGGCAACGATTGCTTCTGGTTTAGCGGTACTTATTGTCAAAGACATCATGAACATGTCGCAGCTGTTGTACCCACTGTACATTTTTATTGGCAATGGCTTAATGTGGGGAATAATTGTGTTTCGTCGGCGCCGTGCGCGGCGAAAGCGTAAACGCTAAACCTGTTTGCTGTATACTAGTTATATGAAGAAATCTGCAAAGAAACCCAACAAACACGCTTGGTTTAAGCCAGTGCGCGGTAGTTATATACCTGTACACTGGAAGGGATGGCTGACGTACATACCATACATAGCCTACCTATACGGCACCTATATATTATTAGTGCCAAACCGCGCACCACTCGATACCTTGCTATTTTTGGTACCATACTGGGTCGCCGGTGTGATTGTGATGCACTGGGTAGCGACGCAAAAAAGTTAAAATGCAGCCACACGAGTTTCGCCAGCTTATTTGGCAAAAAGCAGCCCCACTTTACCGAACTATGCCATGGCGTGAGCAGCCTAGTTTTTATTATGTACTGGTGAGTGAGGTAATGTTGCAACAAACGCAAGTGCCAAGAGTACTGCCAAAGTTTGCTAATTTTATAACATTGTTCCCAACCATTGAACTGCTGGCTGAAGCGAGCTTAGCTGATGTGCTACGCGCATGGCAGGGCCTAGGATATAATCGGCGCGCTCAGTTTTTGCACCAGGCGGCGAAGTACGTAGCCCTGCAAGGCCAACCTGTTACGTATGAAGGCTTACTTGCACTACCTGGTGTTGGGCGAGCAACGGCTGCTGCGTTAATGAATTATGTATATAATGTGCCAACCGCGTTTATTGAAACTAATATCCGCACCGTTTATTTTTATCATTTTTTTGCAGATCAAACTGACATTTCTGACACCAAGCTATACGAATTAGTGCAAAATACAATAGACGTAAGTCGCCCACGTGAATGGTTTTGGGCGTTGATGGATTATGGCACATGGTTAAAGGCGCAGGGTATGGGTAGCATTACTCTCAGTAAACACTATAAAAAGCAAGCACCCCTTAAAGGGAGTGTGCGCGAAGTGCGAGGTCAAATTATACGCAGTTTAGCAAGTGGCCCAAAACAGCTTGAACAGCTTAAAAAACTAGTCAGTACCGATGAACGATTTACGCCAGCCATGCAAGCGCTGCAGAAAGAGGGGCTAGTAGTGCAGCATGGAAGCCGATTCGAATTGACCAATGAGGGGTAGGTGAGTGATAATAAAGAGAATGCGCAAAAAATTAGCAATTGGTCTTACAACACTAGTCCTTGCAACGGGGCCAATTGTTCGAGCTGAAGACCAGACGCTACTTATGCTCAATGATGACCAGATTACTCAAATTCGCCTTAACTGTGTCGAAGTACAGTCAACATTACAACGACTACATTCAAGTGATGCATTGCTGCGGGTGAATCTTGGGCAGCGTTACGAAGCGATAGCTACGAAATTAATGACACCAATGAACAACCGAGTGGCGCTTAATCGTGTTGATAGCGCTCCAATTACTAAAACTACGACGGATTTTAACAATACACTCGACGATTTTCGCGAACGCTACAAGCAGTATGAGCAGTCTATGACGCGCGCTCTGCAAGTCAAATGCCAAGACCAGCCAGTTGCTTTTTTTGATGCAGTCACGCTGGCACGGATTCATCGAGCGAATCTTCGCGAAGTAGTAGTAAAGCTTAACAGTCAACTTGCGCAATATCGCGAACAAATTGATACAATACGGCAACGTATGCAAAGTGAAGAGGCAAAAAAATCATGAGTGAAGGTGATGGCACAGTGACTGAATCTGTAGTGGCATCGGCCTGGCAGCGGCACAGATTTTTTGGACTCGTAGCCGTTGTTATTATGATTGCGAGTTTTTTAGTCAGCGTGTCACTCGGACTATATAACAGCAGTGGGGCTGCACAACTGGACCTAAGCCGGCCAGGCTACCAAGATGTACGCGACCAAGCAGGGCGCGATACAACTGATTTAAATTACCCCGCTAGCGGACCACTAACCAAACAAGCCTTTAGCGAGTTTATGTCACTATACGACGAGCAAGTAAAAAAAGCTACTACAGTCGATAGCTATAGTGCGACCGCACTTGCTGAAGAATCGCTACACTTACTTGGTCCGTCGCAAGCCGCTCCAACGGCGACTATAGCAGAATAATTATTTTCGTTTTTTTGAAGCTGTAGATGCGTGGACCATTGGCACTGTGCCAATCACAATCCCGGCTTTTTCGAAGGCTTCAAGAATACGCTGCCGCATTTCTGCTACAACAGACCACTGATCAGAAGGCTGTGTTTTGCCCGAAACAATTAACGCTACCGAAGTTGCAGTAAACTCACCCATCATCACAAACTGTGGTGCTTCAATAATTTTGTCTTCCCAGGAAGGGTCGGTCGCGATGTCTTTGCCAAGTTGATTAATAAGCGCTGTTACTTTTTCAATGTCGGTGTCAGGTGCCACAGCTACAGTGAACCGTGCCATGCTGTACCCCATCGTTTTATTCATAACGTGCTGCACGAGGCCATTCGGGAAGTAATGTACGGCACCGTCAACGTCACGCAGTACAGTTGATCGAAAGCCAATACTTTCGACAGTGCCGCTAAACCCGTCAATTTCTATGACATCGCCCACACGGTATTGGTTTTCAGAAATAATAAAAACACCACTTAAAAAATCTTTAATAAGCGATTGTGCGCCAAAACCAATTGCTACGCCAATCACACCAGCGCTTGCAAATAATGGTGCGAGGTCGATGGTGCTAATAAATACACGCAACAATAAATAGCAGGCTGTAACGACTGTCAGTATGCGGAATATGTTACTAAATAACCCGCCCAAGGTGCGCTGCCGCTTTTCCAAATCTTTTTTATGGAGTGTTCGTTGGTAGGCAGTAACAAACAGGTGGGCCATAAGCCAGCGAATAATAGCTGGGCCGACTGAATAAATGATTGCGGAAACCAGTAGAATAACAATTATGCTCGTAATTTTTTCCATACATGATATTATAGCAGGCATGAAACGGACCGTACAGGAAGCAGTGGCTGTGCTAGCAAGGGGTGGCAGTGTGATAGCAAGAACCGATACACTATATGGTGTACTGGCGCGAGCAGATGACGAAATGGCTGTAGCAAGCGTGTATCGAATTAAAAATCGCACGCCGCATAAATCTTGCATTGTACTCATTGCAAAACCAGAGCATGCGTATGCACCACTCCCACCTACGGCTATGGCATTATTTACTGAAATGCCAACTAGCCTTTTAGTTGACTCGCCCATGGCACCAGCGTGGTTATTGCGTGAAAATCAGCAAGTAGCGTACCGCATACCGGTTGGCTGTGAATGGCTGCTCAAAGTACTAGAATTAACTGGCCCACTGATTGCGCCTAGTGCTAACCCAGAAGGGCAGCTACCAGCTACTCGTATTGCTGAGGCAAAAGCGTACTTTGGTACTGCAATACAACTGTATGTAGACGGTGGAATGGTTGAGCATGCAGTGGCGCCATCGCGGTTAGTACGCCTTCAGCCAAATGGCCAGTTGCAGTATATACGCTAACCCTTCATGGCTTGGCGGCCAATTGTAATGAGGTGCTTGTCGCGATAGTTTGCGAGAGCAGTATGGTTTAGTCCGTGGCGTTTAATAAAACTACTTACTCGTTCTGAACCAATGTAGTGTGGTAAGCTTACGTAGCTTGCGCCATGTTCATATAGTTCAGCGGCTTCGTTATAGTTATCGGCGTGGCAAATAAAGCTAGTTTTTTTGTTATGCCTGCGAATATAGGCAAGCAGTACACGGTTGGTGGCCGCGTCGGTCATAGTGCTAACAATCAATTGAGCATTACCAGCGTTAATTTCATCCAAAAACTCTTCATCTGTTGCATCACCGTAGGCGTGGCGAATGCCTTGTTCTTCTAGGGTATCAATAATTTCAGGGTCGTAGTCGACCACTATGTAGCGCTGCTTCATGTCACGGAAGGTTCGCAAAAACTCATGCCCACCTTTGTGGTAGCCTACCAAAATAATAGGGTAAAGCGTGCGGCGTTGTTTTGGTTCGCTCGCGCTACTGCGTTCAAAATGGCGTAACTGTTTTTCGAGCCGCCGGTATAGCCCGTCGGCATGTTTTGTGAGGTATGACGATACGCCAATAGTAATAAAGGCGATCAGGGTAATAAGCGATACGATGTCGGGCGACACAATACCCTTAGCGGCCGCGATCGTTACGAAGATAATCGAAAACTCACTGATTTGCGTTAGATGAACAGCTGTTTTGAAGCTAGTGAGTTTTGTGTAACGCTGTAGGCCCAGGCTGGTGAGTACTAGTAGTGGTTTGCCAATAATAACAATTGCCGCTAATATGTGTGCTGCCAGCAAATGCTTACTAATGCTGTCTGTTGTAAACGATTCGCCTAACGTGACAAAAAAGATCACAATGAAAAAGTCACGGAGTGGTTTTAGTTTGGCCGCCATTTCGGTTGCGTAGGGTAGGCCAGCGAGTGATACGCCGGCAAATAATGCCCCAACTTCATGGGAGAATCCAGCCATATCAAAGAGTGTAGCTACACCTAATCCCCAACTAATTGCAAACAAAAACAACAGCTCTTGGCTGCGGGCAAAATATTTGGTGACTCGTGGCATGACGTAGTTGCCCACTAGGTAAAGCCCTAGGCCAAGGCCCAGTGCTTTAAGTAAAATGATACCGATTGAGCCAAATGACATTTGTGACGGATCGGCAAACATTGCAAGGGCGACTACTGCTATTGTTGCAACAACATCTTCAATCAGCAAAATACCGAGCGTCAGCTGGCCGTATAGACGGCTCACTTCTTTTTTGTCTGAAAGGACTTTTAAAATAATAATGGTACTGCTAAAGAACAGCGCCATAGCCAGTACAAGGCTGGTCGTAACGTCGAACCCAAGCAGACGACTTGTGAGAAATGTAGCACCACCAAGTATCGGTAACACTGACATACTGGTACTGAGCGACACCCTACCCAAGCTCTGTATCACGCCCGCATTGAGGCCTAGTCCAATAATAAATAACAGCAATGTAATGCCAATGGCACTGAACGATTCAAAGGCGTTTTGATCGCGTACTACGTGTAAAAAGCTTGGGCCAACAATAACGCCAGTAATAATGTAGCCCATAATGAGTGGCTGCTTCAGTGCGCGCATAATTAACGACACAATGACCACAATCGTGATAACAAAACTAAGCTGCGTAAAAACCGTTGAATCCATTTATGCTTATTGTACAGGATAATGCGGTGTATAATACAGCTATCGTGCCTGAATTACCTGACCCACACCAGTTTGTGATCACTCGAAAGCGCAAAAAATATAAATTTGCAAAGTTTGCGCTTGCCGAAAACTGCTTTGAAGCCGCAGAGTGGGTGAAACGATCGATTGATGTAATCGAGATTGGGGCAGGCAACGGGCTATTTAGTCTTGAACTTGCAAAGCGTTACCCTGACAAAACATTTGCCGCTATTGATGTAAAAGCTGATCGTTTGCAGCATGGCGCCTATGCAGCGCTCACCCAAGGTATAACAAATGTTTGGTTTATTCGGGCGCGGGCCGACCAAATTGACACATTATTTCCCGCTCATTCGGCCGAAGCAGTGTGGGTGACATTCGCCGATCCATACCCTAAAAAACGGAGTGCTGGCCGCCGCATCACGCACCAAACCTATCTTAAGAAGTACGCTGCGCTACTAGTAGCCCACGATAAACCGACTACTCGTAACCTGCCAGTAGCAGCACTCTACATTAAGCACGATAACCTAGATTTTTTTAGCTGGACCTTAGAACAACTAGTGGCTGACAAGTGGGTGATCGACGAACTATCATTTGATTTACATGGGTCAGCACTATCAGATGATTACAAGATTTATACAACGTACGAGCAAAAATGGCTCACCGAAAATAGAACAATTTATTTTGCAAGGGCTAGGCAATGAGCGGGTACCGTATTGTAACAGTTGCGTTACCGTATGGCCAAAATATGCGTGTTACGGTGCCACGTGGTGCGATCGATAGCGTGCTTTTTTTGGGTGTAGGTCAACGGGGCAAAAATCTATATTGGGTGGCAAATGAGGCGCCAGAGCGTATGGCAGTGGTAGAAGCCTTGCCCTATATGCGCCTCAAGCAAACCAGTGATATTAAACCATTTGCTCAACAATCAATACAGATCGTGCTTGAACTGTTGGCGGTACAAAACGGCAAGTATGATGTATACGCTGAGTCACAAGCGGCGCCATCTGTAGTATTTGCGGTAGCAAGTCGCGCTGTACCGCAACCGCGTCAGATGATTTTATTGGCACCTTTAGGGTGCAATGTTGAGTCATTTGGGCAGCAGGCTGATGTGCAGTATAAAAACGTTTTGCAGCGCTCGCGAAAAAGTTGGCAACGTCAGTCGTTGCTACAGCGGTCTGAGCGCGAAACATTACGGCAGATTGTTGCAGAAACGTTGCTTTGCCCAGCCCACACCAAACGTATGTATCAGTTTGGCATTAGGCAAAATAGTGTGCATGAGATTAAGGCAATTGCTTCATCTGGTATACCTGTGCATATTTATGCCGGTAGTGATGATCCGCTGTTTCCATACTCGGAAATCGTGCAGCAGTTTAATGAGCGTGGCACAAATATAACACTGCATCGTTACGAAACTCGTTGTCATGTTAATCGTGCTAACCCAGTTGGCCTGCAACAGTTGAACACTATTTATACTTCTTACACAAAAAATCAATGACGCTAGGGTGGAAAAAGCACCACTCGTAAGGCGTAAACTATGAAGCTATGTAGCAGGTGACAGCGTAGCCTGCCGAGCTATTGCCAGTGGTAAGCCCAGCATTCACTGTGACTAAAGCATTAGTCATGTAATTCCAGTATCTATACTGAATACCAGTAGTAACAGTAATAGTTGCCAGGCTAGTTGCCGCGGCCGCTGCTGCAGTGCCGCACCGCCAGAAATTAAGTGTTGAAGGCGAGGCAGGGGCGGCAGCAATTGCAGTGCCTGTGATAGTGACGCCATTCAGGCGATAACTAGCAGCAGAGTTTGCGGCTGTGAGTAATGAGCTGGTGGTGGGGTAGCCACCTATTTCGGTATTATATAGTTCGGTTTTTTTTACCGACATTGCGGCTGAGGTAGCGGCGCTCGACGTATTGGCGCGGCGCTGAATGTTGTTATATGCCACAATGGTAATGGTAGCTAAGATTGCGATGACGACAATTACCATAAGGAGTTCTACAATAGTAAATCCGCGGCTTCGTCCAACAGGGCGATAGTTCATATGGCTAGTGTAGCAGACCATAAGCAGTATGAACAAGCCTAAAATTATGCATATGAAAACTGAGCTTAGTTCGCTAACTGTTCGCGTAGCCAGGTATCAATGTTACCAGCACCCATACAAAGTACTAATTTACCGTCGGCCATGCACTGTGTAATTTTTTGCCACAGGCTATCGTCGAGGTTTGCAAACTGTACTATCTGTTGGTTTGTTAGTTGGCTCGTGAGTTGTTGTGGCGTTAAAATAGCAAGTGACGTGTCTTCGCGCGACAGGTAGGTGGGTAGCCAGAACACCTGTTCAGCAAGCTCGACGCAAGTAGTATAGCCATCTTTGACATGGTGTTGACGTGTATTTTGGTGAGGTTGATATACCAAAATCACATGTTCTGAAAGTTCGCGGGCCATCTGCAAGGTAGCAGCAATTTCTGCGGGGTGATGACCGTAATCACTGTACAAGTTATCGGCAAGCTTTTCAAAACGCCGCGTTGTACCAGGGAATGATTCGAGTGCGGCGGTAACTGCACTGTGCGTACCTATACCAAGGTATTCACAGGCTTTTGCGACCAATGTTGCATTGGCGCGGTTGTGGCGGCCTGCCAGGCGTATACTACCTAACTCATCGTCTTTTAAAATCCAGGTATCGCCGGGGGCCTGTAAGTTACCTACGAGGTCGTGCTGCCACATAATCACCTGGGTGGATTGTTGCAGAAATTGGCCAAACGCCGCTAGGTATGATTCTTCAGTGGGGTACGTGTCGGGGTGGTCGTAGTCGATAGACGTAATAAGTGAAAGCTCAGGTGTAAAATGTAAAAAATTGCGATCAAATTCGTCACATTCATACACGAAAAACCGTGCTGCTGGGTTTAGCTTACCGCTACTAGGAGCGAACGGTAACGTACTACCAACAGAAAAACTGACAGGTACGTTGAGCTGCATGAGTACCCACACTAACATTGCCGAAGTAGTAGTTTTACCGTGCGTTCCAGCAACAGCAAGTAGTTGTAGCCCGGCATCGTTAATAATTGTACTTAGTAGTTCATCCCGTTTACTGCATCGCAGTCCGAGGCGCCGGGCCGCTACAAGTTCCGGGTGGTTTGCTGGCAGCGCAGCAGTATAAATAAACCAATCAAGCGTATGTTCGGTATGTATTTGCTCAAGGTAAGCACCAGTCTGATCTTGACTGACGGCAACACCGTGTTCGGCTAGTTCGGCGGTGGTTAAACTGGATTGTGGGTCACTGCCCCACACAGCATGGCCAGCCCCAAGGGCGATTTCTGCTAGCGGTCCGAGTCCCACTCCACCAATGCCCGAAAAGTATACCTTCATGCAGGTAGTATACCATGAGAAGTATGGTATACTATACGAAAGAAAGCATAAAAACAGACACAATACCATGATACAAAGAATCATAAGTCAGTTATTTAGGCGCCGGCATTATTGGCGTTTAATTTCGTTTGACGAAATTGCTGAACTGTATGTGTCGCGGCTATTAACGGTATTTGCGATAAATATTGTTAACTTATTTGCTGCAGTGTACTTATACAAGCTCGGGTACAGCGTACAGTTTATAATTATGTTTTATGGTTTGCTATATCTTGGCAAAATACCGTTTAGCTACCTAGCGGCACGTTACGCTGCCCATTTTGGCCCAAAGCACGGCATTTTCATGGCCAACGTATTGCGTATTCCTTCGCTGATTAGCTTTGCATTACTACCAGTATTTGGTTTACCGGCGGTAATTGCGTTCGGTATTCTGCAGCAAATGGCGGCTACTATGTACGATCTTTGTTATTTAATCAATTTTAGTAAGGTTCGCAGTAGCACGCACACTGGTAAAGAAATCGGCACTATGCAGATTATGGAAAAAATTGCGCGGTTGCTCAGCCCAATTATTGGTGGCGTGATTGCAACGTTATATACTCCTGAAGCGACGATCATTGTAGCAGCCGTATTGTTTATTGTGTCGACAATTCCGCTCTTTCGTACCGTTGAGCCAACCCGCACGCGCACAAAAATTGTGTTTAGTGGGTTCCCGTGGCGGCTAGCACGGCGTAGCTTGGTGTCTGAAACGGTAGTGGGCTTTGATTTTGTTGCAAGTGGTGTTACTTGGACGTTGTTCGTGGCACTGTTTATATTTGGTGATTTAGGTGAAAACGTCTATGCAGCACTTGGTGGCCTAGCCTCACTTGGCGTGGTTGTTTCGATGGTCACTTCGTGGATATTTGGGCAAATTGTCGACCGCAAAAAAGGTCATATTCTGCTCATTGCTGGTACCTTTGCTAATACAATTATTCACTTATTTAGGCCATTTATGAGCACGCCGGCTGGAGTGATGGGAGTAAATATTGCCAACGAAACAGCTACTAGTGCCTACGGTATGCCATTCTTGCGAGTGATGTTCGATGTAGCTGACCGCTCGGGGCATCGTATCGCGTATATGATGTTTATAGAGATGGCTCTTAACTTTGGTACGTCGATGGCGTGTGTCGTGCTGTCGCTTAGCATACATTTTATGGGAGTAAAGGGAGGCATGACGGTATTCTTCTTTATTGCTGCTTTTTACGAACTATTACTGCTACTTTCTCGTCGCGCCGCTCGGTAAACAATGGTATACTGTAAGCACTAGTATTATGGTGGGGTATTTGAGTGGCCGATAGGCAGCATGTCCAGCGAAGCATTACACAGTTGCAAAAGGTTAAAACGTGGCAACTGTTAATTTTATTGGTGCTTGCAGCTTTTGTGGCAGCGACATTTTTACGTCTAAATAACACCGGTATGGTTGCCAGGCGTCACGCTGTAGCTGACGCTGACAAAACAGGTAATACAGAAGAGGTAACTGCTCGCTTGCTCGATCTTCAGCGGTACGCAGCCGCCCACATGAACGCTGATACCGGTACAATTTATTTGCAAGAACAGTATAACCGCGATGTAAAAAAGCAGGCCACTGAAGCCAGTACTACCGGTTCGGCAAAAGCACTTGAAATTAGAAAAGCGGCTGACGCAGTGTGTCAGCCGCAGTTTCACGGATGGTCACCAGCCTATGTGCGTTGTTATGTGAACGAACTGAACCAGCACTCGTCTGATGAAATTAATACCGCCCATCTTGAATTACCTAACTCGGCGCTTTATCGGTATAGTTTTGTGTCGCCTCGTTGGTCGCCTGATTTTGCTGGGTGGTCGATACTAGTGTGCTTGGTGCTTGCAGCGTTGATTGTGGTGCGACTCGTCACAATAGGGGTGCTGCGCCTTTTACTTAAGCGTTATTACAAAGAAATGTGACCTTTCTTACACTAATAGGGGTGTAAACTGTTGACACCTGCCTTGATACGCGATAAGCTTACTCTGTAAGAGCTAATAGGAGGTATAACTTTATGGCTTACAAGCACACAAACTCAAAGGGTGTAACTTACTACCTACACAAGACCGAAGTCACTCTTCGCGGTGGTAAACCACAAACAATTTACTTCTTTGCCAAGGTAGAGAAGAACGCGAAAGGTACTCCAGTAGACCTACCAGAAGACCGTGTCGTCAAAGAAAACCCACGCAACGGGTTCCTGACTGTTTCAAAGAAGAAATAATCTAACACCTAGATTGTTACGTAAAAAGGCCTCGCAGCACTGTGGGGCCTTTTGGTTAGAAGACTTTGAAGTGGCGAAGGATGTGTATTACAACTGTAATAATCGCACCAACACCACCTATAATCGCAAACGCCATGCCAATTCGAGCTTCTAGACCCCACGCACGCTTCCAACCGCATTGTTCGAGCTGTGCATTGAGCCATTTTTTGACTGCGATAGGCCTATATGTGTAGTCGACTACTCGCGTAAAGGCGGGATCTTTTTTTGAAAAACCCCACTGGATCTCGCGACTATAACCTGCAAGAGTTTCGCCCCGGCTGTAGGTGCCATGTAAGGCAAGTTTTGGGATGCGCTTTACGCCATCTACACCGATCTGCCATTCAAGATTTTTTGAGACATCTGTAGTAGTGACTGTTTTCTTGGCTTCATTGACACGAGCCTCTATCTCAAATACGCGAGTCAGCCCATTTTTGTACAAGATTGTATACCATTCTTCATCAACAATATTAAAGGTTAAAATAAACCCATAATCAGTTTCTTTTATCATATATTGTGTACCTTTTGCAGCTTGTTTCAAGTGCGCAATGAGTTCTTGGCGTGTGTTCATATACCTTGTAGCATAGGTAAGCCCGAGCAAATTGTCAATTAAACCGCTTGTGCTTTTATAAAAAGCATAGTACTATATAACTACAAACAAACAGGTGCCAAATAAGTCCCTCTAGGGCTATCCAGGTTGGACGCCCTTCGGGGGCTTTTTTTGTTTAGCATAGGCATCTTTTGACTTTGTTTGATAAGTGTGCTATAATAAAAGAATAATGCAAGCTCATGAGCATCACCAACCGTGTTTACCTGGCACAGAAGTATTGTCAAACGATGAGTTAGCTTCGCGCAAAGCTGCAGCTAAGCAGTTGCTATTAGCAGCCTATGACTTATCGAATGAGGCAAACAAAAGTGGTTTATTACAGGCGAAGCGCAAAAACCTTAGGGCGCAGGCAGCTATTGTTAGCCATCAGGCTAATGAGTTAATTGCTGGAATGCTTGGTATTGTTTACGACTCTGACGAAGTTGATCTTGCGATTTTGAGTGCCCGCGTACAACTGCGGAAGGAGGCACTTATAGAGCGCGCGGTAGCAGACAGTCAAACAGGCGTAGAGCTTGGACACCTAGCCCACAGAGCTACTACGGCGCCGACTGGTCCAGAAACTGGGAATGGCCCCGATTGGATGCAGCGTGCCGCTAATGATCACCGTGAGTATTCATGAGTAGCCAAGTATTATAATTTCTCTCTGGTGGGGGTACCTGGACTTGAACCGGGGACCAACAGGTTATGAGCCCGCTGCTCTAACCACTGAGCTATACCCCCAAGCCAGAGACAAACTATAATTAACAACCTAAGCTGCTATGTGCTATCACTACTGCCATTATATCATTAGCAAGCGCTAGCTAAAGTAAAGTATTTCATAGCACAGTAGTGGCAAGGTAGGCTATAATTATCTATAGCATGAGCATCACGACACTCCGCCGGTACATTACGCATGCCTGGCATCGCCATGGCTCTATGAATAATATTGTCATGGCGGTTGCTTTAGTGGTGGCAGCGAGTTGGGCGTGGGGTTCGATCGCTACAATGCAGCGTAATTTTGCCCTGCAGAAAGATCTCGACGCACGTAAGCGTGAGTTACAGCTGACCGACCTAGAAGTGCAAACATTACAATACCAGCAAAACTATTATAAAAGTGATGAATATAAAGCCCTCGCAGCACGTGAGCATCTAGGACTCGCCAACCCAGGCGAAAAGGTGTTACTTTTACCTGTTAACAGTGACTACGCGAAGCAGGTTGATGCAAAACCAGCCGTGACTGCGCAAAGTAATCAGCCCACTACCATCGCTGGCAGTAATTTTGAACAGTGGATGAACTTTTTTGCTGGAAATGCCGCTCGAAGCTTGCAATGATAGGGGCGAATCTGGTATTATAGCGTTTGTGCCATAGGTGGTGTATATCGCGGGGTGGAGCAGCCCGGTCAGCTCCCGTGGTTTCAACAATCGCTCATAACCATTGGTTATGGCATGACGCACCTACATCAAATTTACACCATGATATCGCGGGGTGGAGCAGCCCGGTCAGCTCCCGTGGTTTCAACAATCGCTCATAACCATTGGTTATGGCATGACGCACCTACATCAAATTTACACCATGATAT
>JBATSN010000031.1:0-2086 GCA_049293315.1 Saccharimonas sp. (SeqCode)
CTCATTTTCCCACTTGGCAGGAACGCTCGCAATGGCGCAAGATCCTCAGCACATCCCCGATTTAATCGCCGATATCGGCGGCACTAATGCCCGGTTTGCATTGGCGGCACCCGATGGCCGCATCAGCGCGGAACGCACTCTAAGCGGCGCGGATTATCCTGACTTGATGCAAGCAGCGGCGGCCTATCTGCACGATCATCCTGGCCCGCGCCCCCGGCGCGCCGCCGTCGCGGTAGCGACGCCTGTCACTGGCGACTGGATCCAGTTCACCAACAGTCCATGGTCCTTTTCCACCGAAGCCGCGCGCCAGGCGTTGGGGCTGGAACGCTTATTGATTCTCAATGACTTCACGGCCTTGGCGCTGGCATTGCCCCTGCTTGGCGCAGATGAACGCCAAGCAGTTGGTGGTGGCGCAGCGCTTGAAAAGGCACCCATCGCTTTACTGGGCGCGGGAACGGGTCTGGGGGTCTCAGGGCTGGTATGGTCAGGACAGCACTGGATTCCATTGCAGGCGGAAGGGGGGCATGTCACCTTCTCCGCCGTTGACGAGCGCGAGTGGGCAGTCTATCAAATTTTGCAACGGCGGTTCGGCCATGTTTCGCCCGAACGGCTATTGTCTGGACCGGGACTGGTCAATATTTATACCGCGCTAGCGACTATTCAGGGCTGGCGGGCTGAGGATTTAAGTCCTGCCGACATCACCGACCGGGCCCTGGCCGAAACCTGCCCGCGTTGCGTCGAGGTCCTGGAGTTATTTTGCGGTGCGCTGGGTACAGCGGCGGGCAATCTGGCCATTACCCTGGGGGCGGTGGGCGGAGTCTACATCGGCGGCGGCATCGTGCCCCGGCTGGGCGATTTTTTCGCCCGCTCGGCGTTCCGCACCCGGTTCGAGGCTAAAGGCCGGTTCAGCGATTACCTGGCGGCTATTCCGACCTGGGTCATCACCGCCAGAAACCCGGCGTTGCGAGGGGTAGCGGCGGCCTTGCATTGAGCAGCCTGCGCGCTAAGGTTGTTACCCCATTGGACCACTCATCTCCGACGGGCTGGAACGCGGCGGTCCGTCACTACCCGCCATGAGGTGTGCTATGAACCTGTCTGAAAAAAGCTGTACGTCCTGCCGGGCTGATGTGCTGCCGCTGATTCTGAGCGAGGCTGAGCTTTTGCTGCAAAAGACGCCAGGCTGGCAGCTACTGGGCAATGGCGCGCGCCTGGAACGGCGCTTTGTGTTCAAGAACTTTGCCGAGGCCCTGGCGTTTGTCAACCAGGTGGGTGATGTGGCGGAGCGGCAAGACCATCATCCCAACATCAGCTTCGGCTGGGGCTATGCCAGCGTGTTGCTGTATACCCATAAAATCGACGGTCTGCATGAAAATGATTTTATCATGGCCGCCAAAATCAATGAGTTGTACGGGGGCGACTAGCTGTTTAATGGAGTGAAGTTATAAAAGACCAATGATGCGCCGTTACTCTACTCTCCGAGAGTCTTAATTGTGGAAAAACCGACTGATGAGAAGAACAAGCCTCGTAAAATTGCCATTGCTTGCCAGGGAGGCGGTATTCATGGGGCCTTTGCCTGCGGTGTGCTAGAGGTGATTCTGGAAACAGCGGAAAAAAATTTGCAGGAAGGGCACAAAGAGATACCCGCCTTTGATCTCATTGCCTTGAGTGGCACTTCGTCGGGCGCGCTCAATGCATTTATGGTTTGGTATGGTTGCCTGGCCAGTAAAGACAAGCCTTTTGAGGGGGCGCAACGCGCTCTAAGAGGGCTATGGGACACTTTTCAGGTAAAGAAAAGCGGAGAGTGGGGCATGAATAGTTTTGCCCAAATCCTCTATCAGTTCCAGAGTCTGGGGTTTAATCTGAAGAGTCCAGCACCCCCGTTATCCTATGACTGGTTGATGAGCGCATTAAATTATTGGTCCGTACTAGAAAACACCTTCTTACCAGGACTGGACCTCGCTGAAATTCGTCCAGAGTTTTATGATTTTGAAAAATTATTGAAGACTTGCGCGCCAAATTTTGCGCAGCTCCAGAATTGGAAAATGCTCAAGCCACGCCTATTGATTGGTGCAGTGGAGATTATGCG
>JBATSN010000032.1:0-2493 GCA_049293315.1 Saccharimonas sp. (SeqCode)
CGATGATGCGCCAGCAGGGCTACCCGATGGCCACCTCCGGCGGGCTGATTGCCTCCGGCGGCATCATCGCGCCGATCATTCCGCCGTCGATGCCGTTCGTGATCTACGGCGTGACAACCAACACCTCGATCTCGGCGCTGTTCGTCTCGGGCATTGTGCCCGGGCTGATGATGGGCACCGGCCTGATCATCACCTGGCGGTATGTGCTGCGCAAGCTCGAACTGCCCAAAGGCCAGCCCTTGCCGATGCGCGCGCGTCTGGCGGCCACCCGAAAGGCGTTCTGGGCCCTGCTGATGCCCATCATCATCATCGGCGGCATGAAGACCGGCGTGTTCACGCCCACCGAGGCGGCCGTCGTGGCGGCCTTCTATGCGCTGGTCATCGCGCTGTTCGTGCACCGCGAGATGAAACCGTCCCAACTCTACGACGTGCTGCTGCGGGCCGCCAAGACCACGTCGGTGGTCATGTTCCTGTGCGCGGGCGCTCAGGTCGCCAGCTACATGATCACCCTGGCCGACATGCCCAGCGTGCTGACCCAATGGCTGGGCCCGCTGGTCGAAAACCCGCGTCTGCTGATGGCGGTGATGATGGTGGCGCTGGTGCTGATCGGCACCGCGCTGGACCTCACGCCGACGATCCTGATCTTCGGGCCGGTGATGCTGCCGATCGCGGTCAAGGCGGGGATCGACCCGGTGTATTTCGGCCTGATGTTCGTGCTCAATGGCGCCATCGGCCTGATCACCCCGCCGGTGGGCACGGTGCTCAATGTGGTGGCGGGCGTGGGCCGCATGCCGGTCGATCACGTCATCCGGGGCGTGAACCCGTTCCTGATGACCTATGTCGTCCTGCTTTCCTTGCTGGTCGTTTTTCCCCAGATCGTGACCCTGCCCGTGCAGTGGATGCGGTGATTTCCCCTTGTTCCATTCTTTTTTCAACCGGAGGCTCTCATGAAGATGTTTCGTCGTACCGTTCTCACCACCCTGTCTGCTGCTGCCCTGGTCGCATCCATGGGGGCCGTGGCCCAGGACATCAAACCGCGTCTGATCCGTTTCGGCTACGGTCTCAACGAGCAAAGCAACCAGGGCCGCGCCGTCAAGGTCTTCGCCGATGAGGTGGAGAAA
Source organism: Saccharimonas sp. (SeqCode) (assembly GCA_049293315.1). Taxonomy (GTDB): domain Bacteria; phylum Patescibacteriota; class Saccharimonadia; order Saccharimonadales; family Saccharimonadaceae; genus Saccharimonas. The sequence continues at coordinate 1,122 of JBATSN010000032.1, forward strand.
CTCTCCGGTGGCAAGATGAAGATCCGGGCCGTTGGCGCCGCGGCGCTGGGTCCGGACGTGCAGATGCAGCAGGCCCTGATCGGCGGCGCACAGGAAATGATGGTCGGATCCACCGCCACGCTGGTCGGCATTACCAAGGAAATGGCCCTTTGGGACACGCCTTTCCTGTTCAACAACGTGAAGGAAGCCGACGCCATCCTGGATGGCCCGATCGGCCAGAAGGTGATGGACAAGCTGCAGGAAAAGGGGCTGGTCGGCCTGGTGTACTGGGAGAACGGCTTCCGCAACATGACCAACAGCCAGCGCCCGGTGACCAAGATGGAAGACCTCGGCGGCATCAAGCTGCGGGTCATGCAGAACCCGGTCTACCTCGAGGCCTTCAAGACGCTGGGCGCCAACGCCATTCCGCTGCCGTTCTCGGAACTGTTCACCGCGCTGGAGACCAAGACCGTGGACGGCCAGGAGAATCCGTTCAACACCATCCTGTCCAGCAAGTTCTTTGAGGTGCAGAAATACCTCAGCGTGACCAACCACGTCTACAGCCCCTGGATCGTGCTGGTCAGCAAGAAGTGGTGGGACCAGCTCTCGAAGGCCGAGCAGAAGGTGCTGATGGACGCGGCCAAAGTCAGCCGAGAGTTCGAACGCAAGGACACCCGTGCCGAAGCGGGCCGTGCGTTGAGCGATCTGAAGGGCAAGGGCATGCAAATCAACGAGCTGTCGCCAGCGGAGTCGGCGCGCATGCGTGACAAGCTGACCAAGGTCAACGCAACCATCGCCACCAACGTCGGCATGGACCTCTGGAACGAGACCAAGACGGCGCTGGAGAAGATCCGCAAGTGAACGCTGGATCGGCGGGCGCCGGGTGGCCGCTCGGAGCCTGGGCGAGCGCCCCGGATTGGCCCGTGCGCTCGTCCTGACTGTCCGAAGAAAGGCCTGCCAGGACTACAGCGCGCTGATCGCATCCCAGCGCTGGCAACGGGCCATCAACGCCGGGGCGGCGCCTGGAGAGTTCTGCAGGGCCGGGATCGACCTTGCGGCGCTGGCGTACGGATTTCAGGACGACGGCGCGGCTTTGTTCGTCAAGTCATGGCATGAGGTGCCGCGCAAAATCACGTCCAAGAGTGGGTTGATTCGGGCTGTATGAGAGGAAAATCCGGGAACCATGGGGGTCCGGGCAACACGCGCACGACACCCACATCGAAAGGAATTTCCGCATGAGCCATCCTCTACCGCTCACGCAGAGGCCCGCTTGGGCTGCGCTGCTGACTCATCACGAGGCGATCGCGCCGCTGCACCTGCGCCAGCTGTTTGCCGACGATCCGCGACGCGGCGAGCGGCTCACGCTCGAGGCCTCAGGCATCTACCTCGACTA
>JBATSN010000033.1:0-29990 GCA_049293315.1 Saccharimonas sp. (SeqCode)
GGATGGATAGCTCCAGCCGCTCCACTTTCGATATATGTCGATAGTTGTTCATCACCCAGCACAGTAGCAGCCAGGCTAACGCCTGGCGAGCATAAGGGGGATGTTGCAGTTGATTTTTAAGGGTGGGTACGGCACTAGAAAAAAAATGAATTTTGGCCTATAATTGGAAGCCATGTCAGAAGTAATACGCGTCGTTGGTGCCAGAGAGCATAATCTTAAAAACGTCACTGTAGAAATACCGCGTGACAAGTTTGTGGTTGTCACAGGGTTGTCGGGTAGTGGTAAGTCTAGTTTGGTGTTCGACACGATTTATGCCGAAGGCCAACGCCGCTATGTAGAAAGCTTAAGTAGCTATGCCAGGCAGTTTTTAGGTATTATGGACAAGCCTGATGTTGATAGTATCGACGGCTTAAGCCCAGCGATAAGTATTGACCAAAAATCTACCAGTCGCAACCCACGCTCAACTGTAGCGACAGTAACTGAAATCTACGACTATTTACGCCTTTTATATGCTCGCATTGGCATACCGCACTGCCCAGTGTGCAATAAAGCTGTCCACCGGCGCACCGCGCAGGCGATTATTGAAGAAGTGATGAAGTTGCCGACTGGCAGTAAGGTATTAATTTTAGCGCCGATTGTGTCACAAAAAAAAGGTGAGTTTGCGCACATTCCCGAACAATATACGCGTATTGGGTTCGCTCGCGCTCGTGTAGATGGCGTTGTGTATGTACTTGACGAGTTTCCTGAGCTACAAAAAAATATGAAACACAGTATTGAGCTTGTAGTTGATCGTGTAGTCATTAGTCCCGAAGCAGTCAGCCGCATCACTCAGTCGGTAGAGCAATCGCTCGAAATTGCCAGCGGGGTCGTGCAATTATTAGATGCTGACACCAACGAACTACACACGTTTAGTCAACGGTATGCCTGTATTGATCACCCAGGTGAAGAGATTCCCGAACTTGAGCCACGACTGTTTAGTTTTAATGCGCCGCAAGGTGCCTGTTCGGTGTGTACTGGACTCGGCAGCCGGCTTGAAGTCGACCCTGACCTTGTATTTAATCCGAACTTAACGATTGCCGAAGGGTCAATTCGCCCCTATAACCGAGTGAATAGTGATGCCTGGTACATGAAGCGCTTGGCTGAAGTTGCAAAAGCACACGGGTTTAGTGTTCATGTGCCAGTTCGTGAACTGCCCGAAACGGCCCTAAAGAAAGTGCTGTACGGTACGGGTACGCAAACCTATCGTGTTCAATTGAGCGGAGGCCGCTTCTACGATTCTGCCTACGAAGGCGTGATTCCTAATTTAGAGCGTCGCCATAAAGAAACTGACAGTGAGTTTATGCGCAAAGATATTGAACGCTTTATGCGCGAACGTGAATGTACGGCTTGCCAAGGTGCGCGCTTAAAGCCAGTCGTGCTGGCTGTGACAGTGCATGGGTATAATATTATGGAAATTTGTCGGCTAGGAGTCGATGAAGCGCTTGAATTGCTTGATAATCTAAAATTAACTGAAGACGAAGCATTAATTGCAAAACCTATAAAAAAAGAAGTTCGTGCCAGGCTTGGATTTATGAGTAATGTGGGCCTGAGTTACCTAGAACTTTCACGGGCAGCTAATACATTGAGCGGCGGTGAAGCACAGCGCATTCGTCTTGCAACTCAAATTGGTAGTGGCCTGCAAGGCGTGCTGTACGTGCTTGATGAACCAAGTATTGGCCTGCACCAGCGCGACAATGACCGCCTTATAGGTACGCTAAAGCATCTCCGCGACCTTGGTAATTCGGTACTAGTAGTAGAGCACGATGAAGACACTATTCGACAAGCTGATTACCTGGTGGATGTTGGCCCAGGCGCTGGCGTGCATGGTGGGCAAATTGTGGCCCAGGGTACACCCAGTGAAGTAGCAAAGGTAGCGGCGAGCATTACAGGCCGGTACTTAGCTGGCACTGAGCAAATTGCTGTACCAAAAAAGCGTCGCACGGTACAAAAAGATCGTGCCTTGGTGATTCGTGGCGCACGTGAAAATAATCTTAAGGCAATTGACGTATCATTCCCACTTGGGCTACTCACTGTGGTAACTGGTGTTAGTGGGAGTGGCAAATCGACACTAGTTAATGACATTTTAGCCAAAGAACTGTCGGCTCGACTACATCGTGCGCAAACCGTGCCAGGCGCTCATGAAAATATTGAAGGTATAGAATATCTCGACAAGGCGATTATTATTGATCAGTCAGCAATTGGCCGAACGCCACGCAGCAACCCTGCGACATATACGGGTGTATTTACGCCTATTCGTGAACTTTTTGCGGCTACACCCGAAGCAAATATTCGTGGCTATAAAGCCGGTCGGTTTAGCTTTAATGTTAAGGGCGGTCGCTGTGAAAATTGCCAGGGCGACGGCATGATTAAAATTGAAATGCACTTTTTGCCTGACGTGTATGTAACGTGCGAAGAATGTAAAGGTAAGCGGTACAATCGCGAAGCGCTCGAAATTAAATATAAAGGCAAAACAATCAGTGATATTTTACAGATGACAGTTGAGCAAGCGTGTGACTTTTTTGAAAATGTGCCAAGTATTGCACGTAAACTCACTACGCTCAACGAAGTTGGCCTGGGGTATATTACACTTGGTCAACCAGCAACGACATTTAGTGGTGGCGAAGCACAACGCATTAAGCTTGCGAGCGAACTCAGCAGGCGCAGTACCGGTAAAACACTTTATATACTCGATGAACCAACGACTGGCTTACACACTGCCGACGTAAAAAAATTACTCGAAATACTCGACAAACTCGTGCAGGGCGGTAACAGTATGATTGTGATTGAACACAACCTTGAGGTTATAAAGTGTGCTGATTACATTATTGATATGGGGCCGGAAGGTGGCCAGGGCGGTGGCACAATTGTTGCCACTGGTACACCAGAACAGATTGCAGCTACCGCCACGTCGTTTACTGGCGCATACCTTAAAACACTTCTATAGCTTATTATTAGATTTTTTGCTAAACACAATGACGAGTTCGCGTTTTGTTGCTAGCCATACGTTGCGGCGTTTTTCGCGCGTGTGAAGTGCGTGGTAAAGAAGCGGTGACACAGAAAGCAAAATAATAATAATTGCGGCAATTTCTACGTTGACTCCTAGGTCGTGGAGTACCTTGCCGGCATAGAACCCTAGGTATGTGAAGCTGTACGTCCACAAGAATGCACCAATAATATTGTAGGGCACAAATTGCCGGTAACTCATTTTGCTGATACCTGCCACAATTGGAGTAAAGGTGCGCACGATCGGCACAAAACAGGCGAGTACAATAGCAAGTGGGCCATATTTTTCGTAAAACCGTTCGGCCCGTAATAGGTTTTCGGTGCGGAAAAACTTGCTATTTTTGCGTTCAAATAATTTACGGCCTACCTTACGGCCAAACCAATACCCAGTGCTTTCGCCGCTGGCGGCTGCTAAAAATAGTAAAAATGCGAATAAATGAATATTAATATGCAGGCCAAAACCGCCCTGTGACGCTTGCTGTACTAGGTAGCCAGCAGTGAATAATAGGCTATCGCCAGGGAACAAAAATCCGATCAACAGTCCTGATTCGGCATACACTACAAATAGAATTGCCACTATACCAAAACTAATAATCGCGTTAATAAAAGCTTCCATATGCTTTATTGTACCACGCAAAAAGTAGCCTACAGGGGTGAATGTGTGGTATAATCAAACATAATAACAATTTACCTCCGAAAAGGTATCAACGAAAGGTTTGAGAAGTATGGGAGATAAAATTACATTAAAGATTGCCGTGCGTTCTGTGCAGGGTAAAAAAGTTGCTGGGCTACGCCGTGAAGGCTTAACCCCTGGTGTAGTGTACGGGCCAGGTATGGATCCTGTGGCGGTGCAGGCCGATAGTATGGAAGTTCGCAAGACAGTTGTTGCGGCGGGTAAGCACACACCTATCTACCTAACGGGTGCTGAAAAGCGAATCGCAATGATTAAAGATATTGATTACGACCCAACCAAGCATGGTGTAGTACGTCACATTTCATTTCACGCTGTTAATGCCAATGAACCAGTAGTGGCTGAAGTGCCCATTCGCCTGGTTGGTGAGGGAGAATCTGCCGCTGAACGTGCAGGATTAGTAGTGCTACAGGCTCTTGATAAGCTTGAAGTAAAAGCGTTGCCTATGAACTTACCTGAAGCGCTTGAAGTATCTATTGTGCATCTTGCCGAAGCAGGTGATCGCGTAACAGTCGCAGACATCGTGTTGCCAGAAGGTATCGAAATTGTTGATAACAGTGATGGTCGTGCTGACGAAGAAGATGAAGAAGACGAAAAACCAACCATTCTTGACCTCGTGATTGCAAATGTATACGAACCAGGCGCCTTGCAGGCTGCCAATGAAGCTGCTGCTGGTGATGCGACTGAAGCAAGTCCAGAACCTGCTGTCGATCCTGCTGCTGAACCAGCTGAATCTGAAGCCAGCACGACAAACTAGACTTGAGGGTAGCGTAATTGGGTGGGGGTAATATAAGCAAGGAGTAACGTGTCCGAAGTATTCCCCACGAAAGAATACGAACAAACAGAGCAGGCCGAACTGCCTGTTGATTGTCGACGCGACGAAATAGTCCAGCTTGTGGCCGACCATCAAGTCACTATTATTGCAGCTGAAACTGGCGCTGGTAAAAGCACTCGGGTGCCACACTATCTATACGACACAGCACAGTATGACCGTATTTACGTAACCCAGCCACGAATTTTAGCGGCGCGTAATGTGAGTGGACGTGTTGCGCAGCAAATGACTGAAAAGGGATATGATGGCAGTGCGCTTGTCGGGTATCGAACCTCGCATGAAGGCAACACCACCCATCAAACCGTAGTACAGGTTGTGACTGACGGCTTATTGCTTATGAAATTGCTTGACGAAGGCGCTGTGGGTGTCGGCGATGTTGTAGTAATCGACGAGTTTCATGAACGTAATACGAATATGGATGTGGCATTGGCGCTGTGCATTGAGCAGGGTATAAAAGTGGTGATTATGAGTGCCACGCTCGATATTGATCGTATTGAACGACACTACAAAGAGTTGCTTGGTGAGTCAGCGGTGGGGCGGATTGATATTAAAGGCCGCATGTTTCCAGTTGAAGATCATACGAGTGACAAGGATCGAAATACGAGTATGTCAGAAACGATTATGGCGGCCGTAAGGCGCCAGGAAAATGTTCAGGCGTTTGTACCTGGCAGAACAGAAGCGAGAATACTCGAGTCAATCCTACGTGGCCGATTAGGTAATGACGGCCCAGTAATCTTGCAGTTAAATGGCGACCAAACACCGAGTGACCAGCAGCGCTGTATTGCTTCGTATACCCAAGGAAAAATCGTGATTTCGACACCTGTTGGCCAGACGAGCATTACGATTCCAGATATTCACACTGTAGTTGATTGCGCGTGGCAGCGAGCAGGAACGTATAGCAACAACATCAAAGCGGTACCTGTTGAGGCCTGTTCACACGCGACGCTTGACCAGCGACGTGGGCGGGTAGGCCGGACCATGCCAGGTAAATATTATCAAGCTCGGCTCGATCACGGCCCCCCATTCCCAACTAGTGAAGAAGATAGATCCGAATATGACATACCTAATATTTTACGGACAGACATCATTGATATCGAACTACGACTGGCGGTAGCTGCGCGCACATTGTGTAACATGACCGCATTGCTTGATCAGCCGCCAGAATCGATGATTCACAAAACGCATAGTCGACTTGTAAAACTCGGTGCCTTGGCACTAGATGCCGATACGCGGCAATTGACTGTTACGCCAGAAGGCCGGGCTATGACACAGTACCCGATTGACGTTCAGTATGCGCGTATGGTGGTTGAAGCTGCAAAAGTTTCGCCCGAACTCCAGCTAAAAATGATTGCCGCTGCGGCTGTGATGCAAGTGAACGGCATCGCTTCTACCTTGCCAAGCGAAGACTATAACTGGCGGGTTGCTACTGGTGGTGAAAATACATCAGACGTTATTATGCAAAGCAAACTATTTTTTAAAGGGTTACTGAGTAGTGCAGATGAGCGTAGAAACGATGGCATCACCGAACAAAGGTTTTTAAAAGCTAAAACGTATTATGAGTCGATTGCGACAAATGCCGGGTTTGACCCAAACACCCTAACTGTACTCACAGACGAAGATGCAGCGCATATAATTAACTGTATTATTTTAGGGAGTGAACACGTATACATTCGGCAGTTTGGCACAAAATATAGCGGGCCTATTGGTCGTCCGCGACGATTAGCGCATAGCAGCGTTATTTTGCCAGAATCTGCCCCACTGATTGTTGGGCAGCCACTCGATCTAGGCAGTATTGATAAAAAGGGGCCGACAAAGCATCGTATTATTGTGAACGCTACGGCGGTTGACGTTGAGCGATTAGTAGCAGTATTGCCGCCACATCGAGTCCGCCAAGAAGAAGTCAGTCATCGGTTCAAAAAAGGCAAAGTAGTCACTGAACTTGAAACGTATATTGACGGCCGTTTGATTCCGCGCAACATGCATGCCCCTGCCAAAACAAGTAATAAAAATGCTATTGAAGCTGGGCTACGTGCTGTGTTTGAAGGAATTATTACAAATGATGACTTACGGGCTGCAACAGCTATTGAACAGTCAATGATTGCCGAAATTCAGTCAGCGATAGATAGTTTGCTAAAGTTGCAGGCCTTAACGCACGAAAATCTTCGCATTGCCCAACAGCTCGACGACGTCGTGAACGATATACTCGAACGGCACCAAGGATTCATGGGAAAACACGTGACTTTGCAAGAAATCGCCGCATTACTCCCCAGTGTTCGTACAGTTGCAGGACTAGTGGAAGAAAGCAAAAAACGTGAAATCAGGCGTAACGCCCCACTCACAGTCACAATCCGCGGTGTAGAACACCCCGTAGATTACGAATATAACAGAGAGCGTGGCGAAAGTGTTGCCAGAATCGAGATGAAACGACAACAAATTATTGATATGACGCCTGGCGAAGTAGCACAGTGCCAAGACGATTTAGGTGGACGCTTAGTGCTATTTAGAGCCAGTGATCGCAGAGGCTCGTCTTATCGATACATGTTGCATGATAAGGCGGTAGAGCTATATTCACGGCCGACTCGCGCTGAACGCCGGGCAACCTTGCAGCCAACTGGTCGACAAGCGGCGCCTCGTGAAAAAAATCAGACACCGGCACGCAAAGGTGCGTTTTTGCGTCGATCGGCAGTCAAAAATACAAGCCGTACCAGGAAAGGTGCAAAATAGGCACTATTCTTTGATAAAACCACCACTTTGGTGAGCCCAAAGACGCGCGTACACACCATTTTTGCGAGTAAGCAGTTCAGCGTGCGTACCGTCTTCAACAATTTGCCCATGGTCGAGTACTATAATGCGATCAAGTTTTGCAATCGTTGACAGGCGGTGTGCAATAACAATACTTGTGCGGCCTTTCATAAGAGTACCGAGTGAAGCTTGAATTAACTTTTCTGATTCACTGTCGAGTGCGCTGGTGGCTTCGTCAAGCACTAAAATCGGTGCATCTTTTAAGATGGCACGGGCTATGGCAACACGCTGTCGTTGGCCACCACTTAGTTTGACTCCACGTTCGCCAACTAGTGTATCGAGGCCGTTTGGTAAGTCTTTAATAAACTCCCAGGCATTAGCTTTTTTAGCGGCAGCAATAATTTCTGCTTCGCTGGCACTTTGTTTGCCATAGGCAATATTTTCACTTAATGGTCGATGGAATAGCACTGATTCTTGTGGTACATACGCAATTGATTTGCGTAAACTTTCTTGGGTAACATTGGCAATGTTTTGCGAATCAATGCGTATTTCACCGCTATCAATATTAGCAAAACGTAACAATAGGTTGGTGAATGTCGTTTTTCCTGAACCACTATGGCCCACTAGCCCGACTCGTTCGCCAGGGCGAATTTTTAGTGAAAATTCGTTGAAAATATGCACGCCTTCACCATCATCATGAGCAAATGACACGTTATCGAATTCGATAGCACCGCTACTTGTTTGTAGTGCTTTTTCTGTACTATCAACTAACTTGTATGGGCTATTAAGTATCGCCACCATGTCGAACGAATCGCCCATTAAGCGGTTATAATTACGCATAATGCTGTTCATTTCCCATAGCTGTCGTGCCACGGTGAGTGTGTAGGTGAGGAGCAGGTATACAGTGCCAATTGAAATGAGGTTATGTTCTGTAGCTGACACCGCGGCAATTAAGGCGCCGCCAGTTACCACCACGAGTAAGCTGGCATATACAGTGCTGGTACGTAAAAAGCCCCACATCGATGCAAGTGATGTACCACGCCAGGCATTGGCATGTTCAATGCTGCGCGCATATTCTTGGGTTTCGTTACCAAATGCTTTTACTGCACTAATATTTGACACCATGTCTGCTAGGTACCCACTGAGTTTAGTCGATGCTTGGGCTTCAAGCGTGTTTAAGCGTCGTTGAAACCGTGACCCAAAATAGACAGCCAGCGCAAAAATAACAGAAATCGCCGCGATGAATGCCGCATATTGCCATAAATAAAAACTTGAGATCACAATTGTTGCAATAATCGACGTGATCACGGGCATAACTTGCCAGATGATTGTATCCCAAAATCGTTCAAACCCACCAGTTAGTTTATTGGTCTGGCTTACTAATGAGCCGCTAAAACGATTAGCGTGAAACCCAACACTTTCGCGTGATAGCTTATTGAACACGTCGGTGTAGATATCACGCTGGGCGCTTACCTGGAAGCTCCAGGTAGCATAAAGCGCGATACGCCAAAACACAACTTCACCCAAAAACTGTGTAAAAATATATAACAAGACTAGGGGCCATGTACCAGCAAGTGTGACTGACCCTGCTTGGATTGTATTAATAATTCCCGACAAAATTAACGGGCCGATAAAAGAACTCGTTAGTACGGCGATAACCGGCATTGCGAGCGAAAATGCGCGTCGTACCCAATACGGGCTCGAGTAGCGCCAAAATAAATGAAGCGTGTTTTTTTGCATGTACCTCCTAGGTTTTGCATTAATCGTAATTATTTGTTTCGCGAGCGGTCTTGCTCGTCAAGACGTACACGAGTAGAGGAACCGCGAATGGTTCATAGTAAGTTTAGTATAATATACGCATTGCTAGATAGCAACAGGTGTGGCATTATTTTTTTGCAGTCATTGGTAACTTTTAACCGTGTTAAGTGTTTTGGCTTTAAGCGCGAGAAGATGAATTGCGCTATACTGTAATTATGCAAAAAATACTTCTTTACTATAAGTTTACGCCGATTGCTGACCCAGAAGCGATAAAACTTTGGCAAAAAACACTTTGTGAAAGCCTTAATTTACACGGGCGTATCTTGGTGAGTCGGCATGGGCTTAACGGTACAGTTGGTGGCGCGATTGATGACCTTAAGGCATATGTAAAAGCAACAAAACAATACCCGAGATTTAAAGATATTGTGTGGAAGTGGAGCGAAGGTAGTCGTGATGATTTTCCGCGCTTAAGTGTGAGGGCGCGGCGCGAACTCGTTGGTTTTAAAAATAGCGATGACGAATTTGAAGTTGATGAGCAGGGAGTAGTGGGTGGTGGCAAACACCTGAGTCCAAAGCAGGTGAATGAAATGGTTGAAAAATACGGTGATGACGTGGTGTTTTTTGACGGCCGCAATGCGCACGAAGCCAAAGTCGGTCGGTTCAAAAATGCCGTGATTCCAAATACCAATACCAGTCGAGATTTCATTGCCGAGCTCGAGAGCGACAAGTACGATGACATTAAAGACAAAAAAGTAATTAGTTACTGCACCGGCGGCATACGCTGCGAAGTGATATCTGCCATGATGAAAAAACGTGGGTTCAAAGAAGTCTACCAAATCGACGGCGGCATCGTGAAATACGGCGAGAAGTATGGTGACGATGGACTATGGGAAGGCGCGCTGCGGGTATTTGACAAGCGCATGACCGTAAATTTCAGCGACCATACCAAGACGATTGGTGAATGCACGCACTGCTCGGGTAAAACATCCAACTTCGAAAACTGCGCGAATAATGAATGCAATGATTTGGTGTTGATTTGCGAAACCTGCAAGCAAAACCCAGAGAAGCTGTATCACGACAAGTCATGCATAACGCATAACAAGAAAAAGGCGATAGCATGACAGCACCGCTGCATCACAGGGTGAGGCACATAGAAGAGCGAAATCAGCGAGTTGAGTTTGACAAAGCGTGGGAGTCAAGCTGGACGCGAAAAGTTTGTATTGCGACATTGACCTACGTAGTGGTGTGGTTGTATTTGTATTTTGTTGTTCATGTTGACCCCTGGATAAATGCACTTGTGCCAACTATAGGATTTTTGCTTTCCACACTGACTCTTGGTTGGGTAAAAGGACAATGGATTCGGCGGCACGATGTCAAAAAAGATTCTTAAACTCACGCGTTTTGGATTTGTCGCCCACGTATTTCAGCATGAAACCGACCATTTGAACGGCATCCTGTTTGTCGACCGTGTGCGCGATACGAAGACATATATGATGGCAGATGAATATCGAAAGATGGTGAAACCTGGAGTAAAATTAGAAGTATGAAAATCCGAGAAATTGAAAAAACTGATATACCGAGAGTTGCTGATTTGCTTAAAGAAGCGTGGGTGTCATTTTCGAAGAAGACGGATTTTGTAGACGACCATAGATTTGACAACAGCAATGCACAAGAATGGTTAGAAAAGCTCGTTGAATCAGACGGGAATTGTTTTGTCGCTACTGAAAACGATGTACTGATGGGGGCGATAACGTTTTCGGTTAAAGACTCGCACATATTTTGTCACCCAAAACACGTATATATTTGGGACGTAATTGTCAGCCAAGATGCGCGTCGAAAAGGAGTTGGTCTGGCTCTTGAAAAAGAAGTTGAAAAATATGCAGTTGCTCACAGTATACATCTCATTATTGGTGAAATATGGGCGTATAACGACGCATCCCGGAATATGATGAAAAAGCTCGGACGAACGATGATGTATGAAGTTTGGGGCAAGGAGCTATAAGTGGAACGGGAAACTGACCATGAACTAGCACAAATCATCTGGGATTACATGCGCTATGAGCAGCCGCTTCAAAAGGTGGATGTTATTTTTGTGCTTGGTAGCGACGATATACGTGTAGCAGATCGCGCCGCCGAGCTTTACCAGGAAGGCTATGCACCCAACATATTGATTTCAGGAAATACTGGTTCAAGCGGAAGGTTCTTTGCTGAAAGTGAGGCGGAGGTGCTCGCTAACCGTGCGGTTGAAAAGGGCGTGAATCCATCATCAATTATCAAGGAAGAGTATGCTACAAACACCGGTGAGAATGTCACTCTTGGGTATGCGAGGTTAAAAGAGGCTGGCATAATACCACAATCAATGATTTTGGTGCAAAAGCCATTTATGCTAAGACGTACTTACGCTACATTTATGAAACAATGGCCGGAAGACAATAAGCCAAAGATATACACGACAGCGATTGACGTGCCATTTGATGACTATATTAAGGATACAAGATACAACTTCTCGCATACAGTACATACCATGGTCGGCGATTTGCAACGCATTCGTGAATATCCAAAATTAGGCTACCAAATTGAGCAAGAAATTCCCGACGAGGTCTGGGCTGCATACGAAGAACTAGTCCGACGCGGATACACAAAACACCTGCTAAACAGCTAGGAAGCCGCCATCAACAACGACTTCGGCGCCGTTCATGTAGTCGCTCATGGGCGTGCCGAGCCAGAGCGCGGCGCGGGCGATGTCGTCTGGTTTGCCGATGCCTTTGGTCGGCATACGCAGGGCAAATTTGAGACTGGTCGCGACGATTGAAAAGTCGAGGTGTTTGAGCGCAGTTTTGGCCATAGCCGCACCGCCCGGAGTACTGACGCCGCCAGGGAGAATCGTGTTGCATTTCCAGCCTTCCTTGCCGTAGTCTTTGACGATAGCGCGCGAGACAGCGAGCATGGCGGCCTTGCTGGCGCCGTAGAGCATCATGTCAAAGGTCATGCCCTTGACTGCTTCGATAGAAGCGATATTGACAATCGTCGCAGGTCGACCGCCGCGCCTGGCGACGAGCTCGCGGCAGTTCGTCACGACGGCGCGGGTATTGATATTCATGATCTTGTCGTAGCTGGCGGTGTCTATGGCGGTGAGTTTCTTTGGCCAGAAGACGCCGGCGTTGTTGATGAGTACATCGGGCAGCGGGGTGAGATTGTCCCAAAATTCGAGGAGTGCTGTTTCGTCACCTAGGTCGACGGTGTGTGTCGAGATGGTGACGTCGAACTTTTTGCTTAGTTCTGTCGCGGCTTTGGCGAGTAGCTCTTCGCTGACGTCGAGGAGCTGGAGGTTTGCGCCAGCTTCGGCGTAGCGCTCGGCAATTGCTCGGCCGATGCCCTGCGCCGCACCGGTGATGAGGGCGGTTTTGCCTTTGAGAGATAAGAGGGATTCAAGTGATGTAGTTGAACGATTCATACTTCATAGTATACCGCGATTGACACATAAGAGGTATACTGAATGTATGGCTTTATACAATACAACAACAACTAAAGAGTTCGAAGAAAAAGTTACTAAAAGTAAAAAAGTAGTGTTAGTCGATTTTTGGGCGCAGTGGTGTCCACCGTGCCGAGCAATGGCACCAATTTTAGAATCTGTTGCTAAAAAAATGGATGCAGACGTCGATATTGTAAAGGTCGACATTGAAGCAACCAACGATAATAAACAGCTTGCTGCGCAGTTTAAAGTGCAAAGCATTCCAAATATGGTCATTTTTGCAAAAGGCGTACCAGCTGGCACGCTAATCGGTATGCTACCTGAGCCAGCCCTTCACGACGAACTAAAGAAACATTTATAGCAAAGCGATTGGCGGCATGAATAAGGCCCTTGAAATCAAATTACGAGATTTACCCACTAACCCAGGTGTTTATTTTCATAAGTCTGCCACTGGCGAAATAATTTATGTTGGTAAAGCTGCTGTATTGCGCCACCGTGTACGCCAATACTTTCAAAGCAAAAAAGACTTCGATGCAAAAACACTGGCGTTAGTTGCCGAAATTACAGACACAGATTGGGTAGAAACCGAAAGTGAGCTTGACGCACTATTTTTAGAAAGTGAAATGGTGAAGCGCTATAAGCCGCGCTATAATATTTTATTACGCGACGATAAATCGCAAAGTTTTGTACGTATCGACATGAAGAGTGAGTGGCCGTATGTGACTACCACGCGTAATCCAAGCGATGACGGAGCGACCTATGTTGGCCCATTTTATAATGGCTATGCAGTAAAGCGTGCCTTGCGGTATCTTCGAAAAGTATTTCCATACTACACAAAACCGGTGGTGCAACGCCAATCTAACCTTGACGTTCACTTAGGGCTTAGTCCTGCACTCGACGTGACAAGTCAAGAGTATAAAACAAGCTTAAAAAAGTTGATTAGTTATATTAAAGGCGGCCGCGTTACAATTACGAACGAAATCGAACGTGATATGAAACGAGCAGCTCGTCAGCAGCAATTTGAACAAGCGGCAAGTTTGCGGAATAAGCTGCAACACTTGAAAGAATTGCAGCGTCGTATTATGTTTGGCGATAAAGAGTTTCTAGACATTAGTAAAGATCGTGCCTTGCAGGACCTAACAGAATTGTTAGGGCTTGCTAAAACGCCGCGACGGATTGAAGGGTACGATATTAGTCATATGGGTGGCACTAATGTGGTGGCGAGTATGGTGGTATTTACGAATGGTGTAAGTGACCGCGCTGAGTATCGGAAGTTTAAAACTCGCCTAGAACGCAATGATGATTTTGCAAATATGCATGAAACAATCACAAGGCGCCTCAGCGAAAAAAATCGTGCCGCTTGGGGAGTGCCTAGTTTATTTTTAATCGACGGCGGTAAAGGGCAGTTAGACGCAGCACTACGGGCGCGTAACGAAATGGGGTGTACTAAGGTGCCAATGATCGGCCTGGCGAAACGCCAAGAACAGATTGTTTTGCACCATACAAAATCGAACGTAGTAATGCGTCACGACAAACTAAAAGAACTACATGGCAATTATATGGCGAGTGACGACTATACGTTACTCAACTTACCACACGAAACACACATCATTAAGCTACTACAACGTATTCGCGATGAATCGCACCGTTTTGCGGTCAGCTACCACACAACACTAAAACGTGGTGGGCAAACAAAAAGCGTTCTTGACGACGTGCCAGGTATCGGTCCTGCTACCAAACGGAAGCTATTAAAAAAGTTTGGTAGTGTACGCGGTATCACTCGCGCCACACGTAACGAGCTTGTTGCAGAACTTGGTGAAAAGCGAGCCGACCTACTACTCACTATGTTGCATGCGTAGTATCGCTTATGGTACAGTTCAGTACATGAGACGTCGAGCAAACTCCTGGGGATTTACGATTGTCGAAGTGATGGTGGTTATAGTAATCATCATTATTTTGACGGCAATTATGGTGTTTGCATTTGGCACCTGGCGCTCGCGAACCGCAACTACTGAAGTGAAGAATGCCTTAATGTCAGTGGCCCAGGGTATGAAGAATGAACGTACCTTTACAGGTTCATACCCACTAACAGTTCCTACAACGTATAGTCCACAGCCAGGTGTAACAGTCGCGTATGTTTCAGGTTCCGCAACAGCATATTGTATTCGTGGTACTAGCACGACAGTTAGTACGGTCGTATTGTATATTCGATCTGCCGATCCAACCCCATCGTCAACTGTATGTACATAAATGCGATAGATGGTATGCACGAAGATTTGCTACAGAGAAGACAAGCGCTGACAAAAGTCCTACAAGGTGGCTTGGTGGTGCTTGCGGCATACCACGAAGTTCAGCTGACTGGTGATATGGCGGCGCCATTTATGCAAGAAGCCAATGTGCTGTGGTTGACACAGTGTCATGAAGCCGGTATGAAAGTTATTATCGATGGTTCGCGTGACAGCCATATGGTAATTGTGCGGCCACACATATCAGCTGTTAAGCATATTTTTGAAGGTGGCATGACAGACGCAGCGCTAAAGCAGCTAACGGGCGCTCAAGAAGTGATCGGGCAAGGAGATTTTGAAAAACGGCTACGTTTACTTGCTAAGCACCATAGTGTTGTTCACAGCATCACACAGTCTGTTGATCATGGTTTTATAAGCAACCCAGCACAACATGAGCTTGCATTACTACTTGAGCGCATATTCCCTAGAGTAGTTGACTGCACTAAACAGCTAAAGGCACTGCGCGCGACAAAAAGCGAGTCGGAAGTTGCCGCCATACAAAAAGCCGTCCAGGTCACTCGTCAAGCGTTCGAGAAGATTCAGCAAAACCTAGGCGACTATCGCCATGAATACGAAATAGAAGCTGACATGACACAGATAATACGGCGTCACAACACGCACCATGCTTACGAGCCTATTGTAGCCAGCGGTGCTAACGCACTAACGCTTCATTACACAAAAAACAGCGCTAAACTAGCGAAGAATCACCTAGTTTTAATTGACGTAGGTGCGCGGTTTGGCGGCTACTGCGCTGACATTACTCGCACTTATGCAGTTAACCCAACAAAACGGCAGCGGGCGGTACATGCAGCAGTTGAAAAAGCCCACCATGCAATTATCGACATGATTGCGCCGAACGTACTGATTGCTGATTATCTAGGGCAGGTAGACGAAGTGATGAAAGATGCCTTGCAGGACTTAGGTTTACTTAAAGATCGTAATGACACGGCTACCTATCGTCGCTACTTTCCGCACGCGGTGAGCCATGGGCTAGGCATAGACGTACATGAAGGTTTGGGCGGGTCGCGCTTTTTTACGCCTGGTATGGTACTGACAGTTGAGCCGGGCATTTATATTGCCGAAGAATCGATAGGCGTACGCATTGAAGACGACATTTTAGTAACCCCTACAGGCAACAAAAACTTAAGCGGCGCCTTGTCGACAAAACTATAAAAAACCGCTATACTGCAAAGAGTTTATGAAGCGACAATTGCTTATATTTATTATTCGGTGGATGCTTAACTCGTTTGGCCTTTGGGTGGCGGTGCGTATCTTTGGAACCGGCTACAGTGGGTCGCAGATTGACGCGAGTGTGGCGGCATTTTTAGTTGCCGGACTCATTTTTTCGGTGGTAAATGCTGTACTAAAGCCAGCAGTGATTATTTTAGCTTTGCCAGCTATTCTGGTAACACTAGGGTTATTTACCATTATTGTGAATGGATTAATGGTGTATATATCGCTGAAACTAGCGCCTGGACTTAGTATGACTTTCTGGCATTCAGTTCTTACCGGTTTAGTGCTAAGTTTGGTAAACTATATAGTAAGTAGCGCACTCGAGCTAGAATATATGCGTATACAGGAGGAAAAATCATGAATCTGAACACTATTTTGCAAGTGATCACTGTTGGATCGGCTTTGTTAATGATTATTGCTATATTGCTACAACAGCGTGGCGCCAGCCTTGGCGCTGGTTTTGGTGGTAGTAGTGAACTATATACGACTCGTCGCGGTCTCGACAAAAACTTGTTTGAAGTAACGATATTCTTAGGCATTACTTTTGTTGTTTCTATATTGGTGGGGCTAGTGCTGCCAAATCTAAGTTAAAAAAGGCTATTGTGGAAGAGCAAAAAAAGGGGTGGAAGCAGTTTAAACCAATCAAGCTAGATCGTAAGCGATTAGCAAGGCGGGTTAAGCGCGCTGAAGGGGTAACGCAGCGTCATGCACACCGCTTTATTGTGCGGCGTATTAATAATATTCGGCTTGTATCGCGAGAAATTACCACGTGGTTATTTATTGTAGGTGGTATGATTGCTGCAATTGGTTTGCAACTTTATTGGGGCCAGCAGCAGTATATGGAGCAAGCCTCTGTAAAGGGTGGAACGTATGTGGAAGGTGTCATTGGGCAGGTAGACACACTGAATCCGCTATACGTGAGTACGGCATCGGAAGCATCTGTTGCGCGTTTAATTTTTTCGTCACTGTACAATTACGACCAACTAGGTAGCATTCATCAAGACCTCGCTAGCCAGCTTTCTGTTGATCAAACTGGCAAAATATACACGGTGAAAATGCGCGGTGATGCAACCTGGCATGACGGAAAAAAAGTGACGGCAAAAGACGTTGTATTTACAATCAATGTTATTAAAAATCCAGCAGCCCGTTCACCGCTTCGTATCAACTGGCTAGATGTTTCGGCAGTTGCAGTTGATGATACTACAGTTCAGTTTACTTTGCCGGCAGTGTATGCGGCTTTTCCACACGCACTTACGTTCCCAGTGTTGCCGCAGCATGAATTACAAAATGTGACGCCAGCTGCACTGCGCGAAAGTACGTTTAGTCGTGCGCCAGTGGGTAGCGGACCATTTAGTTTTAGGCTTTTGCAGGCGGCCGATGCTGTAAGCAAGCATAAAGTTGTACATTTGCTCGCGAATGAACATTATTACGATGGCGCCCCTAAAGTGAGTCGGTTTGAGTTACATGCTTTTTTAACAGAAGAATCGTTGCTGTCATCGCTAAAAGCCGGTGAACTGAGCGGGGCTAGCGGACTGTCAAGTGGATCGCTGAGTGTAGTCGACGGTAAACGTTATAATACGGTACCTCAGGCAAAATCAAGCGGTGTGTATTTATTATTAAATATGAATAACGCGACACTCAAAGATATAAAGGTGCGTAAAGCGCTGCAGGTTGGTACTGATACAGCCCTGTTACGCAAAAAAGTTGGAGGCAAAGTAAATCCGTTAGACGGGCCAATTTTACTGAGCCAGTTAGACGGTGAAGATGTTCCGCGATTACCTGTAGCAGATAGTAAGAAAGCGGCCACATTGCTTGATGAAGCAGGCTGGACTCTTACTGGCAGTGATCGCATGAAAGAAGGTAAAAAATTAGAGTTTACAATCACCACCACCAATCGTGCCGAAAATAGTGCTATAGTCGACTCTCTGACTGAGCAATGGCGACAGCTTGGCATTCAGGTACACCGCAAAACAGTCGACACGTCTAGGGTTTCGTCAACTTTTGTACAAGATACATTACTGGGTAGAAATTATGAAATATTATTGTACGAACTTGCCATTGGTGCCGACCCAGACGTGTATGCGTACTGGCATTCGTCGCAAATTGGCCAAACTGGCTATAACTTTACCAATTATTCAAGTAAAGCTGCCGATGCCAGCTTAGCGAGTGCGCGATCGCGACTGGAGCCAAACCTGAGGAATGCAAAGTATAAACAATTCGTGCGCCAGTGGCAAGAAGATGCACCCGCCATCGCTTTATACCAACCTGTGCAGAATTATGCATATAATAAAAATGTTGATTCGGTAACGAGCGGTAGTTTGCTTGCAAATGAAGCGGATCGCTACGCCAAAGTACAATACTGGACGGTACACAGTACTGCAGTTTACAAGACACCGTAGGTCGGCTATAATCTGTACGGTACGGTAGAGCTATCTAAGAATTATATAAAACTTTGATTGAATAGCATGTTCATTTTATGCACTGGTGGCGGCTCTAGTGAAACGCAAATCATTAGTAGGCGTGAGAACTGCCAGTGGCAGTTCGGAAACGGACTTTCCGATAAAATCTATGATTTTAATCGAGAAATCCGGGGGTCGCGGAACGTGACCAGCGCGTTGTACAGTGTCCGAGAAGACATAAAACTAGTAGGTAACTTACAAACTATGCACTGGTGGCGGCTCTAGTGAAACGCAAATCATTAGTAGACGCGCAGCGCGTTGTACAGTGTCCGAAAAGACATAAAACTACTAGGTAACTTACAAACTATGCACTGGTGGCGGCTGCGTGAAACGCAAATCATTAGTAGACGCGCAGCGCGTTGTACAGTGTCCGAAAAGACATAAAACTACTAGGTAACTTACAAACTATGCACTGGTGGCGGAATTGGTAGACGCGCTAGCTTGAGGGGCTAGTGATCATTGCGATCGTGGAGGTTCAAGTCCTCTTCAGTGCACCAACAATACAACCCAGCCTTGCGCTGGGTTTTATCGTTGGTAGATTGTAGTGCTTGGACCGACACGGCGTGGAGGTGAGAAGTAAATGTCTATGCTCCGCAAGACAATGTCACAAATGCAGTACGTTCACTTTTGTTTTAAGCTCCAACCAAGTAAGGTATGAAAAGCCTGACGGGAGGCAAATTGCTCACCAAGTTCAATATTAAACACCGGTATATCGATATCCTTACTTTTCAGTAGTTTTTTTGTTTCATCTATTCGCGACGCAGGGACTTCAATGTGAGTAATTTCACTTAATGACACTACATCTGATGACCGCACTTCGTAATCCCGAAATATTTTCGCGAGAGATACCTGTGCATGGATATCTTTTACGCCATAAAGTATCGGGTAGTTATTCTCTATATCGCTACCTAAACAAAATACATCCCAAACGTCCTCTGCGTGTTGATTGGTTTTTTTACCCCATGTATTATGTCCATTCTCATCATGAGTTAGCTCGTGCCAGGTTTTGTAATGTTTTTTCATCATTTTTATTCCGAACGTATACATACGGGCATAAAATAGCCCATAGTAATACGCTACCCACATAAGCGCATCACCATAACGCTCAGTTTCTTTATAGCCCAGTCCATGAATATCTGCATAAGCACGCCCAACCATCCTTGAAGTAGTAAACGACGTAGACACCATCGTCTCTCCGTCACTGAATATGCCATAAGCATCATAGACCGGAGTAAAACCACCACTCTCTATTACACTGCTTAATACGTCGGCATGTTTCGCGCCAGTATGCTGAAATCTGCCGCTTCCATGCCAAAATCTGGCTTGTGACACAGTGTTCTGATATTGGGAAAGTAGTTTTTCGTCAGGTGGCAAGGGCAGCGAGTTCTTGATAAAAAGTCTTTCTGCTAGTGCATCTAGTAGCTTAACTAGCAACCCAAAACGTAGCTTTAGTGCCGAATACAGCAGGGCATGGTGTGGAATATAAAACACCGCGTTGATTATAAATAGCCTCTGAAAAGAGTTAGAGCGTTCTTTTGACATACTACTCTAATATATTATCATGCAATACCTCTGCAATATTGAATAAAAATGAACGTGGTTGAGGCGCATAATCGCTCTCCTGGATTTTAGTTTTTTATGTGTAGAGGATCGGAGTTTCGCAAATAGATCATACATAGTGACGAATGACAGTACACCATATCTCTATATCGTTCATTTTACAATAAATCTGGTATAATTTAAGATGACGGCGCGTTGGCGGAGCAGTTACGCAGCGGTCTGCAAAACCGCGTAGATGGGTGCAACTCCCATACGTGCCTCCATGAATTTATATAGGGCCCGTCAAGCATCGTTACTTAGTGGACTATTTTTGTTTGCTACGAGAGTGATATAATACTATGCAGTGCGCGGATGGCGGAATAGGTAGACGCGAGGGACTTAAAATCCCTTGACCAAAAGTCGTGCGGGTTCGATTCCCGCTCTGCGCACCAATTAAATAACCCAAGGCTTGCTTCGGGTTATTTAATTTGCCAATCAACACTCGATTACCACCGCAGGGGTATTATTTATTGCTATACTATAGGTAATGGCTAAAAAACACGTTACAGCTAAAAAAACTGCTAAAGTACACCGCAAAAAGGCGACTCAGCCGTTACGGTTAAAGCGTGCAAACGTTTCGCGTTCGTATACCCAACAGATTAAACATTGGCTCATTACCGTGGGTACTAAAGTAGTAGCGCGAACCAAATTATTTTTGAAACGCCGCCCTCACCGCAGCTTTCGTTTAACTAAGCGGCGTGATTATTCAAGATCACTGGCATTACCAGGCTACATTGTTTTTACTAACTATGTGACAAAATCATTGTTGCGCCATAAAAAAACGTTTATTGCATTAGTCGTACTATATGCGGTTACGATGCTTGCACTGGGCGGAATTACGAGCCAGGAAAATTACTCGCAAATTAGCACATTGCTACGTGATTCAAAAGAAGACGTTTTTGACGGACAGTTCGGTGGGGTAGGTCAGGCAGGATTATTATTGCTGTCTGCGTTTGCATCTGGGCCAGGTAATCTGTCGCCAGATCAACAGATATACATCGGATTTACACTTCTTTTTGTTTGGCTATGCACTGTTTGGTTACATAGGGAATATTTACTTGGTCGCAAACCAAAATTACGTGACGGATTATATAATTCTGGTGCACCATTTTTGTCAACTCTTGCACTTGTGAGCATACTTATCATTCAGCTGCTACCAATCGGCATAATAGCCCTAGTGTATAGCGGTCTAAGCAGCGCCCGAATATTAGACGGCGGATTTGCGGCCATGTTATTTTGGCTGGTGGCCGTTTTGGTGGCTGCGCTTGTACTATATTGGGTAACGAGTACGGTCATTGCAATGGTGATAGTAACATTGCCCGGCATGTACCCAATAAAAGCTATGCGCTTAGCTGGTGATGTTGTGGTAGGCAGACGCCTACGCGTCCTTTATCGCATATTGTGGGGCGTGCTACTGATGTGTTTGCTGTGGGCTGTTGTACTGATTCCCCTTGTATTACTCGACACCGCATTAGGCGGCACGTGGCAGCAATTCAAGGCGGTACCACTCATGCCAGTGGCAGTTGCTTGTATGAGTGCCTATAGTACCGTGTGGCTTGCAAGTTATGTGTATTTACTCTACAGAAAGGTGGTCGAAGATGACGCCAGCCCAGCCTAGTGTGCGCATACAAGAGTTGCGCAAGTTATTGCAGCAGTATAGCTACGAATACCACGTACTTGATACACCGAGCGTGAGTGATGCAATATATGATGGATTATTTAATGAACTAAAGCAGCTCGAAGCGCACCACCCTGAAGCAGTAACAGCTGACAGCCCTACGCAGCGGGTTGGCAATAAATTGCTTGACGGTTTTGTAAAAGCATCCCATAGCACGCGCATGCTGAGCCTAAATGACGTGTTTAATCAGTCTGATGTTGAAGCGTGGGTGAAGCGAATGGATAAGTTGCTGCCAGGTGCTACACATGAGTTTTTTGCTGATATAAAAATGGATGGATTGGCTTGTGCATTGGTATACGAAGACGGAATGTTAGTACAGGCAATAACAAGGGGAGATGGCTTTGTTGGCGAAGATGTAACTAACAATATTCGCACAATAAAAAATATACCACTTCGATTGCAGCAAGAAAAAGGGTTTGAGTATTTACTGCAAGGGCGTACCGAAGTACGTGGTGAAGTAGTTATTTTAAAAAATGACTTTGATACATTGAATAAAACGCAGCGAGCTGAAGGTAAACCTGAGTTTGCTAATCCGCGTAATCTTGCAGCTGGCACGGTACGGCAACTTGACCCGCAGTTAGTTGCTAGCCGTCCACTCCATTTTCGCGGGTATGACTTATTGCGAAGCGATGCAAGTGAAGTGCCGACCAACGACTATGCATATAAGGCGTTAACCGCAATTGGCATTGTTAGGAATAGCGAAGCGCAAGTATTTACAGAGCTGCGGGCGCTAATGAACTTTGTCGACACGTGGAGTCAAAAGCGGCTTAGTTTGCCATATAATACTGACGGTTTAGTAATCAAGGTGAACGATAGGCAGCACTATGCCGCGCTTGGCATAGTTGGCAAGCAGCCAAGAGCTGCAGTGGCATATAAATATGCCGCTGAACAGGCAACCACAGTAGTAGAAGATATTGTTATTTCGATTGGGCGTACAGGCGCCGCGACGCCAGTGGCAGTATTTAAGCCTGTGCAAGTAGCTGGCACGACCGTACAGCATGCCAGCCTGCATAATGCTGATGAGATTAGTCGGCTTGATGTACGACGCGGAGATACGGTGGTCATTTTTAAGGCAGGCGATATCATACCACAAGTAGAATCGGTGATTACTGAGCTGCGCCCTATACAAGCGAAGCCGATTGACTTTGAGGCCGAGCTAGCTCGCCAGTACCCTGAACTAGAGTTTGTTCGACCAGATGGCGAAGTAGTATATAGGGTAAAAGGCCTCACTGGCCCGATTATTTTAAAGCGCGCTTTGCAGCATTTTGCCAGCAAACAAGCGCTTGATATAGATACGTTAGGCGAAAAAAATGTTAATGCATTGGTCGATACCGGACTAGTACGAGACATTGCAGACATATATAGTCTTACCTTTGATCAGTTATTGGCACTTGATCGTTTTGCGGAAGTTTCTGCAAACAAATTGATTGATGCGATTGCTGCTAAAACATCACCATCGCTTGAACGATTTATTTACGGTCTCGGTATTCGCCACGTAGGCGTGCAAACAGCAATCGATATTGTGAAGGGGTTGTATACAAATTCAAGGGTATCGCAAGCAGGCGTAGTGAATGAGCGATTATTAGATTTTTTGCGGAACACCACAATAGAGCAACTACAGTCAGTCGACGGAATTGGTGCTGTCGTTGCAGAGAGTATTATGGCGTGGTTTAGCGACGACGATAATATTGCCATGCTTGATAAAATGCAGGCGCTTGGTGTGCAACCTGTCTACATAGCAAAAACAGGCAAACTAACAAACCAGCGGTTTGTCGTAACAGGTACCCTAACTGGCATGAGCCGTGACAACGCTGCCGAGCGTGTACGTGAACTTGGCGGTACATTCCAGGCGGCGGTTGGTAAAGACACCACATACTTGATTGCCGGTGGCGCTGTGGGCGAGAGTAAGCTAAAGAAGGCGAAAAAGTATGGCACAAAAATCATCAACGAAGACGAGTTTAAACAGTTAATAGACAGAGCATAGTGTATAAAATACACTAACTATTATTAGGTATAGTGTAAATATAACACGTATTAGAATGCGCACGTAAAGATATGCTATTCTTACACCATGAGTCATACTGACGTGTCGCGCGTTGCAGAACTACTTTTACCCGCAATTGCCTATGGTGATGCGGCTGGTCTACCTGTAGAAACTAAATCTGCAGCGTATATAAAAACACAGTATGGACGCATCCACCAGTTACTACCTATTCAAGAGAATCCTTTCTATAAGGGATGGTATCCAGCTGGCACTTGGAGCGATGACACACAATTATCGCTAGCAGTGGCAAAAGCATTGGTTGGCGCTGGTAGATTTACTCTGGAAACAATTGCCGAACAGCATACCGCTGCTTACTATGAAACACCACAGATCACAAATCCTGACAACCAAACGATTGTAAATGCTTGGGGTAAGTCGACAATGAGTGCAGTGCAGCGTTATATGCAACAGGTACCGATTGAGTGTTGTGGCCAGCCAGGTGGAGCCGGGAACGGTGTGATTATGAAAATGGCACCTTTGGCGCTCCTGCACATAGCGCTAGACACACCATTAAACGATGCGTATCGTGAGTGCGATGCACTCACGTCATTTACGCACGCTTCATCAATTGCGAGAGTAGCAACACGTGTTCATCTTGATACCTTAACGTATTTGATGTCAAGCCCCTATTTAGCATCTGAGTTTGCCAGCCGTGCATACGAGTCTGCACTGTATCACCAGCGAGATATAAACACAGAAGACCATCGCGTGAGCAACGCGCTTAAGTATCTTACGAAACCTCGTGACATTACTACAGACGAAATTACTACTCACACAGACGGTAAAGGTTTTATTGTGTCAGAGACGCTCGCTATGGCGTATGGTGCATATATGGTGCATGGCGGAGTGTTTGCGCCAAGCGTGTATGAAGCTGTCAATTTGGGCGGTGATACTGATAGTATAGCGTCAATAGTGTCTGCTATGGCAGTTTTTAGTGCTAAGGGTGAACTTGTATTGCCAGCAGACGCTGATTGCCTGCAAAATTTACCGTACCTGCAGGCAGTTTCATCATCACTTGCACGGTTAATACAGACTGCGCGCCAGTACAGTAAGTGATTTACTAGTGAACGTAAACAGTTTTGCTGGACGATGTGCGCCTTCGCGAGCAGTTTTATTTGTTTCGCGAATAAGATTGAGGCTCAAAAACTTTTTACGGAAGTTACGTTTGTCTATTTTTTTATCCAAGATTATTTCGTAGGCTCGCTGCAGAGAGCGCAGGGTGAATCGTTGCGGTAATAAGCTGGAGACAACGGTTGTGTATAACAGCTTAGCGATGAGTCGATTGTGTGCGTATGCAATTACGGCAGCGTGGTCGTAGGCCAGGGTAGGTAAGTTTTTAACTGGGTGAAATGAGGCGTGTTCAGTGCCAACACCAGGGGTAATCTCGCGTCCACATCCCATGTATGTCACCGAAACGCAGTGACCTCTGGGGTCATCAGCTACTGTGTCGAAGGTATAAAGCTGTTCGAGGTGGGTTAGTTGAGAGTGAATAGAAATACCCACTTTGCGGATTGCTACAGAGGCAAGTGTTTGCAGTGTCGTGCTGCCAGCGGCACTATACCCTCCAGGCAGGCTCCAGCGGCCCTTAAAAGGCTCTTCACTACGCTTAACAAGCAGTACTTCAAGTGTGTCATTATGTAAACGAAAGATAACTAGATCAACAACAACCGTTGGCGGCATATATGGAGTTGTGTATATCATACACTAAGTCTACATGAATGCGTAAAAGTTGACTATAGCAATGGTTCGCTTTACTGCTGCGGTATTTGTAGAGTATAATTCATCACATGAAGTACATTAAAGCAAACACACTAAGTTGTTTTTCGCCACCTGTTATGATCGCAACATTTGCAATAGAAATTGCTTTAGCAGTTTACGTGACATGGCGGTACAAGCTCACCAATATTACTAAGCTAGCTGTTTCGGTATTATTTTTTTTAGCCGTATTTCAACTTGCTGAATATAATGTATGTGAAGGCAGTTTTGGAATAGATAGCTTGGGCTGGTCTAAGCTTGGATACATTGCGATAACTATGTTGCCGCCACTAGGGCTTCATCTTGCAACAAGAATTGCAGGCGACAAGAAAACTACTCTTTTAGCTGCTGCATACGGGTCCGCTGCACTGTTTGCTATGTTTTTTGCGTTTTCTGGCAATGGAATAACCTCGAGTGCTTGCTTGGGTAATTACGTTATATTTAAAACTGCCCCTGGCTCACACTGGGCGTATGCCGCCTATTACTATGGGTGGCTGACCGTGGCTGTGTTATACTGCGCAAACAAAATAAAGCAACAGCTAGCTCCGAACATTATCGCAGCGCTACAGGCACTGATGGTTGGCTATTTGCTGTTTATGGTGCCAACAACATTAGTGAATGTGATCGATCCTTCAACTATTGCAGGGATACCGTCGATTATGTGTGGCTTTGCCGTGCTGCTTGCAATTGCTTTAGCGGGTGAGGTGGTGCCACGCTACTATCAGCAACCAGCCATAACTGGGTTATTGGCCTGGGGAAGAAAGTCGAGTGCGCATGGCAAGACTACCAAATAGCACCCGAAAGGCACTCACGGCGTTTGTCGGGTGGTCGGTGTTATTACTTGGTATAGTCATGATACCCTATCCTGGCCCCGGGTGGGTGGTGGTGTTCATTGGACTGTCGATATTAGCACGTGAGTTTCAGTGGGCGAGCGATTTGCATGACTATGGGCATGAAAAATACTCACAGTGGCAACGCTGGCTTACTAGGCAGCCACTTTATATTAAAAGCATATTTTGGTGTCTTACTACACTCACTGTTGTGGTAACTATCTGGCTTATTAACGGTTATGGCATGCTTAACGCGTGGTTTAATCTTGGATTGTCGTGGGCGGAGTCGCCATTTATTAGGTAATACGATGGTACGCAGGAAAGTAGTGAAACATTCATCAGCAAGCGTAGGTGCTATGCTAGCAGGTTTTTCTTCAGTTGCTAAGACAACCTACCGGGCTGCTCCGGGCGCGGTGGCGTTCAAACTAGCTGGAGCAGTCATTACCTCGGTGTTGCCGCTTCTCACTACTTATTTTGCCGCGCTTACCACAACAAAACTTGCAGATGCGTATGCTGGCAGCCAGGCAGCGGGTGGCGAAGCCCTTGTGTTTGTGGTTGTCACGGCGAGTCTAGGTATTGCATTGAGTGTATGGCAAAGTGTGCAAAATTATATTGATGAACTAGTGAACTATAAGGTAAATGCAGCAGTCTCAGACAGGCTATACCGTCACTTTGTGTGTATTGAATACTGGCTATACGACGATAAAAAAACGGTTGATATGTTTGATAAAGCCCAAAACTTTACGTTATTTTTTGCACGCTTTTTTGATGTATTAGCGCGCATTTTTGGCAGTGCAATCACCATAGTAATCAGTGTTGGCGCACTACTATTTACAGATTGGAGAATAGGACTTTTGATCATCGTATCTATTATTCCCAGTGCTATCGTACAATTAAAACTTTCAAGGCTTCAAGCGGCGCATTGGCGTAATAATACCGAAACACGACGCAGAATGACGGGTATTTTTTATAATGTATTTCAGCCAATGAACTTAGCAGAGCTGCGTGTGTATAATGCCGCAAAATATATGCTTGAACTCTATGCATATTACCGAGATAAAGATAAGTTAGAGCGCATAAAGTACGAGCGGCAATATCTTGTTAGGCGTTTATTTGCAGATATCGGTGAAGCTGTAGCCGAATTGACAGCTTTGATTATAGTTGCTGTTCAGATCATCAACCGTACACAGCCAATCGGGCAATTTATATATGTACAGCAATTAGTTTCACGATCACTGAGTGCCATGCACACACTCAGCAGTGAATTAAACGGAATTGACGAAGAGTTAGTGACAATGCAAGACTATGAATCATTTATGAAATTAAAGCCATTAAAAAACGGCGCTAAGCAGCTAACGGGGCCGCCTAACCAAATTACTTTTGAAAAGGTAAACTTTTCGTACCCAACAAATGACGTGCCAGTGTTGCATAATATTTCGCTGACTATTCATAAAGGACAGCACATTGCAATTGTTGGCGAAAATGGTGCCGGCAAATCTACGCTCATTAAGTTATTTATGGGGTTGTATCAACCAACCAGCGGTACAGTGAGTATTGATGGCACAGCACTTGCGGACTATGACGAAGAGAGCTGGCATAGCTATTTAGGCGTGCTACAGCAAGACTATATGCGGTATTACTTTTCGACTGTTAAAGAAAACATTACCTATGGCGATGTGCAAAATCCGTATAATGAGGAGCGCTACAACCGGGCGATTGAAATGGCAGAAGCTGCCCACTTTATACACAAACTACCGCGTAAGGATGAAACACATCCGAGTCAATGGTATGAGCATGATGATGGGACAAAAGGTGTCGAGCTTTCAGGTGGGCAATGGCAACGTTTGGCATTAGCGCGTAATTTTTATCGCGATGCCCAATTTATCGTGCTTGATGAACCTACAAGCGCTATAGATGCGCTGGCTGAATCAAGAATATTTTCACGGCTATTTGCACTAAAAGATAAAACAATCATTACAGTAAGTCACCGGTTGACAACAGTTAAGCGTGCTGACGTTATATATGTTATTCAAGATGGTTCGATAGTCGAGACGGGTACTTATTCAGATTTGATCGCTCGAAAGGGTAGATTTTATACGATATTTGAATCGCAAATTACATAAGGGACTGCTATACTAAAAACCATAACTAATAAAAGGAAAGTATATGGACAAGTCACAAATACCAACTACTCAAGCGCCTGCAGCTGTGCCGGTAGCAGCTGAAGATCCAGGTAAAACGCTTGGTATAGTAAGTCTCGTCACCTCATTGCTGGGCGTAAGCCTTGTTGGGTTAATTACGGGTATTATTGGTCGTAAAAAATCAAAAGCCGCAGGGTATAAAAATAATATGGCCCTAGCGGGTATTATATTGTCAATTGTTGGAATGGTGACAGCTGTTACCATGATTATAGTACTAATGGGCGCTGTGTCGGCCGGTGTTGGCGCGCTTAACACTAAATGTAAAGAGCATGGGCCTGGGGTGTTTACAGAAGGCGGTACCACTTATACATGTGGTGTAGATGGTAAAAACTCAGCTACTAACGGCAGTTCAACGATATCTAATTAACTATTACCTTATAACTTAAAAAACGCCCCTGTGGGGCGTTTTTTAGTGTTGGCTGTATTACCAGCTGCGTTGGCGGAATGAACCACCACCGTGACCACCAGAGTCGCCACGTGGGCGATCTTCTTTTGGACGAGCGACACTAATGGCAATGGCGCGACCATCAAGCTCTTGACCATTCAACTGATCGATAGCTTTTTGATTGTCAGCTTCATTTTCCATTTCAACAAAGCCGAAGCCCTTGCTGCGTCCGCTGTCGCGGTCAGTGATAACTCGTGCGCTTGCTACGGGGCCAACCTGTTCGAAGAAAGCCTTA
The DNA here is from genome assembly GCA_049293315.1 of Saccharimonas sp. (SeqCode). GTDB lineage: Bacteria > Patescibacteriota > Saccharimonadia > Saccharimonadales > Saccharimonadaceae > Saccharimonas. Next base: position 29,302 of record JBATSN010000033.1, read on the forward strand.
AGGCTGTCGTCGGTGGTTGCGTAGGCGAGGCTACCAACAAATAGATTTGCTTTTGACATACTATTCTTTCTTGTTTAACTTACTGTCAGATCGACCAAAGTTCCATTTGTCCTGAAAGAATAGTTACTCACTAATTTTCATTTCACGTGTACACTTGTTTCTGAACTCTTATAGTAAAGCACATTCTAAACTAAAATACTAGTGCAAATAACAATTTTGTCTATATTATGCTTGTGCTTTTGCAGCTAATTGTGCATAGTAGAACTATGCTGATACGCAAGCGGGGCGACCGTTGGCGTAAACATAAAAAGCATGAAACAAAAACCGTGCCCCGGGTGGGCGCGTAGCAGCAGACAAACGCTCCCCTTTAATTTTTGGGGACGCTTTGTTATCATGGGTAGTGCCTCTACCGCTGAAAGCACCAGTGCTAAGCGCTGGCTTTAGGGGTAGGAGCAAGATTTTGAATTTATTTCAAAATTGCAGCGGAAGGGCGAGCCCTTCCTGGAAAATTACGGGGCATTAGCTCATTTGGTTGTCTGAGCCAAAGGCGAGTAAAGTAGTCATTGCGCGAGCGCTCTAGCCAAATGCAAGTACTATCAACAAGCCAGCTCATCGTCTACAATATATACATACGGGGCATTAGCTCATTTGGTTGTCTGAGCCAAAGGCGAGTAAAGTAGTTATTGCGC
>JBATSN010000034.1:0-3185 GCA_049293315.1 Saccharimonas sp. (SeqCode)
GGCGTTGTGCTCCAAGGTGCGGACAATCCCGCACTGGTAATCTATGCCATCGGCAAGAACCCAAAGAAGGCCAAAGAACTGGCTGCCATCAAAGACCCTGTGAAGTTTGCCTTCGCAGTCGCAAAACTGGAGAAAGAATTGAAAGTCACACCACGCAAAACAGCACCACCACCTGAAAAAGTAGTTACCGGAACAGGCCGGTCATCCGGGGCCGTGGACTCAACCTTGGAGCGCCTGCGGGAAGAAGCGGCGCGCACTGGCAACATGACGAAAGTGATAGCGTACAAACGGCAAAAGAAGGCATAATGCGCGAAATGGGTGCCGCTAGCCCTGAAACAAAATAGCAGTTGAATGGCCTCCGCCAGCCCATTGGTGAGTGAAAGACACGGCAGAAATGCCAATTTTTTATTCAACCAATGGAGCCTATCATGGGTAAATTTAAGCAAGCTATCTCACTTTTCATCATGTCCGCGCTGGCCTTTGTCTGCGCATCTGTGGCTTACGCAGGCCGCATCGTTAACCAAGCACTTTTTTCTTTTCAGACGCGTAGCGGGCTGATTCTCGGTGCAAATGCATTCAGCAAAGAGGAGCGCGTAGCGTTCGAGGACATCCTTGAAGGCTTCAATGACGCCCTCGTATTGAGCAACAACGTCTCGATCTACAACACAGACCAGACGATGATGGAGCGCACAGGTAATCAAATCTGGCGGCCACAACCCTACATCGCGCAATCGTTCGACGGCACCGACCAGACCGCCAACTTTGGCGACAGCACACAGCTGGCAGTACCCGCGACCATCGGCTACAGCAAGTCCGTTCCATGGATCATGACCGCGACAGAGCTGCGCGACGCGCTGCAAGAAAACCGCCTTGGCGCTGCTGCAAAGCAGAAGCTGGCAAGTGACATCAATGTGGCCGTGATGAACGTGGCCAGCCAGCAAGGCACGCTCATCGTGAAGCGCACGACCGCCGCCGCAGGCTTCGACGATGTGGCGCAAGCCGAGGCCATTTTCAACGAGCAGGGCATTCAAGCCTTCGAGCGTTATCTGGCCTTGAGCACTCGCGATTACAACGGCATGGCCAGCAACCTTGCAGCCCGCGCAACCATGACCGGCAAGCCGACCACAGCTTACGAGAAAGCCTACGTCGGCCAAGTGGCCTCTTTCGAGACTTACAAGCTGGACTACGCCAACCGCGTTGCTGCGGCTCAGGGCGGCGCTGGCCTGACCATCAACACGCTGGACGCTGGCCTGCAATATTACACACCTCGTGCAATCTCGGTAGCAACCACCGGCGAATCGAGCAACGTGGATAACCGTTACCAGACAGTCACAATCAGCGACACAACCGGAGTAGCAGCCGGTGATTGCTTCACTATCGCGGCTCTTAATGCAGTGCATCACATCACCAAGGGCGACACAGGCCAGTTGAAGACTTTCCGGGTTATCTCGGTGGACTCTGCTACGACCATGACTATCAGCCCTCCGATGATCACTGGTCAAGGTGGTGCAGATGCGGAATTGCAGTATCAAAACTGTGTCATCAACACCAAGGCGGCAAACAGCGCAATTACGTTCTTGAACACCGTGGCCGCGTATGCAAATCCGTTCTGGCAAAAAGACGCAATCGAAATCCTGCCGGGCCGCTACGCTGTGCCGACAGACGCAGGCGCAGCCGTGATGCGTGCCAGCACTGAGCAGGGCATTGAGCTGGTGATGACGAAGCAATTCGATGTCAACACCCTGAAAACCAAGTATCGCTTGGATACCTTGTTTGGCGTGGTGAACAAGCAACCGGAAATGACAGGTTTGATACTTTTCAGTCAGACATGAGGTAGTTAAACCAGACTTAATCGAAGGCGACCGGCTGCCAATCATGGCGGCTGGTTTTCTCAACAAACAACCTTAATTCGAAAGCACATCATGGCAAAAGTTTACGCCCAAGGAACCCAGACTGTTGTTCTGGCGGACACGTACAAAATCGCGGTATTGAGTGACTCTCCCGTCACCCTTTACAAGCAAGTTGGATACCCCAATCACCCCGCTACTTGGGACTTGCTCTACACAACCGCAGCCGGTGAAAATTACATCTCTGCGGCAATGACAGCCATTACCAGTATTCGTATCGATGCAAGCGCGTCTGACGTTCAATACGATACCGGCACAGCTCCCGTTGTCGGCGCGCTCACAGATGATTTGTCAGCAACTGATGCAACGTGGACAGTGACCGGCTTGGCTGCGGCTCAGGGCGGCTATGTTCGCATGGTTGGCGGAACGTCCAGCACGGCAGGCAATGCAGGCGGCGCGGCTGGTTTGCTTGGTGGCACTCCCGGCGCTACTGGTGTCGGCGGCGCTGCTACCGCAACAGGCGGGGCTGGTGGTTCCACTTCCGGCAAGGGCGGCGCAGTCAACCTGACCGGCGGCGCTGGAACGGCAGGTAATGCCTCGGGCGGATCTGTGATTCTGCAACCGGGCGCAAAGAACGGCTCTGGCCTTGACGGCGGCGTGTTCAACCGTGGAACAACCCAGTTCCGCAAGCAATCCGCAGCCACAGCGAAGGCGGACGGCGCGGAGAGCATTACAGCGGATCAGATGATTAACGGCATCGTAGTGTTTACCGTTACCACTGGTCGCACCATGACCACGCCAACCGGCGCGGCGATCTTGGCTGGCTGCCCTACCGACATCGCAGCAGGCGATTCGTTTGACTTCACCCTGATCACCATCGGCGCAGGTGCGGACGACATCGCTACGCTAACAGCCGGTGACGGAGATGTGACCTTTGTGGGCAGCGTGACGGTCGGGCCTTCTGGCTCAACCTTTAACGACTTCGGTACTTGGCGCTTCCGCTACACGGGCGCGAATGCGTTTGTCGGCTACCGCGTAGGCTGATTAACAAGGGGGCGAAAGTGCCCCTTTTTTCAAGGATTGACCCATGCAGTTCCCTCGTTTGGTTTACAAGAGCGCCGACAAATACCAACTGGCGGCGGACATCGAAACGTTTGACTCGCTTGTCAGCGCCGGCTGGTTTGCCACTGTGCCCGATGCAATTGCAGGAAAGACCGCACCGGTGGCGGCAACACCAGATCCTGACTTGGGTCCGGTTGACGAAGTATCAGCACCAACCCGGGCGGAACTTGAGCAACGCGCGACTGAGCTTGGCATCAAGTTTGACGGGCGCAACAG
>JBATSN010000035.1:0-1766 GCA_049293315.1 Saccharimonas sp. (SeqCode)
AGCGGCGGGTTTCGGGCCGCTCAGCGACCGCCGACCGGCAGGCGCGACATGTAGTCTGAGACGGCTGCGAGTTCGTCGTCGGTGTATTTGGCGATCGCTGCCGCCATCTCGGGGTGGACGTTGTGCCGCTGGCCGTCGCGCAACATACGGCTTTCGCGCAACAGGTACTGGTAGTGCTGGCCGGACACGCGGGGGAAGAACCGGTCTGCCTTGCCCTCGCCCATCTGGCCGTGGCAGGCCTGGCAGTCACGGTCGTAGAGCTGGCGTCCGCGCGCCAGATCGCCGCCCGGCCCCTGGCCCTGGCTGGGCGGCACCGGCAGCGCCTGCAGGTACGCGGCGATGTCGGCGATGTCCTGGACCGACAGGGCCTGGTGGTCGGCAAACGGCAACATCTTCACGTTGCTGCGCCGGCCTGATCGGACGTCCGTCAGTTGCTTGATCAGCACGGTTGCATGCTGCCCCGCCAGGCGCGGGTAGCTGCCATCGGGTCGCCCCAGAGCGCCTGCGCGGTGGCAACCCTGGCAAATCTCGAACGCCGATGCGCCGCGCGTGGCGTCGGCCTTGGCGGCGAGCGCGGCCGTCTTTTCCGGATATGGGGCATTCCAGACTTCCGGTGGCGGATTGGCCAGTGCCAGCGAGCAGCCGAAGCCGGCGAGCAGAAGTCCGGACAAGCATCGAGACAGCATGTTTTCCTCTCAGAGACCGGCGATGTATTCCGCCAGCGCGTTGCCTTCCTCGGCGCTCAGCCGTTTGCCGACGGTGGTCATCAGCGGATCGGTCGCGCGGCGCCCGCTCTTGTAGTCGGCAAGTTGCTTCAGGGTGTAGGCCTGGTGCTGTCCGGCCAGCCGTGGAAAGCGCGCGTTGCCCTTGCCATCGGACTGGTGGCAGCCTGCACAGGCGGGTACGCCGGTGTCGGTGTTGCCGTCTTCATACAGCGCACGGCCTTTGGCGGCCAGTTGCGGATCCTTGACCTTGCCGGGCGTTGGCTTCTGGGGCCCGTAGTAGGCAGCCAAGCCGGCAAAAGTGGCCGGATCGAGCGTGGCAACGATGCCCGACATGGTCTCGTCACGACGCTTGCCGTCGGCGAAGGCCTTGAGCTGGCGCATCAGGTATTCCTGGTCCATGCCGGCAAGCTTCGGATGCTTGGGGTCGGGGCTGTTGCCGTCCATCCCGTGGCAGGCGGCACAAACGGTCCGCGCGATCTCCTTGGCATCGGCCGCCATCAGCAGGGTCGGGCACAGGAGGATCGCCGACACCACCGCTGGCAGCCAACGACTGGGGCTCGGCTTCAAGGGTAAGGCGACAAGGTTCGGCATGTTCGGGACCCAAGGCGGAATCAATTGTGCAACAGATCGCACCTGTGTCGGGTGGCGCAAAGCATCAACGGTTCAATTCCCGGATCAAGGGCAGCAAAGTATTTTCCAGCACCGCGGTCGTCACAGGCCCATTGTGCTTGTGGCGGATGTACCCGGCTTTGTCAATCAGGTAGGTTTCGGGTACGCCATAGACTCCGTAATCCAGGCCGATGCGACCGTCCGGGTCGAAGACGGAGAGCAGGTAGGGATTGCCGTGGCGGGCGAGCCAGAGCTGACCGTCGTTGCGTTTGTCTTTGTAGTTCAGCCCGATGATCGGCACGGACCCCGGGCTTTGGGTATAAGCCAACAGCACCGGGTGTTCTTCCCGGCAGGCCACGCACCACGACGCCCACACATTGAACAACCACACCTTGCCGCGCAGGTCGGCTGGCGAAAACCGCAAGCCCGGAT
>JBATSN010000036.1:0-12161 GCA_049293315.1 Saccharimonas sp. (SeqCode)
CTCTCGCTTTTGGGAGGTAAGGGTTGATAGAATAGGCCATAGCAGGCCTCCTTTCTGTAATTGGTTGTACATTTACAGTTTACGGGAGCCTGCTTTTTGGTTGCAAAGGTTTTGAGTTGATACGCAAACCTTGCATGTTGGGTAGATTTAGTGTATAAGTAGTAATTAGGTGGAATGACCGACCGGTTGTTCTTTGACAACGAAGGAGACTAATGAACAGATTCCACGCTCCGTGGAAGGTGGCTGTACGAGTGCTGACCGCCCTCACAATCTTGGCCCTTTTGCTGACACTGGTATGCAGCTTTGTTGCACCAGAAGCATCCGGCTGGGTGTGGATGGTGGCAGCCTGCCTGATTATCGCAGGATTTGCGTGCATCGTTATGTCTGCGGCACTCTACAACGAACCGCATCTGCACACGAGCAGGGTGGTTGAGCTCTACACGTGTCGCAATACTCGCTTTCCTGACGAATTTCCAAGCCACGAGCAACTCGTTGCAGGCTGTCAGGAACAAGCCATGATGGTGCTTGCGTCAGGCGGCACATACGCCATTGGCCCAGTCACCCGTCTTGATCCACGCCTGGCTCCCCAGCTAGGCGACGTTGTGACAGTTATGCGCTCCTTACGCCTACGCAAAAAGGAGCATCACGCAACCGTCCTATCGATCATCCGCAAGGATGATGCTGAGGCGGCTGCCGCACTGTAACAAACCCCATACCAAATCCTTCACCCGCACCATGCCGGGGGCTACAATTAAGCCCCTGGCATGGTGCCTGTTTTTATAACGGCTAAAATTATTACGCTATATAGCGGGCTACCAGCCGAGCTACAGGCAGCACCATAGTGTCAAAAGGGAGTTCGATGCTGCGGTCCACAATTGCTGCTGGGCAAGGTGTAGCCGGTGGCAACTCACGCGGCAGTTCGTTCACCATATAGCGCGCGGCGTAGGCAGGTGGAACGACTGGCTGCACAGAACGCTCGGCATCTGCTTGATTCCGTGTTTCAATCTGGGCAATCATATTATCAACTTCATGCTTAAATGGACCAGTTAGTTCAGCATATGGCACAGGCATTCTGCCTAAGGTACGCTGGGCACTCACCACAGGGTCGCACACAAAAAACAAGCCGAGTACATAGGTGCATAGGCCTTCGCGCGCCAGCATGCTGCCGGTTTCTTCGAGCGCGCGACCGTCGAGCAGCACCACTTCGTACCCCTCTTCACGCGCGTCACGCAACCATTTACGCAGTAAATCGTCCTTAAACACTTGGCTTAAAGGTCTTGCGCCAACCTTGGCGCTATTGACACCGATTTGTGGCGTGTACAGTAACGCTTCACGCTCGGTTTTTGGCATATGATAGACATCTTTTACCCTTTGCACGCAGGTAGCGATGTTGTGTTCGTCAGACAAATAATCGTCAATTGCCTGTGGGTCATCAAGGTTAATGCCTCGCTCGGTCATCACTACTACTAATACGCGGAATACCTGGCCGGCGTCGATGAGCATCACAGTGCGGCCCAATTGTTCACGCACGTAATCTTTTACTAACCGCACAACCGTGCCTTTGCCGCTACGCGCCTGGCCGTCAAACGTCACTAGCTTTGGAAGTGGGTGTTGCATTGGTATCTACTATACCTATACGCGCGACAATTGCCAAACAAACCATCTTGGTATGGCGATTACTTGTTTTTATTTTAATTATGTGGTATAATGGCAAGAAGGTCCGCGGAATAATCTGTGGACATGTTTTTTGACAAGCTAGAGGTACATTCACAACACTAAAGGAGTGTTATGTCTCACCAGGACAGCCCATGGCCCTTTGATGATCACAACAAAGAGCCACGACAAGACTTTCCACCCGAAACAGCACGAACTCCAATTAAGGAGTTGCTAACACAGCGACAACGGAAACGCACAGCGTGTCTAGTCATCACGGTTTTAGGTCTACTGGTTATAACAACAGTAGTGCTTAGCCTGCTAGCGTCCTACTGCAACCCCAGCATTACAAGTGTAAAGGGTACCGGTAGAACCATCCCGGCAACCGCCACTTCAAGTAGTGCGGACGTGATAAGCAACATCCGCAATGCACTTGAACCGTGGGAGATCGTTTCAAACGCTTCTACGGTACATCCGCGCGTGGTACTACTTTCGCCTAATGGCAGCGTCGAAGCATCAGCTGTCAAGCTGACATACGACGATACCTGGCAAAAGGCTGTGGCACCTGACATCGACACCGTTGCCTATACAGACACCGCTCTATTCGTCACAACGACTGGACGCGTGTATGAGGTGGCTTACGGCCAGGTGTTCATTTTTAACAGCAAGCCTTCAATGGCTTTTGCATTCACCCAAGACAAACAGCTGGTCGGCACCCCGATTAGCTTCGTTCTCTCGAAAGGAAAATAACTGTGGGCACACTGTTTGGTTTTGCGGCGCTGACGATGGCCGTACTGGTGGGTATACCCACCGCGCTCTACATGATCGGCTGCAAGAAGCCACTTGTGGTGCTTGGGGCTGGCGGGATCATTTGGGTGGTATTCACCCTGATCACCGCATGGTTTTGGTACTTCGACCTGCCCGTAGCGGGCTTGTCGCCAACTGCTTTCTACACCAACTGGTTCACGCTACTGATCGCGTTACTGATCGCCACGGCACTCACTGGTACCGTGGCAGCCTTTGTCAATAACAACGCGCTCACGACCAACAACACCATTGCCGTTGTCACCCTTGTTATCGGTCTTGTGTGGTCGTTTGGAGCCACCAACCTTTGGACCGATGATGAGGCAAAAACACTGGCTCGCAGTGTCAACGTCAAAATGCCCGGTGAATCTGGTGCATACCCCGACTCTGATGCTAACCACATTGTGGTGGTGCCAGAAGAGGTTGCACTGAATGCGGCACGAACAGCGATGAACTCGCACGGAGCCAATCTAGGCACGGTATTTGAAGCAGCCAACCCCACGCTCCAGGCGGTCGATGGACACTTCTACTACGTCGTGCCACTGATGCCAAAAGGCGCTCGCGAAATCGACTCTGTGCAGGGCATAACCCCTGGGTACATGGTCGTCGATGCCGAAGACGCCAGTAAACCAGCCACTTACCGCGAAACCGACGCCAGCGGCACGCCGCTAAAAATTCGTTACACGTATCGATTCGGGCAGGGTGAATATCTGCTCGAACGCCACGTGTGGCGAAACGGATATGCGTCAACACCGCTAGACGACTGGACGTTAGAAGTTAACGATCAGTGGCAGCCCTTCTGGACAGCGAGTACGAACCGCACAACCGTGCGCTTCCATAAGACCATTCCTGATGGACTTATCACTGTTGATGCCCAGACTGGCACGATCCAGCGTTATGAGATCGGTAAGTTGCCGAACTGGATTGATCGCATCTACTCCGGTGAAACGGCAAAAACCATGCTGGGCTGGTGGGGCGACTACGGCATGACACCGTACCCAACAGGGGGATTCGGGCGCAACACAGTCAATCGGTTCAAAGTTCACGGTAGTCCGACCCTGGTCTATACCAAAGAGGGTTACCCTTGCTGGCAAGTCCAGCTAACCTCCAACAACAACGACAGCTCAGTCGCATACCTCGCGCTCTTTAATGGGCGTGATGACACTGTGCGTCTGTACACAATTCCCGACCTCCAGTTGGAGGCAGGTATTGTGAACGCTGTCAAAAGCGTGGGTCGCGACAACCCCAATCAGCTGGCTCCGCAACACATGGCAATTCACTCCATCTATGGTAATCTAACCTGGGTGGGGCCACTTGTCAACAACGGGGTGGTGCAGGGCATTTCCTTGGTGCCAGCCGACCAAAAGCCGAACGGTTCCAACATCATTGTCCGCAAGACAATGGGAGAAGCGTTAAGTGCCTACCAGGTCATGCTGGCGACGGGTACAGCAAGCAAACCCGGGGAGCAATCCCTAAGCAAGGTCATCAGCTCTGCCACAGTGACGTCGGTTTCATCGCCGATTGTTGACTCTGCAGGCACCACTTCGATCTACTTCTATATCAAAGGTGACGCGGCCATTTATCGCGTGACCATTGATCCAACAGCAACCGGAAGTAAACTCGAAGCCGCCTTCATGAGGGCTGGGTCTGTCGTGACGTTTTCGTACAACGAAATACCGGGACAAATCCTCCGCACCGTTCAAGAGTACGACGATGTGGGCTTGCCCGTGAAGTGATAAGTAGTTCACCGGCAGGGGAGAAATCCTCTGCCGGTGAACTTCACTCTCTAGCTTGTCATTACCCCTCATTGAGGGGTTTTTTATATACCACTGTTCAAGCTTGTTTTTATTTTGATTGTGTGGTATAATAGTGAACAGGTGTTTTGCCCAACGACAGATCGGAGCTTGTTATGTTTCGTACCGTTTGTGGAGTGACCGGGGTGCTGATGCTTGTGTGGTTCCTGATTCTACGAAAGAATCGGGCGAGCAGCACAGAACTAGCTACATGGATTGGGATAGCCGCCATCCTTCTCCTTGCATTATCGGCCTTCGGGCCACCGCCCGGCATCTTGTAACACCGCCAAGCAAGGGGGCGCACATTACCCCCTTGCTTGGCCTAGCCACCCCTCTGTTTAGTAGGGGGTTATTTTTTGCCTGCTATACTAGAAGTATATGAAATTATACTCCTGGAACGTTAATGGTATTCGTGCGGTGCTGAATAAAGGCGAATTTCAGAAATTTATTACTACCCACGACCCCGATATTTTGTGCTTGCAAGAAACCAAAGCGTCGCGTGATCAAGTCGAGATTGATTTGCCACAGTATCACGAACACTTTTTTAGCGCCGTGAAAAAAGGGTACTCGGGCACAGCGATATTTTCTAAAACACCAGCCTTGCATTACATTGACGGTTTTCCGCAAGATATCATCGATGAATACCAGGTGACGGGCGATACCTATGGCGACCCGAATGCCGAAGGGCGCGTGATCGCCGCCGAGTTTGACGACTACTGGGTAGTGACCGTCTACACGCCAAATAGCAAGCGTGATCTCAGCCGCCTGAACGTCCGCCACCAGCACTGGGACCGTGCCTTTTTGGCCTACATGCAGCGCCTCGAAGCCACCAAACCTGTGCTGTTTTGTGGCGACCTGAACGCCGCGCATACCGACATCGACCTTGCTCGGCCAAAAGATAACCGCAAAAATGCTGGCTTTACCGACCAAGAACGAGAGGGAATCACTAATATCATTGATGCAGGGTTTGTGGACACGTTTCGCCAAGCCAACCCCGAAGCCACTGGTGCCTACACCTGGTGGACCCACTGGGCAAATGCCCGCGCCAACAACGTCGGGTGGCGCATCGACTATTGGTTTGCGAGCAAATCTATCGCTCCACAAGTCAAAAACCCACAGATTCATCCTGATGTATTTGGCAGCGACCACTGCCCGGTGAGTATTGAGATTTGACAAAATAAATATTATAAATTATGATAATCATACTCTACTGAGAGGAGAGTGGTCAGAGTGACCAGAAAGAAGGTAGTCAAGCCTGGCTACAAGCTCGTGAAAATCACCGGGGGATACCTCGTAGAAGTACCCGAAGACCTGGAAGTTGGCGAGGAGCTGACGCTGAGCTGGCATGGCACGCTGTTTGCTGGCAAGAACTGCAAGCTTGGTAACAACGTCAGACTGGACTATGTCGATAAGCTCGGCGACAATGTCGCAATCGGTGACGAGACGTCCATCAGTGGTTCAAAGATCGGTAGCAATGTTACCGTCGGTGCGGGTTGCACCATCCAAGCCTCCGAGCTGCGAGATGTGACTATTGGTGACAATGTCGTCATCAAAACAGGTGTCCAGATACAGCCCGGGGTAGCTATCCCTGACAACTGGCATATCACGAGTGGCTGCGTGGTCAACCCTGGCATCGATGGCGCTCCGGTAGTTATACCGCCAAAGCCAGAGTGCCGCTGTAGCTTCCAGCGTGTATTGCAAAGTGCAGAGGGCGGCCACTACCACTGACAACTGCACAACCTCTCAATCGGCCCCAATCCCCTTAGCAGGGGAGCGGGGCCGCTTGAATGTGGAGCAACCTGTCTACCACAATATTCACCAACCCACGCGACATGCTATACCTGTACTTGTACTATGACAAAAAGCCAAGCTACTACTGATGAGACTACGGCTGCGCTCTCGCAGCTTACAACTGAAGTTAGTAAATATGATACGTATGCTGCCGAAATAGCAGCAATGCAACATAAGATTGATCGGCTTGAGCGCATGATTCAATACCTTGCCACTAAAGCTGGCGTGACACTCTCTACGCTTGAATCGCTATAGCAAACCAACCTTCGTGGCAATGAAATGACGCTACTTTGATATACTGTGCGTATGACATACATACCAACACCCAAACGCACAACTAGTACATTGCTCTTTTTGCGGCGTGGTGACGAGCTACTGCTAGCCCGCAAAAAACGCAGCCATGGCCAAGGCAAATGGAATGGTGTGGGCGGAAAGCCAGAAGCAAACGAAACAATTGAACACACCGCTGTTCGTGAGTGCCAAGAAGAAATCGGCGTCACGCCAGTCGTGTTTGAGGCTGTGGCAGAACTAGCATTTTATCAAGAACCATACGTTGACAGTTATTCAAACATGGATGTGACCGTATTTATATGCACCAAGTGGGAAGGCGAACCAATTGAAACCGAAGAAATGGCCCCAAAATGGTTCAAAATAACCGATATTCCCTATAAAGACATGTGGCCCGACGACCAACACTGGTTGCCGCCTGTAATAGATGGAAAATTTGTTACTGGCACGTTTATGTTTAATGACAAGTACCAACTAACCAGCCACAATGTAACAGCAACGTAAGTGCTGCCCGCTCAAGCAATAGGCTATACTAGGGATATATGGAGTACGGCTACTGGCAAAAACAAGATGCGACAACACCACTATTTACCGATATTGAATGGAGCAAGCCTGAACAAAAATCGCTACGGGGCAAACTTGGTGTAATTGGCGGCAATAAACTGGGCTTTGCCGGAGTGGCCGAAAGCTACAGCACTGCGCTACAGACTGGCGCAGGCGACGTGCGCGTTCTGCTGCCTGATGCCTTGCGCAAAACAGTACCACCCGTCATGACCGACGTGGTGTTTGCACGAAGCAACCCAAGTGGCAGCCTGGCACGCGAAGCACTTGGCGACATGCAAGCACTTGGCGCGTGGTCAAATGGTATATTGCTCTGTGGCGACGCCGGCCGTAATAGCGAAACTGCCATTACCTATGAAGATTTTTTGCGTACTCATAGCGGTCACGTGGTGATTACTCGCGATGCAGTTGATTTGATCAGAAACAGCGCCACCACAACGGCACTACGCCCCCACACGACACTTGTTGTGTCATTCGCTCAGCTACAAAAATTATTTCAGCTCGTTTATTACCCAAAAATACTCACGTTCAGTATGCAACTACTGCAGCTAGTAGAAGCCGTGCATAAGTTTACTATTAGCTATCCGCTTACGATAGTTGTGCTGCATCACGACACCCTTGTAGTAGCGAATGCTGGCAATGTCACCACCACAACCTGGCACACACCTATGGCGATTTGGCGTGGCCACACCGCCGCCCGCGCTGCGACCTACTTATTGTGGACGCCCGCTCGACCACTTGAAGCAATTACCGCCAGTTTGCTATCAGACCGTACATAGCGCATCAATTAGTAATTTATAGAAAAAATGAAACCGCCCCGGGTACCGTTCAAATGAACGGCGCCCGGGGCGGGTGGGGCATCAGGAGGAACTGGGAGTAGGCATGGGAGCCCACGGGTTACTGCTAGGCAGCTCACCGGACTCGTAAGCCTGCTGCGTGTCCTTCGTGAGGACCAGTCGCTTCATTTGCACGAGCGCGTCAGGACCATGACGGTCACCGGCCTCAAGCCGCGCCGACGGAGTGTCCGTGAACCACGCTGTGGGCCATTTCTGGCGCCACGAGTCAAAGTCGCGGATCATGTCGGTGAGCTTGTTCTGGTCACCCTGGTAGTCAGTACGACATCCGATGATCGTCGTGTAGGCGCGCTTGAACGCCTCGTCGAAGACCTTCAGGTCGGGATAGTTCTCGACGATCGCCGAGAACATCTGACCGGGATTGGCCGTGCGGCCGTCGTAACGACCCTTCACGGCGTCCTCGAGCGCACCACGTAGCTGCTCGCTCTCCGCCCTGGTCAGATTCGCCGAGTCGGCGATCTTCACAAGGCAAGTGGAGAGTGAGTTCTGGTTGACCTTGTACTGGGCGTTGAGCCTAGTCTCCTTCTCAACACCCGTGTTGCGGATGTCAACGAAAGACGAGATCATCCAGACGAAGGTGAGCCCGATGACGACGAGTGGAGCCAGCCACTTCATGTTCTTGGTGATGAATTCCATCACTTCTCCTTCTTGTTGAATCGGTAGCGAGTGACGGTGTTCCGCCCTCGCCGGGTAAGTACAGCCATGAAATTGTACTGCGCCATTACCCAAAAAAGCAGGGTTGAAAGCACAGCGATGACGATCGAAATCGCAATCTTGCCACCCGTCGGCACCTTGACGGCTGCCTTCAGGTAAACATAACCAGTACCCTGGTCTCCCTTGTCCGTACAGTTCATGCATGGACGCAGGTAGGGGTATTGGTCGATGATGATGTTCTCGATCGTTCCGGTGGAACTGACATACTGGCGAGTGCCAGTGTTGTACGTCGGCCAGCCAAGCAAAGTCTTTGGCTCAAACGTGCGACCCCTTAGGTTGGCCAGTGCTTCGAGCATTGCGCCGTTTCCCTCGGGAATACCCGTTTTTGCGTCTGACCATGCCACCGTTCCTGACGAGTCGACACCGACGACCACGACAACCGCGTTCTTTGCGAGCGCGTACTTGCCGTATGTCTCGGCATCCTGCCAGTAAGCGACGAGTGTGTTGATGTACTCACGCGCGTTACTGATCTTTTCAGCCGGAACAGCAACCATATGCAGGTCGCCCTGCCTGGTCGAGCCAAATCGGGCATTCACCCGTGCCATCGCATTCTGCCAGGCATGCGCGTTCGCGACGGTGAGGTCGACGAGCACGACTTTGTCTGCCTGATAAAAACGGTAGATGGGGTCAGTCAGCTGATTCTTCGTAAACTCAGGCAGAAGCCCTCGCGCACGATAATCTGCCACCTTGTCACTGTACTGCTTGAGTACCGTCTCGTCTGAAGCGAGCAGGTAATTGTCGTACTCATGCAGCTTAGTGACACCATCGGGGTCGCCAGCGTCAATGTTCACCCTCGCGGATGTCCACTGTTCTGGAATGCCTCGCGGCAAGCCAGCGGGGATTGACTTCCCTTGACGCCACTCAGCGGGAGACTGGTCGAGCCAGTGACTCCCAATAACGTGCGTCCCGCCAAGGGTATCCTTGAGTGTGTATGTTGTCTCCTGTGTTGCGTAGGGGCAGTCATGGTACCTAGTTTCAGGTACATAGTACGTTTCCGTACGCGACTTCTTGCCGTCAGATACGGTTCGTGTCTTAGGCACCATCACGATATACGGGTCACAACTGTACTCATGCACACAGTTCCCGTCGCGCTTGCACGCGATGGTCTCGGTGTGGTAGCTCACAAGTGAGCCATTGTAGTACTCACGGTAACCCGAAATCGCCTGGTCGACCGCAATCTTGCTGCCAATCCAGGTCGAGAGCGGGATGATCAGCAGAAGTATCGCTGCCGTCGAAACGGCAAACTCTGCGTTTGTGATCTGACGATCGTCACGCTTGTTCTTGAGCCACCATGCTGCTGCAGACGCACCCCCCAAGACGACCGCAGCCGTCGTGAGGAGATAGGCGATGTCAACACCAAACAAAATTCCTCCTAGACATGTGAAAGAGCGAGGTGAACCTTTGTAGTTTACATTTTACCACATTTTGTCAGAAATGCAATGTAGCAGAGTGTATGTGGAGCTTGTGATAATATTCATGTATACACCCGCTCGATAGCGCTATACTAGAGAAATGTTCGAGACGCCGTTTGTCTTTGTCGACATCGAAACCAATGGAGGGAATGGCCCGCGCGGGCGGGTGATTGAGGTTGCCGCTATCAAGGTGGAAGGTGGGGAAATTATTGACACCTACCAGTCACTCATAAACCCTAGTGCGAATATTCCGCACTGGATCACCACCCTGACCGGTATTGATAACGGGGATCTGGCGCAGGCGCCGTATTTTGACGATATCGCCGTGCAGCTATATGAATTTATGGACGGCTGCGTGTTTGCCGCGCACAATGTGCTGTTTGACTATTCATTTCTCAAGAGGGAATTTAAGGCCTGCGATATAGCGTTTAGCCCCAAACTATTTTGCACTGTTAAAATGTCGCGCGCACTCTGGCCTGAACATCAGGGCCATAGTCTCGAAAAGGTTATCGCCCGTCACAACCTCGTCGCACACAAACGCCACCGTGCCTACGACGACGCGCTAGCCATACTGCATTACACACAACTAACGTTGCGCAAAAAAGGCGAACAAGCCCTACGTGCGAACATGGCCGCACAGCTCAAAACGAAACATCTGCCACCTCAAGTCGACCAATCACTCATCGCGTCGCTCCCCGAAACACCCGGTATCTATATATTTGAAAATAATGAAGGATTGCCACTGTACGTTGGTAAAAGCGTTAATATTCGCGCTCGAGTGCGTTCGCATTTTACAAACGCTACTAGTATTGCCAGGGAAATGCGCCTATCGCTGCAAAGCCATAACGTCACCTACATCACGACCGAAACTGAACTTGAGGCGCTTTTACTTGAATCTGCCAAAGTAAAAGAACTCCAGCCGGTGTTTAATCGTAAACTACGCCGCAAAAAAACCCAACATATACTCGTTAAATCGATTAGCGACCAGGGCTATGTAACAATACGTAGTAGTAGCCAAGACCTTTCAGCGTATCATGATTTACGTGACGTATATGGGGTATACACCACTAAAACGCACGCTAAAAACGCACTTGAAAGTATAGCGCGCACCTACCAGCTCTGCCCCAAGCTCCTCGGACTAGAAAAACCCGCCGGCTATTGCTTTCGGTACCAACTCGGACTCTGCAAAGGCGCTTGTGGCGGCAAAGAACAACCAGACCACTACAATGGACGTGTCGAATTTGCGCTAGAACGTACTAAAATTGAAACCTGGCCATATGCATCAGCCGTAAAAGTGCCGATAAGCCGCCATCGATCAATCGTTATTGACCAGTGGATACCAACATACATCATCGACCATGAAACTGATACTGCAATCACCCTTGATCACGCGTTCGATCTTGATACGTACAAGATCTTGCGGTCCTTTATGCGCCAACACAAACCGCCTGTTGCGCTATGCAACAGGGAATAGCTGATCAATAGCCCTTGTTTATAGTTATCTTTAATGATATAATAGTAAATGAGCTGTACAATTCCGACTAGCAAAAGGAACACCGTGCCCAAACCAGACGCGCAACCCTTAAAAGACACATACGACATGCGTGTTTGCCAGATTGTGAACGATCTGACAGACAGTGTGACGAAACTCAATGACAAGGAGTTGACAGAGCTGTACAACGCGCATCTGCCTGATTTTGCTCTTGCAGTACGGTGCGCCATTCGTACTAACCCCCACATCTGGCCAGCTACGGTCGTCTGCATTATAGAGGTATATGACCTTCCAGAACCGATATTGCCAGAAAAGCCAACGCCGAAAGATGTTCACAACTGGCATGACGCAACGGTCGCTTACAAGGCAAGACGACTAGTTGTGAACAAGCTGATAGAGCTTGTTGAGTAACACCCGCCACCAAGGCCCGCCCCACGCGACGCCCTGGGGCGGGCCTTTTTATATGATAGTAAAAAACAGTATTGGTGGGCCGGGCGGGACTTGAACCCGCACGAGATATTTCTCACCAGATTTTGAGTCTAGCGCGTCTACCAATTCCGCCACCAGCCCATCAATACTGTCATTTAATATGGTACTTTGTAACCGATGTTATTATATAAAACTTCGCACCATAAGTAAAACAGGTGTAGTGACAGCCTAGACGCAATTACCACGTATAAACCTCACAACCTCTGCAACATTTCCGTAGGTGTCCGTAGCTGTATACCTAAGTGTACACGCTTATGGTTGTAATACTCAAGATAGGCGTCTAGCCTATCTTGCTGGGACTGGAGCGGTA
>JBATSN010000037.1:0-13896 GCA_049293315.1 Saccharimonas sp. (SeqCode)
CTTCTTCAACAGGAACCTCACGTCCATCTTTCATGCGAGCGATCTTTGGAGACTTCTCAAGTAAGGCGGCGACCGCTTTTTGCGAGCGAGCTTCGCCGAACTCCTCGAAGGCCTCGGCCAGCGCGAAAAAGAACATGACAGCTGCAGCCTCGGCGAACTGGCCAAGATATAATGCCCCAAGGGCAGCAATGGTGACCAGTAGGCTAATGGATATCTTCCGCTTTAAGATTTTTCGTATGGCTGAGATTGCAACTGGTATTCCACCTGCTGCCAATGAGACGAGATATAGTGCTTCGGCTCCGGGTAGTTTGAATAGGCTAAAAGCCAATCCTCCGATAAAACTGATAGCAGCCACCACAGTTAAAACTTTATTCATGCGTCCATGCTTGGGCTCTTGATGATCAGCACTCATCTAACTATTTCCACCTGTTAGGAATTGTAGTGGGTTAGCAATAACCTGCTTCCATAACGCAGTAACAAAATCGACAGCATAATTCCATAGCGTTGTGATGATATTGCTAATACTTTGCCCGATGTTAGTATCGGCTTGGCCAAGCAATGCGCTAACGATAGCTATGGCAATTGCACCTATAATGATCAGTATTATCACTAGCATAATACCAACGAATAGAGCGGCAACTGCTAGCTTCTTTTTATTTATACCCCTAAATCTGTCTAGCTTGTATCCGTGGCCCATTATTGTCCCTTTCTATATTTATTCATGTTCACCGCTCCTGATGTGATCTGCTTGGGTAAAAGCATGTTCGATCAGGTGTAATACATGTTCGTTTTCTGCCTTATAGAATATTTTTGTACCCTCGCGCCGCATGCTTACCATATGCGATATCCGTAGTTTGGCGAGATGCTGCGAAACAACAGATGGTTGCATACCCACTTCATCCGCAAGCTCTCCAACTGAATGTTCGCCGTGCAGTAATGACCACAGTATTTTAAGTCTTGTCGGGTCGCTTACCAGCTTGAATATATCGGTAGCAATTCCGATGTGCTCTTTCGACGGTTCTTTGCGTATATGCGCAGTCATGCATATATGATATCAGATTTAGTGTTTTCTAGCATCATGTTGTTATTTTATGAAGCTGTTTATGAAGCTTTAAGACAGGGACAGGTCTAGGGAACGGGTCAGCTTTTTGGCTGCTTGCTCCCTCAAGACGGGACGGGCTGGGCTAGAACCAAGTAACAGGGGTCAAATGAAAGAACCGCCCTTTCGGACGGTTCCAACATTTGTGCCTTGTAATCAACACGTATCTTTCTTGGCTGAGCAAGGAGAGAAGTTGCAGCCAGGTCTAGGAACTGGGTCTGCGGTTTTCTCTGCTTGCTCTGGCTCCGGCAGTTGGGCTCGAACCAACGACCTAATCGTTAACAGCGATCCGCTCTACCACTGAGCTATGCCGGAATATTTACTTGTTTACCCAAGGTGCTTCTGCGCGCAAAAGCGCGCAGATACAGAAGTCATTTTAGCGCATTTTCAAAGGGGTGTAAAGGCTAGGGGCGCTGTAGCGCTACTATTTTGCACCTGTTTTGCGCAGCACCACACCAATGGTTTTGAACAAAATGCGAAGATCAAGCCAAAAACTCCAGTTTTGGGCATAATATAACTCTAGTTCAATACGTTCTTCAAAGCTCAGTTCACTACGACCACTTACCTGCCATAGCCCCGTTACTCCACTTTTCACACTATGCAGTAACGCCGTGCGTGTTTTATTAAAGTTCACTTCTTGCGGCAAAATTGGGCGTGGCCCCACTAGGCTCAAATCACCCCGTAGCACGTTGAAGATTTGTGGTAGTTCGTCGAGCGATGTCTTCCGCAAGAACTTTCCAATACCAGTAATTCGCGGGTCGTGAGCGACTTTTCGATTCACACGATACTCTTTGGCAAGGTCGGGCCGCCCCATGGCTTCAAACTCTACGCTGGCATCTTTTCCACCATATTGTGCACCCATACTGCGGAACTTGATAAGCCGAATAGGCTTACTGAATTGGCTAAGGCGCTGCGAAACATAAAACACTGGGCCCGGCGCAAATATTTTTTGTAACAGTGCAATAAATATAATGACTGGCAGTAGTGGCACTAGTAGCAGCACCGACGCTATCACGTCAAAAATACGCTTTGCTATTGCCCCCCAGCCAATGAGTGGTGTTTGACTCACCGTAATCATAGGGTATCCCAAAAACACATCGACGGTATTTTTGCCCGTATAAAACTCTGGTTCGCCTGGAATGAAATTGTATTGAATATGGTTAGTTTGCGCCGCGCCTAAAATACGATGGTTGCGATCTTCGCTGTCATATAGGTCAGTTTGGATAATAGTAGTAATACCCAGTTTTTTAATATCTTTTAGCGCGGTGTCGACTGAGCTGTAGTGACACACCCCTAGCTGCAACGGAACAAACTTTGCTGGCCCCGCCATAGCTACCACCTGGTAACCCGATCGATGTGTTGAACTAAGCGCAGTAATAATATCGCGCGTTGCTGCCGAATTGCCAATCACCATCACTCGGCTTACTCCGCGGCCATAACGGTATAGTTCGGTTCGTACAATACGAATAATTTCGCGTACCAATAGCAACGCACCAAACGACCCAATAGCAACATACAGCGCTACCAGCCGCGCCGGAAAAATGTGTACATTCGTAACATATTCCCAACCAATTACTAATAAAATGCCTATGAATGTACCAAGTGCAATTCGCGCCCATTCAATAAGTCGCCGTGTGTAGACGCTTGCACTATAAAGCCCCAAAGTCGCAAAAATTGCCAGCCAAACAGGGGCAATGAACATAAAACCTACTATATACTCTTGAGCATATACGGTATGCACTAGGCTGCGCGTGTCAAGCTGCGTGCGAATGTAATAAGCTGCAAAAAAGACAGCCGCAAGCACCACAATGTCGGTCGCAATTAACAATAAACTATAGAACTTAGTGTTTTTAGAGGGCATATTGTGGCTATAGTATACCATTTTCGTTACAATAAGGGTAATGAAACGCGCCCTACTCGAATATATACCAGCTTGGATGCTGCTTATTGTACTGGCGATGATTGTAGTGCATGCCCCCATAACAGTATATGTTGGCAGTCAGTTTCCCGAAGCCGCCACTACTGTCAAGGCATGGAAGGAGCTACTGATTCTTGTAGCGGCTGTTCTTGTATTACCGCAAGCAATCCATCATTCACAGCTGTGGAATAGGCTCAAACAAGACACCCTTGCCTGGCTGATGACAGCCTACTTGCTCCTACACGCAGGCGCCCTCGCCTGGACGCATACCGCACCGCAAGCTATCATTGCTGGCCTAATAATCGACGGTCGATTTGTATTGTATGCTCTTCTTATATATATATTCGTACAACTTTACCCCGCCTACCGAACCAGCTTTGTTCGTGTGAGTGTGCTTGGGGCTATTATTGTGGTTGGGTTCGCCTGCCTGCAGCTCGTGCTACCACGTAATATTCTATCGGTGCTGGGCTATAACAGCGAAACGATTGCGCCCTACCTTACTGTTGACAAAAACGAATCATTAGCACGCGTTAATAGCACCCTGCGCGGTCCTAACCCACTCGGAGCATATGCCGTAATAGTCATCGCCGGCCTAGCAGCGGCCAGCAAGCGATTATTTAACAGACACATAGGTACACTATGGCGCTACCTGGGTGGCATACTCGCTATTACAGCAACCATTGCGCTCTGGATAAGCTATTCACGCAGCGCCCTAGCAGCCGGTGTTATTGCAATTATTATTGTACTAGCAGTCAGATATAGTAAAAAACCAATAAAAAGCTTGTTTGTAAGCTTTATGGTTGCTGCAATAGTTGGTGGCGGCATAATGTTTGGGCTTCGTAGTAATAGCTTTGTAAGTAACGTGTTATGGCACGACAATCCAGCTGATTCTAGCAGCATAAATAGCAACGAAGGCCACATTGAATCACTAGCCGACGGGTTGCAGCGCATGGTACGCCAGCCCTTAGGTGCGGGCATTGGCAGTACGGGTTCGGCCTCGCTACTTTCTGAAACACCCGTTATTATTGAAAACCAATATTTATTTATTGCCCATGAAGTTGGCTGGGCTGGGCTTACAGTATTTTTAACTTTATTTAGTGTACTGCTCCGCAGGCTCTGGATTGCCCGTAACGACTGGTTAGCGCTCGGCTTGTTTGCTAGCGGCGTAGGCCTGGCGTTCATTGGATTATTACTGCCGGTATGGGTAGACGATACAGTGAGCCTAGTGTGGTGGGGCCTAGCCGCCGTTGCTGTGGCGTATAATACGAAGTATGGACAAACGACCAACTAAAAAACAACGTGAACTTTTAAGCTTTATTGACGGCTTTATTAAAGGATATGGTTACGGGCCAAGCTATCGTGAAATCATGCGAGCGCTTGAATACAAATCGGTCAGCACGGTTGCAATACATGTTAACGGATTGATTGCGCGCGGATGGCTAATAAAAAAAGATAATTCTGCTAGGTCGCTGCAGGTAGTGCCACCCACTGAAGCAAAGCATTCTGGCACACAAATAGCTGCCAACACCGCGGAACAAACCATTCGTAATAAATTAGAAGAATTACGTGGCAGCGACAACCAACTACATGCAACCGACATTGCTGCACTGCAAAGAACGCTCGAATTACTGGGTTATGTCGACCAGGCACCAAGCAACATAGTATAATACGGTTATGCATAAAGTTCGGGCCATACTGCCCAAGGTGTTAAATCATAAAAAGCGTGGTAAGCTATTCGCGTACATTGGCCTAGGTGCCATTGGTCTAATACTACTAATTCAACTGCTTTACCCGAGCGACAGACTGCTTCCATTTACAAAAGTTGATGGCATAACGCTCGGCCCAATCACAAAACAATCTGCCACCGAAACGCTTAACACTGCCTACCAGCAAAAGCACATTGCTATACATATGGGTATTGATAGTAAGCCTTTTACGTCGCCAACTCTCGCCGATCTCAATGTAACCGTAGACAACACGCAGCGTATTCGAGAAATGAATTACCCCTGGTATCTGCGGCTCGTTCCAACATCACTGCTATGGGCGGGACTCAAAACTTCGGCCGTACCAGCGCCGCAATATGGCGCAAAGTTTGAGCAGTTTATTGACAGTACATTAATGCCAGAGTGCAAAAAAGCACCGATTGACGCTTCGTTAAGGTTTAGTGACGGTTCGCTACAGGTTGTGCCAGCGCAGCCAGGTGGTCAATGTGAGCGTGATGACGTTGTGGCAACACTAAAAAAAGTGCGACCCGCCTTACCGTCACCAACCATCGCACGAGTGGCGCAAAAAAGTCTTGCGCCAACTATTAGCGATAACGACGCAAAAAATTACAGTGATCAACTCACTAAACGAATTGGTGTTGGTATACCCATCTTAGTTGATGGCGCGACCATTGCCTTGCCAGCAAACGAAGTATTCAGCTGGCTAGATTTTGCTACAAAAGATGCAGCGTTAACCACCACTGTCAATATGGACCGTGCAGGCGCCTACCTTGCAAATACCGTGGCAGCAAAAGTAGCCATAAAACCAGGAGTGTCGTATATCACTACCGTTGACTTTACCGAAACATCGCGGGTAAACGGGGCGAGTGGCCGAGCGCTCAATGTAGGCGGGACTGTTTCAAGTATTCAGTCGTTCATACGAGCTGAATCGAACACAGCAGCTGTAAGTACAATTGGTGTACCGCCAACCGAACAATACACACGCAGCTACAGCCCGAGTGACGCGGGGATTTCTGCATTAATTACAAACTATGCCAAAGACCACCCAGGTGTCTACGGGGTATCGTTCATCGAACTTGATGGTAAAAAACGTCGCGCTAATTACAACGGTGATAAAAAATTTACAACCGCGAGTACATATAAATTGCTCGTGGCTTACAGCATACTTAAACGAGTAGATGCCGGCTCAAAAAGCTGGGATTCAGTTTCAGCCTGTTTTAACAAAATGATTAGTCTTAGCGATAACCCGTGTTCTGAAGCGTTTTTAAAAGATGTTGGGCTGCGTACTGTGACAAATGAGGTGAATGACATCGGGCTGAAAAATTCAAACTTTATCGAAAACGGCGGTCCATTTACCACTGCTAATGACCTTGCCTTGTTACTGGGAATGCTTGAAAGTGGCCAAAACTTTAGTACTGCTGGGCGTATCCGCCTACTTGACGCCATGAAAGCAAACGTGTATCGCAAAGGCATTCCTGCTGGCGCTACTGGCACAGTTGCTAATAAGGTCGGGTTTATGAACAACCTTCTGCACGACGCAGCAGTGGTATACAGCCCTAACGGCACCTATGTGTTAATAATTATGACCGAAGGCAGTAGCTGGGCAACAATTGCAGACTTTGCCAAACAAATTGATACGCTACGCGCGCAAAGTTAATATACTAACGTTCACGCTCTGCCTGTGCTTTGTCTGACATAGGATCGGCCACAAGCCCATCATTGATTGCTTGCTGCTCAGTGCAATAAAAATCTGTCGTCCATAAGTATGGAGGTTGATAGTATTGAGAATCAGAAGGAAGAAAATAGCCGATCGTAAATCCACTCGCAAATGACGGCCAAATACTATTTGTAAATCTCACCGGCATCTTCCCCCCACATTTTACGTAGTAATACGAATGCTGTGGTGCGCCTAGTAGCCACAGAGCTAGAAAAGCACTTAGTGCTATACTGACTGTTTTGTATGGGTGACGACGAACCCAAGGTGTAGAATGTTTACTTATTGTACTCTTATTAGGTTGTTTCGTTGTGTTCATTACCTTGCATTATACTCGTGTTTTTTTGCTACGTCGAATAATTATCGCAGAAGTTAATGCACCACAAATAAGCCCAACTAACAGCCACACAAAATTAGGCAATGACCAGTTATGAACAATGGTAGATACTGGCAGCGCAGCAACCGGCACATTTGCAAGCTTTGGTGCTGCGGAAGCACCTGCCGAGAGTGGGCTTTCAACAAACACGGTCGAAACTAGCTGGCTGGCAGGCAATACACTATCCTGAAGCTTATTATTTGCACTAGGTATGCTTTTTGGAGTTTCGGTTGCTATAGTTGGTGGAACGACAGGCCCTGAAGGTGCAGACACTGGTTCGCTAATAAATGGGTCACAACCGTCATCAACACCATCTTTATCGAGGTCTTCGCCTTGTGGTGCGACATATAGGCATGGATCGGCGCCATCTAATATACCATCACCATCCCTATCGGACTGACTGGCAATTACTTCAACAAAGTGAACAATCTCTATCGGATCACCTGAATACGATTTACCTGTGAGTATAATCGTATGAAAGCCTGGTTCAAGGTCGGCTGGCACCCTTAACTCACCACGAATACCGCCATCGCTCGTTGTAAGAATGTTGCCGAGCTGACGCACCTCTGAGAGCATAGTGACTGCCATGCTGCCATTTGGTTGAACAGTAAGCGGATCAATAGTCATTGCTACAGTCACACCCTTTTCAATAGTAGTTGGTGTAATAGGCAAGGGTATCGTTTGACGGACCTGTTCGCTCGTAACAAAGTAGCTTGGTGCCTCAGGTGCTGTGACTGAAGTGTCGGGGCAGAACACAGCTTCATTTGAGCAGTATACATAATCAAGCAATGGTTGGTTGTTTACTGCACGCTTTATGGCGTTTGCAATTGCTATATGGCCACCATCATTGGGGTGATAGCTTTCTTGAACTTCACTGGCACCCTTCAGTGCAATGCCAGTCACGTAGTTCTGCCAAGGGTTTTGTTTGTTGTCACAGAGTGCGTGGCCTTTAAGGGCGTCGGTGATATCAATGTACTTTACGCCTGCAGCAGCTGCCGCTTGCTTAATAACGCTGTTCATGTATAACACTGATTCTTTAATCATCACACGCTCAGCCTTGTTTAACCGTACATTTGCAGTACATTGATCATCAGCTGCAGTATCATTAATAAACTGCGGGTAACCAATCACATAGATTTTACTGTTTGGGCTGGCATCGTGCAGGCTGGCATATAGTTTTTTAAGTGGCTCATATTGTACTGAAATCAGGTTGCGGAGTGAATTACGACCACTAGTGGAATCAGCAAAGTAACATGTTGGTGTAAGATCTTTTGATACTATAGGAATGTTAATGCAGGCTTGCAAGATACTAGCAAATTGTGCATCATTGCCACCAGCAGTCAGCGTAATCACTTTTGGTTGCACCTTCTTTACAAATTCTACCTGGCGTACACGGCCAGGAGTGTAGTTATTTAAAGCATCTGTCTGCAAAGCTTCAATGTTCGGCGCACTTTGTAAGCGTGGTTTTTTATCATCATTTAGTTGCCCCTTATATTCATCTTCACCGATAACATCATTAATCTTTGCACCACTACACGCCACTGATTTTGTTGCCTGCCTTATGTTCATCGACGCGCCTAGAATCATCGGGTAGGACCGGCTGCTAATATGGCACTTTTCACGCAGCACCGTGCCGCTACCATTTACATCAGTCCCAGGCAAATAATATTTAGTCTTAGTAGTTGGATCTAATTCCGTGTCACCCTCACCACTACTATACGAATCACCAAGTGCCAGGTAACTCAGCTGCGCCGGAGCTGGCTTTTCATTAATAACTGTTATCCTTTTTGGTGCATGATACGTCATGTTCATATAGCTATTTGTGGTGAGCATATATGTTGCACTTTTTTCGTCTGGAGCTAACCGAAACATGCTGTGCGTGTCATCATAGCCAATGGCATCTTTAATATTTATGACCGTTTCGGGGCAGCGTACGTATTGCTCATCAACCGTGCCGTCGTAATAAAGCGGATTAATCGTTACTCCACACTCAGGTGTAATATCGATCATTGATGCACCGTTATTCATAAATACATACCGTCCATCATTTGTGATAGCACTCGCCTTGTCACGGTATAGTGGACTGTCGTACCAGTTTCCAGCCCGGTTTGAAAACACTTTTGCTGTACCTGTTTTGTAATCAACCCGTACAAAGTTCTTCCAGTTCAACCAAAATACCCCATATTGACGATTTGCTGAAAACACATAGTTGTACACACCTGGTCGGCGCATCTGCCCATTTTCATTTGTGTATTGCAACCAGTAATCCAGCGAATTGTAGTTTAATTCATAGAGGGTGATTTGACCATTTGCCGCGTACATTGGTACCACATCACGTGTGATATCTTTGCTCATGGCAATTTGGTACCCATATGGTGAACCGGTCGCAATAGGCATCACAATCATATTAGTACCCGGCAGCACTACCGGCCAAAGTGCGTCATTAAACCCACTAAAGTAGTGGTAGTTAGTGTCAGCGCCAATTGCGATAACCCATCGATCAGACAACGGCACATACGCCAAACGAATATTTTTACCGTGAGTCACCCTGGCCGGCAATACACGCATCTGCCCGTCGGAACCTATAATCGGCAGCGGTTGCAAACGTTCGGGCTGCTCAATATCTTTTTTATACGTTGCTTCATCATATTCTTCGGCTTTAATAGTGTAGTTATTGCCAGTCCAGGCACTCGCAAAGCTACTATTGATAATAATTGACGTGATAATAGAACAGAAAAGAAGCAGGTATTTGGCTCGCATTAACATTACTCGCATTATATGGTATTGCTACCGTTGTAATCGATGTGTCACTATTTTGCAAGCATAGCCATTTATTATTGATGTCTCGCGGTATAATGGGTACATGCCTACCCAACCCCGTATTGCCATTGTCTGTGACTTTTTGACTGTTATGGGCGGTGCCGAAAATGTCGTACTCGCCATGCACGAAGCGTTTCCCCAAGCGCCAATCTACACCGCGCTCTACGATAAGCCAACTATGCCCGCCTTCCGCAACCTTAATGTTCGCACCACCTGGCTACAGCGCCTGCCCGCACCACTGCGTAAAACTTACAAGTTATTCCCAACACTAGCCGTTCATGCCTTCAAAAAACTTGATTTGTCTCAGTTCGATATTATTCTTACAAGCTCTTACTTAGCAGCTAATCAAGTGCGTAAAACACACCCCAACCAGGTGCTTATCAGCTACTGCCACACGCCGGCCCGCTATTATTGGAGTCACTACTCCGAGTATAAGAAAGCGCCCGGTATTCACCCGCTACTCGATCCGCTGGTTCGTCTCGCCATGCCCTTACTCGTGCCACTATACCGCAAGCGTGACTACCAAGCAGCCCAGCACGTTGATGTATTCATTGCTAATTCAACCACGGTACAGGCACGCATTCGCCAGTATTATCATAAACCGTCAATCATTGTACATCCACCAGTTGACGTTGCACGGTTTAGCCCTGCCCGTGAACGCGGCGCACACTACGTTACCAGTGGCCGGCAGCTTGCTTACAAGCACCACGATATTGCCGTACGAGCCTGCTCGCAGCTTGGTGTGCCACTTATTGTGTTTGGCAACGGACCAATGCACGAAAAACTTGTTGCGATGGCCGGCCCAACAATTGAGTTTCGTACAGACCGTCACAGTAATGCCAGCGATACAGAACTTGAAGCCTGCCTAAATACCGCTCGGGGTTTTATTTTTCCAGCTGAAGAAGATTTTGGCATCGTGAGCGTAGAAGCTCTAGCCGCCGGCGCACCGGTCATCGGTTTTAGCAAAGGCGGCACGACTGACATTGTGACTAATAGTGAAACAGGTGTATTATTTGATGAACAGACTGTTCAGGCCACAATTGATGCTATAACAAAAGCTGCTAGCCTACAATTTTTCCCAAGTAAATTAAACCGTACTGCCCGGCGCTTTGATAAAAGCTTGTTTATAACAAAAATTCGTAAAATAGTGTACGACAACGCAAAAGACTAGCTAGCGCCACCCGCTCCCCAGCCATAACCCGGAAACATTTGTGCGCGATGATAGTCAGTTATTTTGTGTTCACCGTTAAAAGCACTGCCCACAGGCGCAATATATAATTGGCTGCCCGATTTGGTATATAGCACGTAATCATTGCCATACCATCCATACGGCGCAAAATCACCAGCCTGTACTTCAAGCCTGTTATTAAGTGCATTGTCACCCTGGAACATGACCGACTTGCCGTCACGCATTTCGCTCCAGAATGTTTTTGTACCACTTGGTGACATGAGATACGAAGGAGTAGGGGCATAAAAGTCTCGGTCACTCATAGTAACACCAGCGACTTTTCCAGCGCTATATGTATAGTATTCTGACTTTTCATAATTACCAAACCGTAAGGTCAACACACCTGGTTTTTTCATCACAGCGTCGGCATATATACTGCTGGAAAATGGAAGTGTTTTGACTGTCGAGGCAATGTTACCGTTCGCCGTTACAGCCATCACGGTGGCTGGGCGAGTTTTTTCAAGTACGCCGCTTCCATACACCCAATATTTTGTATAGATAATCTTTCCGTCAATAATATACGGGCTAGTAAATCGTTCTGTTGCAAAATCGTACCCATTCGTGCCGAGCGCAACAGTAGAATCGACAACTGTTTTTGTTTGGGACTCTCCATTATAACTTGCAAGTGTTTGGCTGCCTTTTTCCCACATGCCCATCGTGTTGCTAGATGTGGTATAGAAGAATCGATTTCCTACCCAGCCAACCGGCGTAACACTGCTGTCGTTCGTGTTGATTGGTGTTAATGCACCGTTTGCTGGCTGCACAGCATACACGCTTGAATGCTCACCGTCACGACGGGCCATCAGTATAGCAGCACTCCAGTCTGGCGAAGGTAATAAGGCAGTTTCACTATCAATTTCACGGCCAGTTCCTTCAACTACCACCTGTTGATTACTGCCGTCGAGCCGCGCACTCATAACGTTAATTATGCCGGTGCGTTTACTCAAAAAATACACCGTACCGCTTGGTGTGAGTCCCACCTGCTTGTCAAGGCTGCTTGCTGTTTCAACATTCATTGTTACCGTGGTGTCGTTATAGCCTTCAGCCTTAACGACGCCTGTTTGATCACCTTTTTTTACTGGCAGCACAACGCTCATCACACCCTTCTCATCACTCACAGCCGTGGACCCTTCACTATTGATCGTTGCACCAGCTACAGGTTTGCCTGTGAGGCTATTTGTAATAGTAAGCGAGACTGCGCGACCAGTAGCTGTAAGGGGAATAGCAGCTGAACGTGCCTTAGCAATAATTGGCAGCAAAAAGTTACCTTTGTAGTTTTCGTAATTCTTTTTTTCAATAATAAGCGGGTGTTCGCCCACAGAAACTCCTGCAAATGATGCGCGCCCATTCGCATCAGTGGTTACATCGCTGCGCCCAAGGCTTACTTTTGCCCCAGTCACTGGTTTTTTACTTACAGCATCAACAACTAAAATGTTTACTTGTTTTTTAACAACTAACCCTGCTAGGCCGTAGCGTGTAAAGGGAAGTAGCATCATCAGTCCAAACACTAGTAACACAATAATAAGGCCAATTCGCCATTTTTTCCTACTCTGCTTAGTTGCGTCAGAAACCGCTAAATGTGTGTCGCTCTTGGCCTGCTGGTCATCACCTGCCGCGGCTGTTTGGCTTTCTTCAGCTTCAGCTATTTCTTCCAGCGCATCGCTAATGTCTTTTTTATGGCTAGGGTGGATCATATAGATTTATACTCGTTTCTTCTGTTAGTTTAGTCGAAACAAAAAGTATAAGCAATACGGTAAAACACTTATTTATTCAACTGTGACACTCTTAGCTAAATTGCGTGGCTGATCAACGTCACCACCACGGGCAACCGCTACATAATACGCAAACAACTGCGATACCACATTAAACACCAGTGGTGTAAGTAATTGCAATTTTGTATTAACACGCACCACGGCTTCAGCAGCAATCCGCTTGTCGCTATTAGTAATGGCAATACTGTGCGCACCGCGCGCGTTCATTTCGATTAGGTTACTTTGACTTTTTTCGTACAACCAATTGTCTTGTATGTAGCACACTTCAAAAAATCGATCGTCAATCAAAGCAATTGGACCATGCTTTAGCTCGCCCGCCGCATACCCCTCAGCATGCACATAACTGACTTCTTTAAGCTTTAACGCACCTTCAAGCGCAATAGGGTACAATGCATCACGGCCAATATATAGTGCGTGTTCATAATGGCTATAGCGTTTTGCCAAAGCTTTAACTTCAGCCGCCTGCTTTTCAAGCACTTTTTCTATTTCTGTCGGTAAGGCATCAAGTTCACTGATATATTCTGCTAATACCTTCTGGCTCGCACCATTTGCCTGAGCCAACATTAACCCAAATAATATCATTGCTGCCACTTGCGAAGTGAATGCTTTCGTACTAGCTACACTAATTTCTGCGCCAACATGCACATACACACCGCCATCAACTTCGCGAGCAATCGTACTGCCAACAGCGTTTACCACGCCCAAACAACGCACACCTCGCCGCTTTAGTTCTTGCAAACAGGCAAGTGTATCGGCTGTTTCACCGCTCTGGCTCACTATGAGCGCCACAGTACCCTCAGGTATATGTATCGATCTGTAGCGTAGTTCGCTAGCGATGTACGAATTTATACTCACATTCGACAAAAATTGCTCAACTATATAACCCGCCATAACTCCCGCATAGTACGCAGTACCGCAGCCGATGATCATCACATTTTTAACAGCCCTTAGTTCATCATCGCTCATATTTAGCCCACCAAGCTTTGCGGTCATGGTGCTAGTATTCACCCGGCCGCTAAGTGTAGCGCGTACACTTTCGGGCTGTTCATGGATTTCTTTCAGCAGAAAATGTTTAAAGCCTTTTTTCTGAATCGACTGTAAGTCTAGTTCAAGCGTTTCAATTTGTGGCTGAACAGCATGAACATCAATATCATACAACTGCACACCTTGCCGGCTGCACACACCTATCTCACCGTCATGCAAATATATCACCTTACTCGTATATCCAACAAGCGCGCTCGCGTC
>JBATSN010000038.1:0-1736 GCA_049293315.1 Saccharimonas sp. (SeqCode)
GATCCGAGGTCGGTCGCTGATGCGGGCGGGTTCGACTTGCGCCGCGATCCGCCCTCTGACGCGCCACCGCTGAAAGTCGTGAGTCGTCAGGTGAGCGCCAGCAAGCCGCAGGGCTTCGCGCAGTTGCGCCGCAACCGCCATCCTGGTGGTTATAGGAGGGTTATATTGCCGATTTTGCGGCTTGAGGCTGAGTAGCTAAGTCGTTGATTTTAATGGCGCGCCCGAAAGGAGGGCACCCCTCATTTGGCAAGCCTAGGTTTATCAGTAGGTTAGCTGCCGCTCCTCCTTGAGCACTGGCCAGTTTGTACCAGTTTTCTGGCCAAGTGGCCAGCGGAATGACTTCACGCGA
Organism: Saccharimonas sp. (SeqCode); assembly: GCA_049293315.1. Classification (GTDB taxonomy): domain Bacteria; phylum Patescibacteriota; class Saccharimonadia; order Saccharimonadales; family Saccharimonadaceae; genus Saccharimonas. Next base: position 350 of record JBATSN010000038.1, read on the forward strand.
TGCCTCGCGCTCCTCCAGCGTGTGGTCAGGTTTCAATGTCGAAGAGGGTCAGGGCGTGCCTACCAGCTGACGCTCCACCAGCCGCCGCACCAGTTCCCCTGACACCTCCTTGAGGAGGCGTCGGGTCTGGAAGTCGCCATTCGTCCGGGCGTCATACATGGCCTGCCCGACGATGCGGAGCGCATCGGGGCGGTGGGCAACTCGAGCTGGTCGGCATAGGCCGCGACCTCGGCGGGCTTGGGAGCCGTGCGCTTCAGCCTGATCTCATCCCAGATGATCCACGGGATGCCGATGGCACAGGCCGCGAGGAACCAGACGACCTGCACCCACGCCACCCCGTGGGCCAGCCACGCCAACCAGTTGCCGACGGTCTCCATGCTCCACACTCCATAAGTGTGCCTAGACGTAAGCACGTAATGGGCGTGGCATGAAGTGAATTGTCAGCACACCTTGTTCCGATGAAAATCTTCACGGAGAGACTGAGGCAGCGAGCGGTAGACCTTGGCATCTCGAATGCTCAGGCCGCTCGGCGCGTCGGCATACTTGAGCGCCGATATGCCAACTACATCACCGGGGAGCGCGAACCTGATCTCGACATGCTGGCGAAGATCGCCAAGGTGCTGGAGACCACGCCGGACTACCTGCTCGGCTTCGGTGAGACACCCGACAAGGGCAAGCGCGCCAAGCTCATGGCCCGCCTGAACTCAGCCGCTAGGATGCTGCCGGATAACGAACTGGAGCTGGTTGCCGTGCAGCTCGACGCGCTGGCCGCACAGCACAAGAAGCCTCCGTTCATCGGGTTGTGAGGCCGCCACCAAGTTTCCCCACCAATGGCGTGCGCCATACAGCGCCGTCACGGTGGCGAGGCCGTGGCGGGCTTCAAATTCATCAGGTCCAGCATGGCTGCGCCACAGGTGAAACCCGGCCCGGCGTCCCGCCCCAGCCCCTCAAACAGCGGTCTGGCAGGGGTGAAATCGCTCAGGAGCGCCTTGGTCAAGGTGGGCTGATGGGTAGGAGGCTGGCTGCTCACGGCCACTGGCGAGGCAGTGGGTGACGCCAAGTTCGGCGCACAGCATGGCGGCGCCGATTTCCGCGACGAGTTCCTCGGCGGCGACTTCGGCCTTGAGGAAGCGCTTGGACAGATCGCGATTGCAGCGCCTTTCCGGCGCCGTCCAGTGCGTCAGCTCGTGCAGCAGAACCGCGTAGTAGCCCTCATCGCGGCTCAGAGTGTCGGTGCCGCAGAACAGTCCTTCGTCGGGCATCTGGATGTGATCGGTGCTCGGCCGGTAGAAGGCGCGTTCACCGCCGTGCTCGATGCGGGCGCCGGTCGCCGTGACGAACTTGTCGGCGGCAAGGATGCGTTCGATCGGCCCCAGCCGCTCTGGCG
>JBATSN010000039.1:0-1700 GCA_049293315.1 Saccharimonas sp. (SeqCode)
CAATTTCAAGCCCATTTCCTGACGCTTGAGCATGTTTCCTTCGCGGGAAATTCCTGCATTTAAGGCTGCAATGCGTGAGTTTTCCTTGTTGATTTTGATGTCTTCTTGCAGCTTGGTTATATCCCACCCCTTCTTTTGCAAATCCAGCGCCGCGTTCGATTCCGCAAACTTCGCTGTAACCGCCGCGCTTTGTGCTTTTGATTGGGCTTCAGACAAAACCGAAGGATGCAACGCAGCCGCCCTACCTTCGCCCTGCGACTTGCTCCAAGCATCGAGAACCTTGTCGCCGCCGGGCATCCCTGCAATCATGCTTCCGATGACGGCCTGAGCGCCCACCGGGTTGATGCCGATGAGCTTTGCCCATGTTTCCGATGCGCTGGCTTCGCGCTCCTTGCCGCTGCCCCGCAGTGCTGCCGCCCTATCGGTCAGGATGTCGATTGCAATCTGTGGGTTTGTCGCCGCCGCAGAAAGAACCTGAGATCCGAATAAAAGCGTGTTTTTCTGCTCTTCAGAAGACATTGATTCGAGAACCTTTTCAGCGGCCTCTGATTGGTCTTTTGGTGCCAATAGGCGGAATTGCGCGAAGTCTGCCGCCGTGGCATTGCCTTCGCTGATTTTCCCCATCAATCCCTGCATGGACGCTGCCAAGGCCTGTTGCTGCGCTTGCGCTTGCTGCTGTTGCTGTTGCTTGAGTTGCAGCGCTTGCTGCGCGGCCTGTTGCTGCGCTTGGTTGTTTTGCCAGTTCATCCCCGTTTGCATCCCCTGCAAAACGGATTCAAACGGGTTTGGCATCATTGATGAGTAGTCGAGTGGGGCTACCATGTTTTGCGCTCCTTTTCTCTAAAAAGGCGACGTGAACGCCATGGGTGGATTGCTGGCCATGTAGGCGTCTTGGATGTTTTGCCCCGGTGAGCTGAACATGCCAGTTTGTGCACCAAACCCGATGGCCTGCGGGATGGCGCTCCATGCTCTAGCCTGACCCAATGCCCCGCCTGCCTGCGCCGCGCCTTGCTGTGCGAGCAGATTGCCGATATTGGATGCCGAACTTAGCCCGGCGCTGCCCACACCCGCCGCCGCTGACTGCCCGAGCTGGGCGCGGTTTTGCGAGGTCATGTGCCCGAGTGATGTCAGGCCACCAAGGCGCGAGTATTGCTGGTCAATCGCTTGCTGAAGCATCATCGGCCTGAACTGCGCAAGTGCTGCCTGCATGTTGCCGCCGCGTAGGCCCCCGGTTGCGGATGCGTTTTGCAGCATGGCGTTTTCGCCCTGCCTAATTTGGGCTTGGAGAAGTGGGGATGATTCGATCCCTGCAATGGCCGCTTGCTGCGCATCCATGCCGGAAAGACCTGCCAGTGCTTGCTGCTGTGCCAGCGCTGGGCCACCAGCTGCGGCGTAGGGCTGCAACTCGGTCAACCCCGCCTGACCCTGTGTTACCCAAGGTTCAAGCAGCTTTTGTATTTCGGCTTGTTGCCGACGCTGCTCTTCGATCCCGGCTTGTGATGCCCCGGCTTGTGAGGATGCTGCGCTGCTTGCCGCATCGGCCTGCATAACTCCACCAACAAGGGTTGCACCTATTAAACCTGTTATTGGATCAGGCATTTTGAAACTCCCCCAAATAATCGTTCAACCGCTCGCCGTACAGCCCCAGCACAAAGTGCGCGTTGTCTGCGGCATAGCGAGCGCCGTGAACAAGCTGGACG
>JBATSN010000040.1:0-34574 GCA_049293315.1 Saccharimonas sp. (SeqCode)
AGTCGACTACACCCTCGTAGATGGTGGTGCTTATGACGAAGATCACACTGTAAACGGCACCATTATTGACCCAGTGTATTTTGGGGTGGTACAGAGCAGTAGTGGTTCGCTTGCGAGTACGGGAGCGAGTCTGCATGTATTCACTATGGTTGCTGTTGTGACTTTGTTTGTAGGCATAGGTACACTAGGTATGCGAATGGTGGGGAAGCGGTCGTAGGTTGTGGTTGCTAGTTCACGTAGTATACTAGTAGTATGTTAGACATTCGTTTCATTCGTGCCAATAGTGAGCGTGTGCAAGAAGCAGCCACGCAAAAAGGCTATCAGGTTGATATTAAAAAGCTCCTTACGCTCGACGACAGTCGCCGAGAGCTGTTGCTTCGTGTTGACGAGCTGCGCGCACGGCGCAATGAAAACGCCGCTCGTATGAAAGGCGGCAAGCCAGACCAGGCGGTGATAGACGAGGGTAAGCAAATCAAAGTTGAGCTGGCACAACAAGAACAATACTTGACTAGTGTAGAAACCGAATTTACTGAGTTACTAAAAAACGTACCCAATATGCCAGCTGATGACGTCCCGGTAGGTGCTAGCGAAGACGACAATGTCGAAGTGAAAGTAGTAGGCGACAAACCAGCGTTTGATTTTGCGCCCAAAAATCACTATGAAATCGCCGAAGCTAAAGGATGGCTCGATAAAGAACGGGCCGCCAAAGTATCGGGTGCGCGCTTTGCGTATATCATGGGCGATTTAGTGTTGCTGCAACAAGCCATTATTCAGTGGGTCATGAGTACACTCACAAATGAAACGAAGTTGGCAGAGGTGATATCAGCGAATGAGCTGAACGTAAGCTCTCGGCCGTTTGTGCCGGTGCTGCCACCGCTTATGATTCGCACAGAACCATACGACCAAATGGATCGGCTGGAGCCGAGTGATGATCGTTATAAAATTGAGGGTGAAGAACTGTGGTTGCAGGGGAGCGCTGAGCACGTGCTGGGTAGCATGCACGCCGGCGAGATATTTGAGCCAGAACGTCTCCCTCTCCGCTATCTAGGGTTTGCGACGAGTTTTCGTAAAGAAGCTGGTACGTATGGTAAAGACATGGAAGGCCTTATACGGATGCATCAGTTCGATAAGCTTGAGATGGAGAGTTTTACGACGGCCGAAGATAGTTACCAAGAACACTTGTTTTTCATCGCGCTGCAAGAATACTTATTGCAACAGCTGAAGTTACCGTATCACGTTCTAATGAAGTGTACTGCTGACATAGGCAAGCCTAATGCTCGCGGTGTCGATATGGAAGTATGGCTGCCAGCGCAGGGCAAGTACCGCGAAACTCACACGGCTGATTACATGACTGATTACCAGGCGCGGCGCTTGCAAACGCGTGTCCGCACTGCAAGCGGCATCGAGCTAGTACATACCAATGACGCAACGGCGTTTGCACTGGGGCGAGCTATGGTGGCAATCATTGAAAATTATCAAACAGCCGAAGGTGATGTCGTGGTACCTGAGGTGCTGCGTCCTTACATGGGTGGTCGCGAAAAGATTTAACGTTGTAGTTGAATGATACAATGAGCAGCCTGGTTCGTATTATCACAGCAAGCACTTATCAGCGCGTGGTAAAACCCTTGCTGTTTTTACGACACCCTGATAAAGTTCATGTAGATATTGTGCGGGTGGGGCGTGTTATACAGACTGTGCCTGGCTTGAAACATATACCACTGCTATGGCAGCACCAGAACATACAATTACAGCAGGTAATAGCTGGTGTAACGTTCACTAACCCAATTGGCCTCGCGGCAGGGTTCGATAAAAATATTGAATTAGCACCACTGTTAGAATCGGTTGGGTTTGGATTTATGACAGGCGGATCAGTTACGGCGGAAGCGTGTGAAGGTAATGTGCGACCATGGTTTTACCGGTTGCCTGCTTCAAAAGCATTAGTGGTGAATGCCGGCTTACCGAACCAGGGTATTGTGGCGGTTGTCGAGCGCCTGAAGCGCCATAAAAAAAAGACGCTTGCTCAGTTTCCTCTCAGTGTTTCGGTTGCAAAGACCAATAGTTGCGAAACGGCTGATGACGCTACGGCGATCGGCGACTATTGTACGTCGCTTGCACTGCTTGAAGCCGCGAATGTTTGTCAGATGTACGAAGTGAATATTTCTTGCCCGAACACGCATGGTGGTGAGCCATTCACTACACCGGCTAGGCTTGAAAAACTACTGACAGCCGTTGACAGGCTACAGCTAACAAAGCCAGTGTTTATTAAAATGCCAATTGATTTGCCCTGGGGTGAGCTTAGTAAATTACTGACAATAATTACGTCTCACAATGTGCAGGGGGTCACAATCGGCAACTTACGTAAAAATCGCACGAATGTCGCGCTACACGAGGCCCTACCTACCACTGTAAAGGGGGGGTTAAGTGGCGCTCCGACTCGTAATGTTTCTAACGAGTTGATTAAAAAAACCTATCAAACCTATGGCGATAAGCTGTGCATTATTGGTGTTGGTGGCGTATTTTCGGCTGAACATGCGTATGAAAAAATTAAAGCCGGTGCAAGTTTAGTGGCGCTTATTACTGGTATGATTTTCGAAGGGCCGCAACTGATTGGCGATATCAATAGCGGCCTGGTTCAGCTCATGAAGGCTGACGGTTATGAGCATATTGCAGAAGCAGTTGGTGTCGATACACTGCCACAATAATCGTGCTATAATAGGGGTACATAGAACGGTTAAAGAAAGGGGTCATCATGATCGCACATATTGACATAACCGGAGTCGGCAGCTACGTTTGCGACGAATCAACCAAAAAATATATCAGAAAAAAGATCGGAACGCTTGATCGTTTAGCGCCGCGGCATGCTCGTAAAACGATGCGCACCGAAATCAAAATTGCCGAAGTTAATCGTGACAAGGGCAATAAGTACGAAGTCGAGGTGTTTATTCATGTACCCGATAAAATTATTACCGCTAAAGATTCAACTATGAACGTACTAGCCGCTGTTGATATTGTTGAAGCTAAGCTTGCCGCGCAGCTGCGTAAATACAAGCAAGAATTAATCCCGCATGTTGGCCGTCGTCGTTTGCTGGATCGCTTTAAGCGCAGCTATGCCCGCGAACAGTAGTTTTTCCCTGTGTTTATAGTTATTTGGGCTTTTATCTCGCACTAAAACAGCGTATAATATAGGGTAGTTTCCTGATATTTTCTAAGCGAGGTGTAATTGTTATGGTAAATCGTGATACAGCGTTAACAAAAATTTTTGGTGACCCACAAAAGCGGATTTTAAAGCGATTGCAAAAACGCGTTAATGAAGTGAATGGGCGTACAGATAACTACAAAAAAATGACCAAAAAACAGTTGCGTGAGCAAACAGACGTATTAAAAAAACGACTTACCAAAAAAGGTGTGACGCTCGATACAATTTTGCCCGATGCCTTTGCCTTAGTACGCGAAATGGCTGATCGTGTAATTGGCGAACGTCACTATGATGTGCAGTTGATGGGCAGCATGGTGCTACACGAGGGTAATGTCGCCGAATTAAAAACCGGTGAAGGCAAAACTCTGATGTCAACACTCGCGGCATACTTAAATTCCCTCGAAGGTAAGGGTGTGCATATTGTAACGGTGAATGACTATTTGGCACAACGTGACGCTGGTTGGATGGGCCAGATTTACGAAGCACTTGGTATTAGTACGGGAGTTATTATCAATGAAGCCTCGTTTGTGTACGACGGCACACACGATAATGAACAATTTAGTGATCCGCGTATGAAAAAGCTACGCCCTGTAACGCGTAAAGAAGCCTACGCTGCCGATATTACGTATGGTACTAACAACGAATTTGGGTTCGACTACTTACGCGATAACATGGTAAACGAAGTTGACCTAGTGCGCCAGCGTGAACTGAATTTCGCGATTGTAGACGAGGTTGATAGTATTTTGATCGATGAAGCACGCACGCCGCTTATTATTAGTGCACCAGCTGCCGAAAATCCCGAAAGTTATTACCAATTTTCTAAAATTGCCGCCAAACTTGTACCAGATGACTACATACTCGACGAGAAGCGCCGCAGTGTATCACTCACAGATGTTGGCGTTGAAAAAGTCCAAAAAATGCTTGGTATAAAAAACTTATACACCCCAGAATATGTGCGCAGTGTGTACCATATGGATCAAGCTTTGCGCGCTCAGACATTATTCCGTCGTGACAAAGACTATGTGGTAACTAACGACGGTGAAGTCATCATTGTTGACGAACACACTGGTCGCTTAAAACAAGGCAACCGTTACAACGAAGGCCTACATCAGGCCATCGAAGCCAAAGAAGGTGTTCCAGTACTACAAGAAAGTATGACACTGGCTACAATCAGCTTCCAGAATTATTTCCGTCTGTATAAAAAACTTTCTGGCATGACAGGCACTGCTTACACTGAAGCAGAGGAGTTTCAACAAATTTATTCACTTGATGTTGTGGTGGTACCGCCAAACAAGCCAATTACCCGTAACGATCATGAAGATCTGATTTATAAAACTGAAAAAGGCAAGTTGAAAGCGGTGGCCGAAGCGATCAAAGGCTACCACGAACAGGGCAGGCCAGTTTTAGTGGGGTCGGGTTCGATTGCTAAAAACGAACTAATTGCGGCCTGGCTCGACAAAGAAGGTATTCCGTACGAAATCTTAAACGCTAAAAACAATGAACGTGAAGCGGCAATTATTGAAAAAGCTGGCCAAAAAGGTTCAATTACGTTAGCCACTAACATTGCTGGGCGCGGCACCGACATTAAGCTTGGGCCAGGTGTGCGTGAACTCGGCGGCCTCGTGGTAATCGGTAGCGAGCGGCACGAATCACGCCGCATTGATAATCAGCTACGTGGTCGTGGTGGGCGGCAAGGCGACCCAGGCGACACCCAGTTTTATGTAAGCACTGAAGACGACCTAATGCGTATCTTCCAGGGCGAACGAATCGCCACACTCATGGATAGGCTAGGGGTCGACGAAGACACAGCAATTCAAAATAAGGCAGTGAGTAAAACACTCGAAGCTGCTCAAAAACGAGTTGAAGGCTATAACTTTGATACACGTAAAAATGTGGTGCAGTATGACAACGTGATTAATCGCCACCGTAAAGTTGTATATACTATGCGCCGCCGTATTTTAGATGGTGATAACATTCAGCCTGAGATTCAGCGCCTTCTTAAAGAAAAGGTTGCTGAGCTTACTGTTGTACCTGCTAAAAATAATCCACGGTTTTATGACGAGTTTTCAGTGGTAATACCAGTCGAAGAAAAAAGACTGCGCGCTATTGGCCTTGAAAAGAAAGATAAGCTTCGTCGCGAGCAAGCCATTGAAGCTGCCGAAAAGCTGTATCGTAATAAAGAAAAAGAACTTGGCGAGGAGCTGATTCGTGGTGTGGAACGAGAAGTGTACTTGCAGATACTCGACACACTGTGGATGCAACACTTAGAAAATATGCAGCATTTGCGTGAAGGTATTCACTGGCGCAGTGTGGGGCAGCGCGACCCGCTGGTAGAATACCGTAGCGAATCGCAAAAATTGTTCGATAGCTTGCAGGCCACGTTGCGCGACGAAGTATTGCGAGCAATTTATCACGTTCATAAAACAGATGCTATTACTAAAGAAGCAGTCGATAACGAACACGAAACTGAGCTCACTAAACTTGCCGAAACGGCTGTTGAGCGTGGTGTTAACGAAGTGACTGGTGGGGAGTTAAATCGGGATCAGGATTTTGAGTCAGGAGTTAAAAAAGCTCGCAATAACACTGACATTAATCATCAACGCAACGTTGCTCGCAAAAAGAAGAAAGCACAGCGGCAGAATCGAAAAAAGAAACGTTAAATGAAACACACCACTACAGAAGTACGGCTGAAAAATGGAGCGCGCGGCTTATTTATTGATATTCCTGGCGCCACAGTTATGAGTTTTCAGTTTCAGTTTAGGGCCGGTAATCGCTATGTTAAGGGTAAAGATATTTACGAAACAGCCCACATTATGGAGCATATGGCCTTTGGTGCGAATGCTCAGTTCAAAAGCGAACACGCCTACGAAGCTGAGTTTACAAAAAATGGCGCTTATCATAATGCCTATACTAGTGATCTTTCTATGGTATATGTGGCAGATTGTGCCGATTTTGAATGGGATCGTATATTTGCGCTGCAGCGAGTGGCGATCTGTCAGCCAAAGTTTAATCCTAGTGAGCTTGAAGCCGAAAAGGGTAATGTAAAAAGCGAATTAACTGGTTATTTGAATAACCATAATCGCGTGCTTTGGCCTAAGATTCAGCAGTTGCTTGGTGAAGATGTATTTACATTCTGGCAACGTCTGCAAACAATTAGCGTCGTAACATTACATGATATTCGTGAGCATCATAAACGAACCCATACTACCGATAATATGCGATTTGTAATTGCCGGTAAGCTTGACGGTAGGCGGGCGCAAATCCAGCGAGATTTGGAAGAGTGGGAATTACCTCGTGGTGAACGGTTTGAGGTGCCAAAAGACGAACTAAAGAGCGGCAATCCAACCTTAATTCGGCGTAAAGAAGCGAGTAATTTAACATTTGGCTGGTCGATGACATTACCGCGTGAAATTAACGACGATGAGTCCGAAGCGATGTCGTGCCTTGACCATATTTTAACTGGTACGATGCATTCACGTATTTATGGTGCGGCCCGTAAAAAAGGACTAGCCTACAGTTTATTCAGCGATACTAGTGTTGGGTTTCATGATAGTAGCTGGGATTTTGGTGGCCAAGTAAACCTTGAAACGGCCGAAGCGTTATTCGACATTATTGTGCGTGAAGTGACGGCAGTTATGCATGGTCGTATTAGTGAAGATGAACTGTTGGCTGCTAAATCATATGCACTAGGCAGGCACCAAATGGGCGCCCAAACAGTGTCGCAAATTAGTAATTTTTATTGCGGCAGGTATTTTGCTGATGGCGTGGTGAAGGATTACAACAAAGTTCCTGACGCAATTCGCGGTATTACGCTAGACCGAATGCTTGCCACCGCACGTGAGTTTATTGCGCACAACACCTGGGTATTAGCTGGTGTGAGTAGTGGCGAAAAAGACGAGCTAGTGGCGTTGAACGATAAGCTAACGACTGTATTTACTAAGGGTTCGTAGCGCGTATGAACATAGCGATTGCCGGGTATGGAATCGAAGGTGAATCGAACTATCGGTATTTTTCGGCACTCGGCCATACAGTTACTATTATTGATGAATCGGCAGCACCCACTAGGCCAATCCCGCAGAATGCTGCAACGATACTAGGGCAAGATGCATTTAGTAAGCTGAATGATTACGATATGGTGGTACGGACAGCGAGTTTGCCGCCGCGAAACATTACGACACACGGCACTATCTGGTCGAGTACTAATGAATTTTTTAAGCAATGCCCAGCACCAATCATTGGCGTAACTGGTACTAAAGGCAAGGGGACGACCAGTAGCTTGATTGCGAGTATATTGCGGGCCGCAGGGCAAACTGTTCATCTGGTCGGTAATATTGGCCAGCCACCACTCGATGTGCTGTCACAAATTACCCGTGATCATATTGTGGTGTTCGAGCTTAGTAGTTTTCAGCTGTGGGACCTTGAACGCAGTCCACACGTTGCGGTGGTGCTTATGATTGAACCTGACCACTTAGACGTTCATGTTGATTTTAAAGAATATATTGAAGCAAAAACTAATATTCGTCGGCACCAAAAATCACAGGATAGTTGCTTTTACCATCCATCGAACAAATGGAGTGAAACAATCGCTAAAAGCTCGGTACTGGGTAGTTGCACACGCTACAATGCCCGTGATACCCCTGGTGTCTACGCCGAAGGGGGCTACTTTCGGGTTGATGGCAAGGACATTTGTCCGGTGAGTGCGCTGAAAATCGCTGGTACATATAACATTGAAAATGCCTGTGCAGCGATTTCGGCGGCTCGTGTTTTCACGTTAGATGAAAAGGCAATTGAAAAAGGCCTAAGTCAGTTTAGCGGTTTGCCACATCGGCTCAAACTCGTACGTACTGCTAAAGGCGTGGCGTATTACGACAACAGTATCGGCACAACACCTGGTTCGGCCATCGCAACACTTGCGTCGTTTACCGAGCCGAAGGTCATCATCCTGGGCGGGTCTGATAAAGGTGCCGATTATAGTGGTGTTGTGCAATCTTGTAAAGATACGGCTAGCACGGTTATAGCGATGGGTGAGACGGGGTCGAAAATCGCTGCGCTTTGCCAGCAAGCTGGTGTGCCGGTGATATCACCGGTTGGTGATATGCGCGATATCGTGCAAGCTGCCGCGCGAGTAGCTGTACCAGGCGGTGTTGTATTACTGAGCCCTGCAAGCGCTAGTTTCGGTATGTTTAAGAACTATGTTGATCGTGGCGATCAGTTTATCGCGGCGGTGAACCAATTAGATGCGTGATTTGCTGAACGGTTGGTGGTTGTAGAGGTATATGAATAAAGTGACAATGCGCTATACTAAAAACAGATAACAGGAGAACACGGTGGAACCACAACAGATGACAAAAGGCCAGCGGGCAGTGAAGGCGGCATATTCAACAAGTGACATGACGGTACTCGTGTGTACATTTGTAGGTTTCTTTTTGCTGACGTGCGCCTATTTTATTGTGTCGTACATCATGACGTTCTTTGAGCAGCCTGACCAAACGCCAGCTGATTTTATTCTAGGTCTTCTGGGTACACTATTTATGGGAGGTGTTTTATTTGTTGGCATTTTACTGTTTGGCATGTTTTATGTACGTATTATGCGCCAAACGATTTTAGGTAATTCCTTGCAAATCGAGTACAGTGATTATGCATGGCTACGAGACTGGGCAAACGAAGTGGCTGCCGATTTGCAAATGCCGCGCGTGGAAATATTTGTTACACAAGACCCAGTGATCAATGCCTATGCATTTGGTTTTGCCAGGCCATACTGCATAGTGCTTCATTCTGGTTCTATTCGCTACCTAACTCACGACGAATTACGCGTAGTGGTAGTGCATGAAATGGCGCATATTAAGTATGGACACACTATGGCCTCGGTGTATTTGCAGCCATTTTTGAATATTCCGTTTGTAGGGCCAATCGCTACATGGTTTGCGGGGTTTTGGAGTCGCCGCGCAGAACTTACAGCTGATCGCTTAGCGCTTATGTATATGCGAAAACCTGAACTTGTTAAAGAATCGCTAATCAAGGTGCATGTAGGGCCAGATGTCGCCAAGGCTATGAACGAAGTTGCCAGGCAGTGGTTGCAGTACACAGCCGAACGACCAATGAATCGTTTTGCACAAACACTTAGTTCGCATCCATTTTTGGTACGCCGCCTGAGCCATATTGATCGCTACAAAGCAGCGGTAGAGCCAGTACCTCCTAGTAGCGTAGTATAATAGAATAAATGCAGCCAATTAAAAAGCGTAGCACAGAACTACACGACCAGATCACGCAAGGTTATGCGCAGCTTGCGGTCGCCGCAAAAGCACAAGAACTTGTTCAGATTGATGCGCAACTGGCTCAACCAGAGGTATGGGATGATTCAGAGCGCGCACAGCTACTCAGTAAGCAAGCGGCGAGTTTGCGCGCCCAGATCGAACCGTGGCAGACACTGTTTGCTCAAAGTGCCGACATACGTGAACTTGCTGCTATTGGCGACGCAACAATGGTGCCAGAGCTTACCGCGCAGTTGGACGTAGCGGAAGCACAGCTGGCGGCACTTAAAAAAGACCTGTTATTCAATGGCGAATACGATGACCACAATGCCATTGTGAAATTGAGCGCTGGTGCAGGTGGTACTGACGCACAAGATTGGTGTGAGATGCTTGAGCGTATGTATTTACGATGGGGCGAAAAATCTGGCATGAAAACAGAGATGATTGAACGGAGTCCGGGTGAAGAAGCTGGTATAAAATCAGCGATCTACAGTTTTACAGGGCCGTACGCGTACGGCAAATTGCAGTCCGAGCATGGGGTACATCGCTTAGTGCGACTCAGTCCGTTTAATAGTGATAATTTACGCCAAACCAGTTTTGCATTAGTTGAAATAATGCCCGAAATCGATACGCCAGATGAAGTACAGCTCGACGAAAAGGATTTAAAAATTGATGTTTACCGCGCAGGTGGCCATGGTGGGCAATCGGTCAACACGACTGACAGTGCTGTGCGAGTGACGCATCTGCCAACAGGCATTGTAGTAGCAATTCAAAATGAACGATCACAACTACAAAATCGCGAAACTGCCTTAAAAATTTTACGCAGCAAGTTAGCCGCCATGCAGCTTGAACAGCATGCCGAAACATTGAGCGACCTGAGGGCTGGCGAATCGGCTAGTTGGGGTGCGCAAATTCGTAATTATGTGTTGCACCCGTACACATTAGTCAAAGACACGCGTACGAAGCACGAAACTCGTGATGCCGCTGGTGTGTTAGATGGCAAGCTCGACGAATTTATGACAGCTTTTTTGGAATAACCTTACGTTTTTTCGTAACAACCGGTATAATAATACGTATAAGAAGGAGAGTGTATGAAAAGTAAATGGTTTGTTCCTGGAATTATTGTAGCCGCTTTACTACTGGTCAGTATGATGCTCGGTGGTACCTATAATAGCCTCGTTGCTAATCGCGAAAAAGTTACTAAAGCAGCGAGCGACTTACAGTCGCAATATCAACGTCGTGCCGACCTTGTGCAGCAGGCGATTGGTGTAGTAAAAGGCTCGTCTACTTTTGAGCAAGACACACTCACTAAGGTGATTGAGGCGCGTGCTAAAGCAACAAGTAACACGATCGATATTAGCAAGGCGACACCTGAGCAAATTCAGCAGTATCAGGCTGCGCAAACTGAAATGAGCAGTTCGTTTAGTCGATTACTAGTGACAGTGGAACAATATCCTGACATAAAATCGACGCAAGCCTACAAAGATATGCTCGCGCAAGTGGAAGGTACCGAAAACCGTGTGAACGTCGCGCGCACTGACTATAACGAAGTGGCAAGACAGTACAATACGCAAATTCAACGCTTTCCAACTAATATAGTAGCCGGCTTGTTTGGCTTCACAAAAAGCAACTACTTTGAATCTGAAAAAGGTGTTGAAAAAGCACCGGTTATCGATTTTACTAACTAAAAAGGGAGTGTAACCAATATGGGTCGCTATGGCAGGCTCGCAGTTTTTGCGCTGATCATTGCTAGTCTCATGGCCTGTATTAGTAGTAGCGCCGGTGCCTTAGCGGTACCACCTGCACCGTCGCTTGATAGGCCAGTTGTTGATACTACAGATACATTGACTGATAGCGAAATCACCCAACTATCACAACAAATTACACAAGGTCGACAAGAAAAATCGTACCAAATGGCCGTGCTGCTTGTGCAGACATTAGGTGCCAACGAATACCTTGAGGGTTATTCACTCAAGGTCGCTCGTGCGTGGGGAATTGGTGACAAAACTAATAATGGCGTGCTGCTGTTGGTCGTTAAAAATGATCGGTTGATGCGTATTGAAGTCGGCACTGGACTAGAAGGTGATTTAACTGATACCCGGGCTAATAATATAATTACAAACGTTATTCGGCCAAAGTTTCGGGTAGGTAATTACTATGGGGGTATTAGTGAAGGGGTAGCGAGTATGCAACTCGCAATCACTCGTCAGGCTGATCCAAAGTTGCTGAGCCAGTCAGACGATTCCATGTCAATGAGTGACCTATTTTGGATAGGTGTTTTCTTTCTTTTTATTATTGCCGGTGTGTGCAACTGGATAGCTTCTATGCTTGCACGCAGTAAAAGCTGGTGGGGTGGCGGTATTCTTGGCGGATCGATTGGCGCAGGTATTATGGCCTACACTGCTTGGCACCCGCTGGCGGTGGTGTTAACAACAATACTAGTTCCGCTTGGATTATTGTTTGACTTTTTGGTGTCGCGCAACTATCACGACAGTATGGCCCGGGGAAAGCGACCAGCATGGTGGGCGGGTGGTTCAGCGGTAGATACCGGTCGTCACAAGGGTGATTATTCTCCTCGTGGTGGCTGGTGGTGGGGCGGCGGCTTCGGCGGTGGCGGTGGTGGGGGTGGATTCGGTGGCGGCGGCTTCGGCGGTGGCGGTGCCAGTGGTGATTGGTAGTTACGCTACTAGTAGCACCCTGGTTTAGGCACCGTTTATGCTATACTAAGTAGAGATGATTCTGTTAGATAGGGTAACAAAGTCGTATGGCAAAGAAGACAAACCGGCGCTTAATCGGGTGTCTTTACATATTGAACCAAACGAATTTGTAATTATGGTCGGCACCAGTGGCGCAGGCAAGTCAACCTTGCTGAAGTTGCTTACGCGTGAAGAAAAACCAACTAGCGGCAAAATCGTCGTAGGCGGTATTGATTACGACACGCTAAAAGACAAGCACATTCCGCTTCTTCGGCGTAAAATTGGTGTCGTGTTCCAAGACTTTAAACTGTTACCGCAGCGTACGGTGTTTGAAAATATAGCCTTTGCCCTTGAAATTGCCGGTATGACGAACCGCGAAATAAAAAATACTGTACCAAAAGTGATCGAACTCGTTGGCCTTACGGGCAAAGAAAAGAACTTCCCGCACCAGTTAAGTGGTGGCGAACGCCAGCGCGTGGCGATTGCTCGTGCTGTAGTGCGGCAGCCAAAAATATTGATTGCTGATGAGCCAACAGGTAACCTCGACCCCAAACACAGCTGGGATATCGTGCGGTTGCTCGAAAAGATCAATCGTTACGGCACAACAGTATTGCTCACGACGCATAACGTTGAAATTGTGAATAAACTAAAGCGCCGTGTTATAACAATTGAGCACGGCAAAATTAGCGGTGATCAGGCGCAGGGGAGTTATCGGCAATAATGGCAAAAAAGAACCCGAAAAATCGTCCATTTGGCCAGCATCGTCACCGAAGGCAGTGGTTGGCATTTTTGCGCATGTGCCGCTATGGCGTTAATAATTTTACACGGAATGCCTGGCTCACAGTTGCGGCCACAGCGGTAATGACCATCACACTTCTTATTGTATTTGTAACAGTTGTTGCTCAGAATGTGTTAGCCGACACAGCCCAAACAGTCGGCAAGCGCATTGACCGGTCAATCTACTTAAAAACAGGCACTACCGAAGCGCAGGCAAAAACAATCTTGGCAGATTTACGCGCCTTGCCGAATGTCGACACTGTCACGTTTATTAGCACCGAAGAAGGGAGGGCCAACTTTGCTTCTAAGAATAAACACAGTGTTGGAGCATTAAACGCACTTACCGAAGCTGCTAATAAAATACCCGCCACTGTGCGCATTAGTCTAAAAGACGTCAATAACACCACTGAAATTGTCGATTACGTAAATAAAAGTGCCGAACTAAAAAAGTATATCGACCCAAACCGTAAACCGACCTTTATGAGCGAGCGTAAATCAGCTACTGACACCATTGCAGACTGGACGAAAATTGCCCAACGCGCCGGTGTAGGCATGAGTGTGATGTTTATCAGTATTTCAATGCTCATTATTTTTAACACGATTCGTATGGCTATATTTAACCGTAAAGAAGAAATTCAGATGATGAAATTGATTGGTGCTGACCGTAGTTTTATTCGCGGGCCGTTCGTGGTTGAAGCAATTGTATACGGATTCATCGCGGCTGTGATTGCTACTGCACTTGGTATGGTGCTTCTTTCGGCATTTTCTGGCAACATGCAAGAATTCGGTATTGAAATTGGCCCGACCGTCGACCTGCTCACTACGTACATCGCGTTTGTTGTACTTGCCATGATACTCGCTGGTGCATGTATTGGCATTGTGTCGTCGCTACTTGCTACGCGTCGTTACCTAAAAATCTAGGTTACATGTAAAACATGTTGACAATAGTATGGAGCTTATGGTAATATGAAATTAATGAAACAACGGTCCACCACACCAGTTTCCAAAGGGTTAGCCACTAAAGCAATACTAGTGGCCGGTGCGGTGTTAATGGCGATTAGTTCACCAATGACGTTTGGTGGGCGAGTGTTAGCTGACAAATACGACGATCAGATTAACGCAATCCAGTCGGAAATTAGCAACTTGCAGTCACAAGCGGCCGTGCTTGCGGAACAGTCAAAAACGCTAGCCAATGAAGTAGCTAGTTTAACGGCTCAAAAGGCAACAATTCAGGCACAAGTCGACCTAAGCCAAGCGAAGTACGATAAGCTAGTGGCCGATATTGCTGAAACTGAACATCAGATTACTGCTAATAAAGACGCGCTGGGGCAGATTATTGCCGACATGTACGTAGACGGCAGTATTAGTCCGCTTGAAATGTTGGCGAGTGCAAGTAATATCTCTGACTATGTTGATCAGCAAGAGTACCGTTCATCGATTCAGAATACGCTGACCGATACAATTGACCGCATTAATGCGCTCAAGGTGCAGCTTGAACAGCAGAAGGCTGATGTTGAGCGGGTGATGGCCGATCAAAAGTCACAGCGTGATGCACTAGCTGCAAAGGAAGCCGAACAGGCTAAGCTGCTCGCAGACACGCAAGGCCAAGAAGCAATCTTCCAGTCAATGGTAGGTGAGCGTAATTCGCAAATTAACTCACTAAAAGAACAGCAGGCCCAAGAAATCCGATCTCGCCTACAGCAGTTTGGCGGTGGCGGTAGTGCTGTACCTGGTGATTCTGGCCGTGGCGGCTACCCAAACTACCTTGCAAACGCCGCACAAGATAGCTTGGTTGACCCATGGGGTATGTATAACCGTGAATGTGTAAGTTACGTTGCTTGGAAAGTGTACGAAAAGAATAAATATATGCCTTATTGGGGTGGCGTGGGTAACGCGAACCAGTGGCCAGGTAACGCTATTGCGGCTGGGTACAAAACGAGCACTGTGCCACGCGCAGGTTCTGCCGGTGTGATTACGAGTGGCTACTACGGTCATATTGTGTGGGTTGATAGTGTAAACGGTGACGGTACCATCAACATTAGCCAGTATAATGAATGGCTTCCTGGTGCAGGCTGGGGCCAATATTCAGAACGTAAAAATCTTTCACCATACACCTATAACGTCTACATCTATTTCTAACCCGCTTATACTTTGGGGTAGTATTTAGCTGCGCGTTTAGCGTATAATAAGCCAAGAATAATAGGTTACAGGAGGGGTTTTGTCACAGCAATCACCACATCGTCAAAGAGTAGCGCAGTTTACTCAAAAAATTGCTAGCGCAAAGCTGTTTTTTATTGTTGCGCTTTGCCTTGTGGTAGGGTATGTAGCGGGTACGCGTAGCCATGAATTATACGTAGCGGTTGCACCGCTATTTGGTATTAAAGCGAGTGCTGACACGCTCGATTTAGCGTTGGTTCAGCAAGCATATCAGCAGCTAAAGGCTAACTACGACGGCGAGCTTGACACGACGAAGTTAGTTGATGGCGCGGCGCGCGGTATGACGGCCGCTGCTGGTGATCAGTATACGGTGTTTATGGATAAAACCGAGTCCGAAGATTTTACGAAAGGCTTGAACGGCGAAGTCAGCGGTATTGGGTGTGAGATTGGTGTGCGCAGCAAAGAACCAACCATTTTGCGTGTCATTGCTAATTCACCAGCAGAGCAAGCAGGTATAAAGCAAGGTGATGTGATTGTGCGAGTGAATGAACAGCTGGTAAAAGGTGCAGATTCTGCTTCGGTGGCCGAAAAGATACGCGGTGAAGCTGGTACTTCAGTAAAGCTAGCGGTGCAGCGTGGCCAAGAAACCAAAGAATTTACTATTACTCGTGCTAAAATTACCGATACGAGCGTACGCTGGCATGTTGCCAGTGGCATAGGCCACCTCACAATTTCGCGGTTTGATGCCGAAACCAGCGGTTTAGCCACGAAAGCTGCTCAGGAATTCACCCGCCAGAATGTGCGGGGTGTGATTGTAGATTTGCGCGATGACGGCGGCGGCTACCTAGATGCTGCGCGTGATGTGGCAAGCTTATGGCTTAACAACAAAGTCATTGTAACCGAAAAGACTGGTAGCACTGTGACTGACGAGATCCGCTCCGGTAAGTCACCGTTGCTTGAAGGCATGAAAACAGTTGTTCTAGTAAACGCTGGTAGCGCTAGTGCTAGCGAAATTGTGGCCGGCGCCTTACAAGACCACGGCGCAGCGACGTTAGTGGGTGAAAAAACATTTGGTAAGGGTACGGTACAAAAACTCATTAGCTTGCCTGGTGGACGGCAGATAAAAGTAACAATTGCTCGCTGGTATACGCCAAATGGTAAAAACATCACTAAAGAAGGCATTGCACCCAATAAAACTGTTCAGCTGAATAGCGACGACATGAACGCTGGCCGCGACCCGCAGCTAGAAGCGGCCATTGCGACATTTAACTAATGCTCCGCCAGCACGCAAACAGCCAAACAATGCTTGTGCTTTATTAACAGATATCGTACTATAGTGACAGTTATGGATGTAAAAAAGAAGATTCTACTAGTTGAAGACGATACTGCGCTTTCTATGGTGTATCGTTCGCGCCTCGAACTTGAAGGGTTCGAAATACAAGATGTTAGTAATGGGGAAGACGCCCTGACAGCGGCAATGTCGTTTCGCCCTGATTTAATTTTACTCGATGCCATGATGCCTAAAATTAGCGGGTTTGACGTGCTTGATATTCTACGTAACACTCCAGAAACTGCTAATATTCGGGTTATTATGCTTACAGCACTCAGCCAGCCAAAAGATAAAGAACGTGCCGAACAGCTCGGTGTCGACGATTACCTTGTTAAGTCACAGGTTGTGATTGGCGACGTTGTGGCTCGAGTCAAACATCACCTTGGTATGGACACTACACCGAGCGTACCTTCAGTTTAGTAGTTCAGTAGTCTAGTAGTAGGGGAGCATAGCTAAGCAAAAGCATATTGACATTTAGTCAATTTTTTGCTATGATGTAGCTATAGAGTTACCTAAAACAAAAAAATAAGGAATTATGTATATGACAGACGAAAAATTATCAACAATTGAAGACCCAGGCGAGCGCGCTGCAGCACGACAGGAGATTATTGGTCGACTTCCAGGCTCAACCGAAGCTGCCCTTGCACGAGCTGCGGCAAATCTAGGCTCACTCGAAGGTGTTATCACTGAAGTTCCTGGGGTAACAGAATCAAACTATCGTGACCCAAATATTGCTGCTGCAGAAGTTGCCAAAGCTGTGGCACAAACTGGCGCACCAGTTTTCCCTGGTGATATTCCAAAGAATACCTAACATACGCGCCGTAACGGCTCTCACAACACCCACCCCTGCAGCTACGGAGTGGGTGTTTTTATATTTACTAACATAACCATATTGACAAAACAACAATTTTTTGCTAATATACCTACATACGTAAATCACAAATAAACAGGCAATAACAAATCATGGTATCAGAAAAATCACCCTTTCCACACGATAGCTCAAATGCAGAACAAGAATCGGGTTACCCGACAGTTCGTGTGACACGTGAAGGTCGGACCTTGGTTATTGACACAACTCCCATAGAAGATGGTCAGGGTGGTGTATACTTTAGCGCAATTGATACGACAGACCCAAGCAACCTTCGAAAAGGGCGAGTTGCAGAGAAAGCTTTTAAAGATTATATGGAGCGTCAAACAGCACCGAATCCCGAAGCTGCAGCACGACAGGAATTTGTGCCGCGCGAAGTAGGCGTGCAAGCTGTTGCCTACGTCAGTAGTTCGATACCAGATGCACTGAGTCGTTGTATGGCACGCTCAGAATTGTTGCGAGCCGCTGCAGCTGAACGGCGACGAAGGTGGGGTCCAAATGCAGAGCTACCGCCACTAGATGATGCAAGTGGCGATTCAGATGACGCCTTAACCCCCGAACAGCATGAAGCCCTTGCGGCACAACTAAGGGGCAACGTACCACCTCAATCGGAGCTTATTTCTGAAGTGCCGACGAGCATTATGAGTCCTGGCTTACAGGCACGTGCTGAACAAGCAGCTGAAGCCGAACGGGTAGGTCGAGCTGTGAAAGGTGTAGTAGGCGCAATTGAAGATGCGAAAAGCCGTGCAGGTTATATCGATCCTGCAGTAGGCACAGTACGTGTCCTTCGCGCGCTTGACGCTGCTCGACAAACGCAAGGTCTACCAGATTTAGTGAGACAGCGACTTGAGAGAGCTGCGGCTATACTTACTGACGTGAATAATGATGGGCGAGACTATAATGTGCGCCCCAATAGCTTTATTACTGCGTTTGATGAAGCGCTCGGCGTTCTCAAACAGTAGTCGCTGTCATACTAGAATGAATCTAGTATTATTCAACACACACTTGCGTGCGAGTGTGTGTGCGGCCAGTAAACGATGCTTTTTTGATTTTCTTGAAATTGACAATACCAGCAATTTTTGCGTGAATGGTAAAATTTTTGCTCAGATACGTGCCAGGGCCGGCGATTTTGGTGCTGCCTGTTTGACGAACTAATACTTCACCAGCATTAACCTTCTGGCCACCAAAGCGCTTAACGCCGAGACGAGGGCCGGCGTTGTTGTGGACGTTCTTGCTTGAACCACCTGCTTTAACGTGTGACATATAACTCCTTAAACTAATAAAACAATCTGTTCTATTGTACGCGGAACCGGGTGAATAGTCAAGCCTTTTTAAGGAGTAGTAGTTGGCGAGCGACTGTTTGGTTTTCGCGGTAGTAAAGTAGCTGCTCGTCGCGCACGTGAGTGAGGATAGTGCGACTAAACCCAAGCGCAGTTATTGTATCGGCAAGTGGTAATGTAGCGATGCTGCCATTTGTGCTGCGCCAGGCTGGTACGGCCAGGCAAAGGGGTGTTCCAGGTGCAAGCTGGCTGCTTATATTTTGTAAAAAACTGCTAATAATATGTTGGCAATTGCCACGCACCTGGGCTAATTTAGCGGCGCTGGGCGGCGCGCTGAAGGGTTGCCCTAAGTAGGTTTCACATACGACGGTTGCAATGGGCGGTTGCCACTGATGGTTCATGGCGTCGCCTAGTTCTACAGTAATAACTGGGCGTGCATGGATCACTTGAGTGAGCCAGGCGAGGTTTTCGGTAGTGTAGTCGACCATTTTTGCCGATAGGTCACTACCGTATACGTCGAGTCCAAGCAGAGCAGCTTCTTGTAAGACAACACCAGTGCCGCAAAATGGGTCGAGGAGTCGGCCGCTTGGCACAGGCGCAAGGTTTACCATCAATCGAGCTAACTTTGGTGGCAACATACCCACAAATGCATCGCGTTTAGGGCGGCCTTGATCACGCATGGCGAGCGCGGTGATGTTTTGCGCGCCAACGCTTTCAGCAATAATAACGTTACCATTACCGGCACGCACCACCAACAGTTCAACGTGGTTATCGGATAACCCTAGCTTATTATGGTGACTTGTGGCGGTGTTTAAGGCTGGTTCGGCATTTGGTAGCAGCCGCAGGCTCACACCGTGCTGCTTTAGTTTGGTTTTAAGAATTATACCTGTTTTTTGTACGTCACGCGCACTGGCGCGGAACCCGTATGCACTGATGCCAAGGGTTATTTTGCCGGTATGGTTTAACCACGCAGAAGTATAGGCGCTCACAAGTTTCGTACTGACCTGTCGCCACTCACCTGAAAGTTCGGCAACTACTCGACCAGCCTTCTGGCTGCCGCCTAGGCGTTCAAAGTCGAAACTCGCCGAATCGACCAGCGCACTACTGTCAGAAAACCATCGAACAGCGGTCGGACCGTATAGTTGTTCAAGTTCGGCCATGCCAAGTGCAGGTTGCCGGCCAAGTATCGTGATGTGCATAGCTATAGTATACTAGGTTATATATGAAACGTCTGTCAATTCGCACCTACCTAAGTATGGGTACGCTGCTATTTATTGCCTTAATTGTATACGCGTCACGCCACGAATTGATTCGCGCCTGGGAGTTGCTTGCCAAGGTAGATGTATGGGTGTTGCTGTTAGTGCTACCAGTAGTGGCAATAGGCTATCTTGCAGCGGGTGAAATGATATTTTCGTATTTACGGCAAAAAAAGTCGATAAAACATATTAGTTTATTAACTCAAATGCGAATTTCGATGGAACTTAACTTTGTTAATCATGTGTTGCCGAGTGGCGGTGTAAGCGGAGTTTCGTATATGAACTGGCGGCTTGGTAAGCTAGGGGTGAAGACTGGTAGGGCAACTATGGCGCAGTTTGTGCGTTATGTGGCGGGCGCAGCTGCAATGGTTGTTCTACTGGTAGTAGCGGTAGTGCTGGTCACTCTTGATGGCACGGTGAACCGGTGGATAATCTTGATGAGCTGCGCACTGGTGACCGTGATGATAGTGGCCACACTATTAACCATGTATTTATTAAAAAGTGTTACCCGTATGAATCGGTTTGCGTATGCTGTGTCAAAAATTGTGAATACAGTAGTTAAAAAGGTGACACTAGGCAAGGTAAAACGACTTATTACTGGCGAAGTGATCGCAAAGTTTTTGAGCGACGTACAAGAAGATTACGACCAGCTGTATAAAGAAAAACACTTACTAGTGCAACCATTTTTGTGGGGATTATTTTTTACCATTACGGAAATTTGTATATTTTCGATTGTGTTTTGGGCGCTTGGATCGCCCATTAACCCTGCGCCAATCCTAATTGCGTACGGCCTAGCCAGTATTGCTGGTTTTGCTATTGTGACCCCAGGCGGGGCAGGTGCGTATGAAGCTGTGATGGTACTAGTACTTTCGATTGCTGGCATTACACAAGGTGAAGCAATCGCGGGAATTGTGCTCACCCGAGCAATTATTTTGTTCGTAACAATTGTTGGTGGGTACATTTTTTATCAACACGCATTGGTAGTATATGGAAAAAAACCCAAACCCACTCTTTAGTGTAAGCGACTTTTTGGCAGTGGTAAACCAGACACTTGAGTTTGCTTATGGAGTAGTTGAAATCGAAGGAGAAGTGGCGAACTTTAAGGTGAATCAACAAAAATACGTATTTTTTGACATAAAGGACTTGAGCGCGAGTGTGCCGTGTTTTATGACGGTATGGCAATTGCGCGTACCCATTGAAGACGGTATGAAGGTTGTGGTTCGGGCCACCCCAAAAGTCACAGCGTGGGGTAAGTTTAGTGTTACGGTGCAAGCGATTCGGCCGAGTGGTGAAGGCAGTATTAAAAAAAGCTTTGAGCTGCTTAAAGAAAAGTTATCTAAAGAAGGTTTATTTGCTCCAAAACGGAAGCGCTTACTCCCTAGTATGCCAGCGCATATTGCGGTTATAAGCAGCACACAGGCAGCTGGGTATACCGATTTTATTACGATTTTAAATAACCGGTGGGGCGGACTGAACGTCGAAGTAGCTCATGTGCAAGTGCAAGGTGAGGCGGCAGCTGATCAAATTATCCGTGCTATTAGGCACTTTAATGAACAGTCAATGTTAGCGGATGTGTTGGTACTTGTAAGGGGTGGTGGGAGTGCCGACGATTTAGCAGTGTTTAATGACGAGCGGCTCGTGAGAGAATTAGCCGCCAGTCGAATTCCTACTTTGGTAGGCGTGGGCCATGAAGTTGACGAAAGCTTAGCTGACATGGTGGCGGATGTTCGAGCAGCGACACCAAGTAATGCTGCAGAAATTATTGTGCCAGACAAAAGGGAATTGCTTACACGCACTGAACTTGCTATGCGTACGATAGCGCGGACTACCAATCAGCGTTTAGAGCAGACAGAGCGAACGATAAAAGATTTAGTAGGGCAGGCGGCGCAACGCATGCAGCATGGTATTGGTATGCGGCAACAAACACTGGCTCGTTTGGTGGCGCTTTTGACAGCTTATAATCCGAATACGGTACTGGCGCGGGGGTATGCGCTGGTAAGGGGTAATGAACAGGTGGGCGGTACTTTGTTTGTTGAAAGGCACGATAAGACAATAACGACGGAGGTGAAACATGTCGAACAAAAAAATAACGCTAGCTGAAAAAATGCTTCAGCTACAGCAAATGGTTGACTGGTTTGAAAATGAATCGTTTGTTCTTGATGAAGCGCTTGAGCGGTTTAAGGAAGCTGAACTACTTGCAAAAGAGATTGAAGCTGAGCTTTTGGAACTTAAAAATAAAGTTGTGGTACTCACAAAAAAGTTTGATCAGGAATAGCCTTGTATGTGGCTGTTATTGCTCGCGCTTATTTGTTTGTTCGGATTTATGGTGTTTACGGGTGCGCCCTATGTACCAACTAAACCAAAAGAAGCAAAAAAAGCGCTCACAGTGCTGTACCCGCTTGGGCCTGACGACACAATCATAGATATCGGTTCTGGTGATGGCCTTGTGTTGCGAGCGGCGAGTCGTTTAGGCGCGCGGGCAGTGGGGTATGAAATTAATCCAGTGTTGGCGCTGCTGTCAAAGCTGTGGTCGTGGCGCGATAAAAATGTCACAGTGTATTGTGCAAACTTTTGGTCAGCAGTTTTTACAAAAGATGTGACGGTAGTATACACCTTTGGTGACGCACGCGATATTGTGCGCATGTATAAAAAAGTCCAAGATGAATCTTCGCGTTTAAAACGACCAATTGCTTTCATTAGCTATGGGTTTACCGTGCCAGGTTACCCGCCCGCTAAGACAGTTGGTGCACATCATTTATACCAGGTAAAGCCTTTACACTAAGGTATAGAACCAGTATAATCATGAGCATGATACAGCGCCGTACTCTTGAGGCTGGAGCGATAAGTGGTAGTATGTTCGCAATTGGCGCACTGGTGCTATTAGTATTGCTGTTTGGGTCGTTTGGTATTTGGGCGTTTATGAATTACCTAGAACAAAAAAGTAATGTTGACACAAAAATCAATGACGCATCGGCTGCGGCTGTGTTAAAAAATTCTGAAGAGCTTGAAGCAAAGTTTATTGCCGAGGAGAAGAAACCGATGCTGCTATTCGTTGGGCCTTCTGATTATGGCCGACTGTCGTTTGAGTATCCAAAAACATGGAGTGCATTCCAGGCGAGTGACGTGAGTCAGGGCGGGGGCGTTACGTACGAGGCCTATTTGCACCCTAACGTGGTACCGCCACTTGGCAAGGCTACAAAGTTTGCACTGCGCATTACAATTGAGCAAAAAACGTACGATAAAGCACTTGAAACATACGCGGCATTACTAAAAAAAGGTGATTTAAAGTCAAGTGTCTATATGCAAGGTGATCGAACAGGCACACGGCTTGAGGGTAGCTTTAACAAAGACATTATTGGTACGGCGGTACTCATAAAAATGCGCGATCGTACGCTCACACTGCGCACCGACGGCGACGTATTTAAGAGCGATTTTGAAGCATTACTAAAAACTGTCACGTTTAACGAATAGCTAGTCGTTTGGCCGGCCGCCATGCTACACTATGTGTAGCATATGGAGGGTTTATTGAGGCAGAACAATCATGGGGAGGGTTCTTCGTTGGTGGCTGCCGCTCATGAACTAAAAGCCCCATTGGCGTTAATTCGCCAACTATCACTTAACCTTGAAGCGTCTACTTGCACTCCTCAGCAAGCGCAGCGGTTGCTACGACAGATTACACTAACGAGTGAGCGCGCGCTTCGTCTTACTACTGACCTTACAAAAAGCATTCGGCTTGAAGACGGATTATTTGCTGTCGAGCCGATTAACCCGCTACAGATATGTGACGAAGTAGTGCAAGAATTAGCCCCATTGTACCAGGCAAAAGATCGGCATATTTGTATAGCTAAGCGACAACGACGGTTATTGCTGGTACTTGCTAATAAAGATTTATTACGTCGTGTGCTACTTAATTTTGCCGACAACGCGCTTCATTATGGTGAGCCACATACAGCTGTTTCGCTGTCAGTTCACGAACGTAATGGTCGTATTCGAGTAAGTGTACGCGATTTTGGTCCGGCGGTCCCAGCTAAACTATGGGCGCGGCTAGGTAAAACGATAGGTGTTAGTGCGCAGCCGTTGCATAGTAGACCACAAAGTAGTGGCCTTGGTATGATGATTGCGAAGCAATTCGCTGAATCGATGAATGCAACCGTAGGAGTGTTACGCCACCAAGACGGCGCAACCTTTTACATAGATGTACTACCATCAACGCAACTGAGGCTGCTATGACACAAAAAGGGCCGGTACTCATAATTGACGATGATGAATGGCTCGCTAGTTGTTACAAAACCTTGCTCGAAGCTGCCGGCTATACAGTACAGGTGGCGCGCCACGCACTTGAAGCAATGGAGCGAATAAGTCATGCCCTGCCAAAAGCAATCGTGCTTGATATTTTTATGGCTGGTCCAAACGGCATAGTATTTTTACACGAACTTCGATCACATACTGATTTGTCACAGATTCCGGTGATCGTATGCAGCAACAGTGTGCCGGAACTACGTATGGCGCCGCTTGAGTCATACGGAGTGGTGCGTTTGCTTGATAAAACAACCATGCAGCCACAAGATGTCGTGACCGCAGTGCGAGGAGTAGTGCAAAATGAGTAATCGGCCAGTCGAGCGAACCCGTGCAATTGTGTTGCGCCGCACAAACTTTGGTGAAGCTGATAGGATTCTACGTATGATTACACCACTTGGTCAACGAAGTGTGATTGCTAAGGGTGCGCGTCGTGAAAAAAGTAAGTTGGCAGGCGGCATTGAACTATTTGGTATTAGTGACGTAGTAATTCAGCACGGCAAAGGCGATCTAGCAATGCTAACTAGCGCGCGATTAGTGCAATTTTATCGGCATATTTTAGAAGATTACGACCGGCTGCAGTTTGGGTACGAAGTGATAAATGCGGTAGCAAAGGCGAGTGACCATATCGACGAGCCGGAGTGGTATGGGGTGCTAAGTGAGGTGTTTATGGCGCTTGATGTGCCGGCAATTCCGCTGTTATTAGTACAAAGTTGGTTTTATTTGCACTACGCCGAACTGACTGGATACGAACTCAATCTTGATCGTGATGTAGCAGGCCAGGCGCTTGATAGTAGAAAAACCTACATGTACGATGTGAATGAAAAAGGGCTACGCTTAGCTGAGCAGGGCGACATTGACGCAAATCATATAAAATTACTGCGTATTATTGCCCAGCGTTCAATTCAAGTAGTGATTCAAGTTGGGGGCATTGACGCGCTACTGCCTGACATTTGGCTGGTGGCGAGGCAGCACGCGGCGGTGTAGGGGTGTCTGTGCTATACTAAGGGCAATATAGTTTGGGCATGTTGCCAACATGTTCACCAGGAAGGAGCGCAAGAAATATAATGCCAGAAGTCAGTCTTGACGATATTGTTAGCCTCGCAAAACGACGAGGGTTTGTATACCCAGGAAGTGATATTTATGGTGGTGAGGCCGGCTTGTACGACTTTGGGCCATATGGGGTAGAGCTTTTGAATAACATCAAGCAATCATGGTGGCGTTATACGGTACATGCTCGCGAAGATATAGTTGGTCTTGACTCGGCAATGTTTAAAAATCCGCGCGTATGGGAAGCGTCGGGGCATACAGCAGGCTTTTCTGATCCGCTGGCAGAATGTAAAGAATGTCATAGTCGGATTCGAGTCGATAAAGAACTAAATGCTCTCGGCGTGCAGGCCGACGAGAAGATGACTGAAGCTGAACTGAACACATTATTTGACCAGCATCGCCAAAAGATTAGTTGCCCGAATTGTAAAAAGCAAAACTTTACCGGGGCGCGGTCGTTTAATTTGTTGGTTAAATCTAACCTGGGTGACTTTACAGGTGGTTGTGATCGGCCAGTATACTTGCCGGGCGAGGCGTGCCAGGGCATTTATTTAAACTTTAAGAATATTGTTGATACAACACGTATGAAGGTGCCATTTGGGGTTGCACAGATTGGCAAGGCGTTCCGGAACGAAATTAGCCCGCGTAACTTTTTGTTCCGTACGCGTGAGCTAGAGCAGGCAGACACGCAGTTTTTTGTTGCACCACACCAGAATAAAGAAGCTTTCGAGAGAATAAAGCAAGAACGGTGGGAATGGTACAAAAAAATTGGTATTCGCGAAGCAAACTTACGCTGGAAGCAGCACGATAACCTTGTGTTCTACGCATCAGATGCGTGGGATATTGAATACAATTTTCCGTCACTTGGGTTTGATGAAGTTGAGGGCGTGCATGATAGAACTGATTATGATTTGTCGCAACATACCAAGTTTTCGGGTGTTGACTTGTCGTATCGAGACCCGTTAACAAACGAATGTTACATTCCCTGGGTGCTGGAAACGTCGATGGGCATGGGTCGCATATTTACGGCAGTCTTAAGCGATGCCTATACGGTAGAAACAACGGCTAACGGCGACCAACGTACCGTACTAAAATTAACACCAGAACTCGCACCAGTACGCTATGCGGTATTCCCATTGCTAAAGAATAAACCCGAGCTTGTTGCGAAAGCGCGCGAAGTGTACGAAGTTTTGCGTGGTAAGTACGTATGCGAGTGGGATGACAACGGTAACATTGGTAAACGCTACCGCCGTCAAGACGAAATCGGCACGCCACATTGTGTAGTGGTTGATTTTCAAACACTCGAAGACGGCACGGTGACAGTACGCGATCGAGACACAACCGAGCAAACAAGAACTCAAGTCTCAGAACTATAAATGAGTACCTCAGCAAAAAGGATAATGGAGGGGTAATGTCCGAACAGTTTGAAAATCGTCTGCGAAGCCCAGAGTCATTAGGCGCACTATTACTTATCCTTGCATTGAAGTAGATGTAGTGACGCTGTCACTGGAGCAACTAAAGGGTTAAAGTATTATAATACTATTGTAATAACATTATAATAATGCTATAGTGAAAGCATGACAATTACCACAACGCAAAAAGTCATCAAAATCGGGACGAGCCGCGGGGTGACGATACCGGCGAAGGACCTTGTCGAGCTCGGTGTCGAGACGGGTGATAGCGTACGTGTCACGATTGAAGCGGTTAACAAACAAGACTCACTCGCACAAGAATACGACAAGTTCAAAAAACAATACGGTGAAACGCTAAAAAATCTCGCTAACCGGTAGGCAGTATGAGATATTTTACGCTTGAAGAGGTGCTAGAGCTACATTACATGCTTATCGAAGACTACAGTGGATCGCATGGGGTTCATAGTGAACAGCGCTTACAGTCACTTGTCGATGCGCCGAAGCTTGTTGTGTTTGGCGTTGAGCAATATAAAACACCTTATGAAAAAGCAGGCGTATATATGCGGAACTGCATAGTCGACCATGTGTTTGTTGATGGTAATAAGCGTACTGGTGTGACTCTTGGCGTTATGTTTTTGCAGCGGTGCGGTGGCGTGATGCAGGCAAGCCCGCGTGAGCTGGAATATTTTGCCGTGCGAGTAGCTACGGAACGGCTCAGTGTCGATGAGATTGCGGCGTGGTTGGAGCGGTTTACCAAGTAAGTCAGATGTGTTTGCGCTACAAACCAGTCGAAGTGGTTGACTATATATAAGTACCGCCGACCATAGTTACTAAAATAATATGGTATCGTAGAGAGATGAAGACAGTTGGTATTATCGGGTTTGGGAGTTTTGGGAAGTATTTGGCAGAGAAGCTAAGTTCGTATGCGCGCGTGAGGGTGTATAGCGCGAGTCAGCGGACGAGTTCGTGGATGGTGGCGCTAGAGGAAGTAACTGAGGTAGATTACCTGGTGCTAGCTATACCACTTGATGCCTATGTGGAGACATTGCGGGCGATCAAGCCATTACTGAAGCCGCATACCGTGATAGTCGACGTCTGCTCGGTAAAAGTAAAGCCAATTGAGCTGATTCGATCAGCGCTACCCGATCAACCATTAGTCGCGACTCACCCAATGTTTGGCCCAGAGTCGGCCAGCGTGTCGTTCGACGGCCATACGCTGGTGATGTGTCCGGAAGTATCGACAACGGAGCCATATGGGATCATCTCGCAGTTTGCCGCGTCGCTAGGACTGCGCGTCATAGAGATGACCGCTGACGAACATGATCGTGAGATCGCAGTGGTGCAGGGGCTGACATTTTTCATCGCTCGCGCACTTAATGGTGTGGGCGTGCATGACCAAAAATTGTTCACACCGTCATTTGAACGACTGCTTAAACTAGCCGAGTTGGAGCGTCACCACTCACTCGAATTATTTAAAACTATCCAAGAGGGCAATCCTCATACGAAAGCGGTCCGCCAAAACTTTATGCTCGTGATGGGTGATATCGATCACGATTTAGCAGGCTAAGGAATATCAATCACCGACAGCTTACCAGCATCGCAGTTGAGTGCAGTAGGCGTGCAGCTCAGGTTTTTAGAAGCAGTTTACCTTTTACGGCCTGTTTTTGCCTTGGGTTCGCCGAATACACCACCAAGGTGAGTGAGGGCATCTTGCAGATCGAGTTTGCCGTCACCATTGGCGTCGCCCGCTTTTTTAAGGGTGTCGACCAGGGTTTGGCTCAGGCCATGTGTGTCTCGCAAGGCGTCGATGTCCTGGGGCGATAGCTTGCCGTCTTTATTGATATCAGCACGTGATGTGATGTCGCTAATAATCTGCTGGATATTCATAATTCCTCCTTGTAATGATACCTCTAGTATATCGCTAAGTAAGGCACGTGTATGTAAAAATTATTACAAGCTGTGTATAGTAAATGCCAGTATGCGCAAGAACTTGTACAGGTATAAAAAACGGCTGATACACCCAGGATTACTTGTAGCACTGGTAGTGGTGGGGTGTATTGTAGTGGGGGTTGGTGCAGGGGTGTATACGTCTGAGTTGATCAGTAATCATGTGACGATAGATCAACCTACGCCAGCCGTACAGCCCGCATTACAACCTGTTACAGTGGCTACATTGGATGACAAGCAGGTTGAGCCAGTTATTGCTACTCCTGATGCGGTGATTCCACCAGTTGCTCATGGTTTGGCCCCAGTTATTTCACGACTTGAGACTAAGCAGCCCGTCGTGTTTTTAACCATTGATGATGGCGGGGTGAGGGGTAAAGATTATCTGGCATATATGAAAAAGTATGATCTTAAAGCGTCTCTTTTTTTGTCGGATGCGTTTATCGCTAGCGACCCGGATTATTTTAAGCCTTTTGTAGCTGCGGGTTTTGTGATTGAAAATCATACCGTATCACATAATTTACGCATGGTGAATGAGGGGCTAGGGTATCAGCAACGTGAGATTTGCACTATGTCGGACAAGTTGGCAGATTATTACGGCCGACGACCAGTGTTGTTTAGGCCACCAGGCGGCAGTTTTACGGCCACCACACAGCAGGCAGCGGCCAACTGTAATATGCGGGCAGTGGTAAACTGGAAGGCAAAGGTGAATGGCGGGGCCGTCCAATATCAGGAAGGCAGTAAGCTTCAAGCTGGTGACATTGTCCTGATGCACTTTCGAGAAGGCTTTAAGAGTGACATTGATGCCTTTGTTACGGCAATGAAGACTGCCGGCCTTCATGCCGAACTACTGGAAGATTGGCTGTAGCGTGCTATAGTAGAATTACTAAGAAGGAGTGCAATAAGTGAAACCACGACTCATTGTTCGGCAAAAAATCACTGCTTTTGTCAATAAATATAATATTATTGGCGTGAATGCCGATGGTACGGAAAGCGGCATGGTTGGGTTGGCCCAACAAAAACGATTAGCCATGAAAGAAAAGGTCATGTTTTATACCAATGAAAAGCGTGATCAGCTGGCGTTTACGTTTCGGGCCGAAAAAGTACTAGATGTTCATGGGCGATATTTTGTAGAAGATGCCAATGGTACGCTGGTTGGTATGTTCAAAAAAGAGTTTATGGAATCGCTGGTGAGTAGCACCTGGAAGGTGCTGGACGTTGCCGGGAATGAACGGCTAGTAGTGAAAGAAAGTAACCAATGGATTGCTGTGTTGCGTCGGTTTGCCAGCAGTATACCGCTAGTAGGCGATTTAGTTGAAATTGTAGTTGCACTACTAAAATATCATTTTGTACTGATTGATGCGAATGGTAAAGAAGTAGGTCAATACAGGAAAACAACCGTTTTTCGTGACCACTACGTTCTATTGCTTGATGACGAGACATGGGCTAGTATCGACTGGCGTGTGCTAGCAGCGGTCAGTGTGGCGCTTGATGCCCTGCAATCACGCTAGTTTGTGAAGTTAATCACACCACTGCCTATAGAGTGGAGTATAATAATAATCAAGAATTACGTAAACTGAAAGAGGAAGAGTATCATGTCAGCAAAAACTAAGGTTCGTCGCGTTACTGCAAATGATCAAGCTACGGTGAGTGCGCCAACTACTGGGCCAGTACGAACAACCGGTCCAGGCTGGGCTGTGTGGATTTTAGCGCGGTTCCCAGGGGTACGTTACCGCTATCAGGCGTGGGGAACCACAAAGCGATGTGTTGTTGCCGTGCTACTGTACCTGGTTGCTTTGCCAATTATTCCAATTATTGTTGCGGCGGTATGGTATTCAAAAGACCCGGAAGGTTTTAAGAAAAGCCCTGTCATGCCGGTACTTATGGCGGTAATCGCTGCATGGATAGGTGGGTTCGGATGGGTAGCCAATCAAACACCGGTGACTGATGGTTCGCCATACGCAAGCGTAAAACCACAGGCTGACGGTGAAGCAACTGCTGTTAACACCGATCCTGCGGCAACTGCTACGCAGGCATCGAAGGATAAAATTTCGTCGCAATCTACAAGCAACCCAACGAATGGGCGAAAATTTGAAAACTGTACAGCTGCCTTTGACGCTGGCGTGTTTGACATTAAGCGAAACAATCCTAGTTACGAACGCCGCCTTGACCGCGATAACGACGGCATTGCTTGCGAAAAATAACGCAAAAATAGAATAGGGGGTCATCATGTTCGATAACCATTCATCGCAGGGAGATGTGTTTCATCATACTGACGGCACCACTGTGCTGCCGGAGGTAGAGATTGTACAGCTAAAACCTCATTTAAGCAGTGATAAGAAGCACTTAGAATTGTGGGTCAATATAAAAAATCGATCGGCATTTGAAATCGAGATTACGCGTGCATCACTTTTGAATACTAGCACTTCACCTGGCAGGTTCATTCGCCCCGGTGAAAGTCATGAAACGAATTTATACAGCGGCGATACGCCAACAAATGATAATGTGCGCCACATGAATTTACAAATAAAGGTGGTAAAAACTGGTGATTATTTTGAAGCAGACTTTACCGTTGACTATTCGTTTGAGCAAGATGGCGACGAAGAGTACTATGTACCTGACAAGGCAGAAGCCAACGGGCATGTGCGTTCACTCTAGTTTGCGCTAGTGCATGGCAATCGGGTATGATAAGGTGAATGAGACAATTTTTTACTGATGGTAGCGCAAGCCCGAACCCTGGCCCTGGCGGGTATGCGGTCATTGAGGCCGGCAAGCCCGTTGCACTTGGTAGTGAAGAGGGCGATACCACAAACATACGCATGGAAGGCCGTGCTTTGATCGCGGCTATGAAGCTAGCAGCTGGGGATCAATGCAGCATTTATACCGATAGTGAGTTTTGGATTAATGTAATATGTAAATGGGCGCCTGGTTGGCAGGCAAATGGCTGGAAAAAAAAGGGTGGTGAAATTAAAAATCTAGATTTAGTACAGGAAGCCTATATGCTATACCAGCAGGGCAATGTTCAGTTTGTGTGGGTGCGCGGGCATGTGGGGCATGAGGGTAATGAGCTAGCGGACGTATGGGCCAACAAGGCTCGTACAGGTGCGCGACTTGCCGACTGAATAATTATTTGATACACTTATGCTATTAACAATTTAAGTATCAAGAGTGTGGCGAGGGAATTGGCCCGTTAACCCACACAGCAACCTATTAAGTTAGGTGCTACGTCCAGCCTGTGTTTTCATAGGAAAGATGCGTGTCGAAAACGACTCCTTCAATTCTACATAAGCAACTGCTTTTTGGGCGTATGAAAGGAGTTTTTATGTCTATAAACACTAAACAGACCACTAGGTATCGAACTGCTGAAAGTGTGAGTCCTGGTCATCCAGACAAAATTTGCGATCAAATCTCAGATGCTATATTAGACGCGCACCTTGCAGCCGATCCATTGTCACGAGTGGCTGTTGAAGTCTGCGGTGGCCACGGCACTGTATTTTTAACGGGCGAAGTCACATCAACAGCAGTGGTTGACGTAGTGCCGATCGTACAGCGACTGGCTGGCAACGTAGAAGTGATTGAGCGTATTGTTACGCAAAGCCATGAAATTGCACGCGGTGTTGACACTGGTGGCGCGGGTGATCAAGGTATTATGGTAGGCTATGCATGTAGTGAGACACCAGAATTGTTGCCACTCGAAACAGTGTTAGCGCGCCGACTGAACCAGGTATTGTACGCTAAGTGGCCGTATGATGGCAAAACGCAGGTGACGCTGAAGAGTGGTGTGCTGGAGTCGGTGGTGGCAAGTTTTCAGAATGTTTCTACCACCAAGCTGACCACCGAGGTTAAACAGTGGCTGACCGACGAACCGTTAGTGCAAGCTGCTAAAAAGGAGTTAGTGGAGCTATATATAAACCCAACTGGCGAGTGGAGCGTGGGTGGTTTTGAAGCTGATGCCGGATTAACGGGGCGCAAACTAGTGGTTGATAATTATGGCCCGGCGGTTCCAATTGGCGGAGGGTGCTTTAGTGGTAAAGATGCGACAAAAGTTGATCGTTCAGCGGCCTATATGGCCAGGCGAATCGCAGTTGATTATATGCGAAAGACTGGGGCCAGGGAAGTTTACTGCTATTTGGCCTATGCTATTGGGCGAGCCGAGCCACTTGAAGCTACGGTGATTATTGACGGTACGCAGCAGCGCGTAACTGGATACGACTTGACGCCAAAAGGTATTATTACAGCACTTAAACTGCAGGTGCCGCAGTTTGAAGAGACCGCTCGGTATGGTCATTTTGGTCATGGCTTTACCTGGGATAAATAGTACAACAGACAGGCGTGCTGGCTAGCGCTATACTAAGAAGAATGAATCAGGGACTAGCCTTAGAAATACTCCTAGCGGGCGAGAGCGCTTTGTTAACTGGTCCAGCTGGTACGGGTAAGACATTTTTACTGAACCAATTTATCCGCTTAAGTAAGCATGAAGGGAAGCAGGTGAGCGTCACTGCAACCACTGGACTGGCGGCGACGCATCTTGGTGGTAGTACCATTCATGCGTGGGCGGGCATTGGAGTGAACGATAGCTTGCCACAAGGATTTGCTGAACATATGGCAAAAGGCAGGCGCGAAATTATTCAAAAAACTGATGTATTGATTATCGACGAAATCAGCATGTTGCATGATTTTCGACTCGACATGATTGATGAGGCTTGCCGCCTGGTGCGCCGTAAAGATATGCCATTTGGCGGTATACAGGTGGTGATGAGTGGTGACTTTTTCCAGCTGCCGCCTATCAATCGCGAGGATAGTCGGCAGGGGAGTTTTGTAGTCAATAGTAATGTATGGCGTGAACTTCAGCCGCGGATTATTTATTTAACTGATCAGTTTAGGCAAACCAAGGATGATGGTTTGCTTGATATTTTGACAGCCATGCGGGCTGGCGATATACGGCGTCATCATGCCGAATTGTTACTCGCACGGACTGAGCTAGCACCACCCGAAGGGTCTGTACTTACAGAGCTGCACACAGTGAATATTGATGTCGATACCATGAATGAACGCCGCCTTGCCACTATTGATAGCGACGAGGTACAGTACACACAGCATACAACTGGTAGCGCACATTATGTGGAAAATTTACAGCGTAGCGTGCTAGCACCGGCGGTACTCACCCTTAAGTTGGGCGCACTAGTTATGGCGGTGAAAAATGATCTAAGCCGTCGGTATGTGAATGGCAGTATTGGGACAGTTGTCGATTTTGAACCCGGTAGTGATTACCCGGTAGTTGAGTTTATGAACGGTAAAACAATTACTATAATGCCAGATACTTGGGAGCTGCGTGATGGCGATAAGAAACGCGCCAGTATTAGCCAGATACCGTTGCGGCTGGCGTGGGCGATCACGGTACATAAGAGCCAGGGCATGACACTCGACGCTGCTAAAGTTGACCTGCGCAAAGCCTTTGTCGAAGGTATGGGTTATGTGGCGCTTAGCCGGGTAAAATCGATCAACAGTTTGTATCTCACAGGTATCAATCGAATGGCACTGGCAGTAAGTAGCGAGGCGCAGCAAATCGACACACAACTGCGCGCTCAGGCGGCAGCTGACGCTAAAACCTTCGCCCATTTAGCTGCACGGGCTGCTAAGCGCTCAGATGCGCCACTGCCTAAGCAAAAATCAAAGAGTGGTTGGGCCGAAAAAATTGAAAAAATGCGCGAAAAACACCCTAACGCGTACCGGCCTTGGCTAAAAGAGCATGATGATGTACTAAAGCAAGAGTTTGTAAGTGGTGCAACGGTTGCTATGTTGAGCAAAAAACTTGGGCGACACGAGGGCAGTATTACAATGCGATTACAAAAGCATTTTGGTGAAGACGTCGTGTCATCATAAGTATATAGGCAATTGTCTGTCACCAAAGTGACCATAGAGAAGGGTCATTTTATTCCCACCCTTAAAAATCAACTGCAACATCCCCCTTATGCTCGCCAGGCGTTAGCCTGGCTGCTACTGTGCTGGGTGATGAACAACTATCGACATAT
Organism: Saccharimonas sp. (SeqCode); assembly: GCA_049293315.1. Classification (GTDB taxonomy): domain Bacteria; phylum Patescibacteriota; class Saccharimonadia; order Saccharimonadales; family Saccharimonadaceae; genus Saccharimonas. The sequence continues at coordinate 34,543 of JBATSN010000040.1, forward strand.
ATCGAAAGTGGAGCGGCTGGAGCTATCCATCC
>JBATSN010000041.1:0-1865 GCA_049293315.1 Saccharimonas sp. (SeqCode)
GCCATCGACGCCATCATCAACCAGAAGGGTCAGAACATGACCTGCGTCTACGTGGCGATTGGTCAGAAGGCTTCGTCGATCAAGAACGTGGTTCGTGCGCTGGAGCAAGCGGGCGCGATGGAATACACCATCGTTGTGGCCGCCACGGCCTCTGAATCAGCGGCGATGCAGTACGTTTCGGCCTATTCCGGCTGCACGATGGGCGAATATTTCCGCGACCGCGGCCAGGACGCGCTGATCGTTTATGACGACCTGTCCAAGCAGGCTGTGGCCTACCGCCAGGTCTCGCTGTTGCTGCGCCGCCCGCCGGGTCGCGAAGCGTACCCGGGCGACGTGTTCTACCTCCATAGCCGCCTGTTGGAGCGTGCCGCCCGCGTAAATGCCGACTATGTCGAAGCCTTTACCAAGGGGGAAGTCAAGGGCAAGACCGGTTCGTTGACGGCTCTACCGATCATTGAAACCCAGGCCGGCGACGTGTCCGCATTCGTGCCGACGAACGTGATCTCGATCACCGACGGCCAGATCTTCCTCGAAACCAGCCTGTTCAATGCCGGTATCCGCCCGGCCATCAACGCCGGCATTTCGGTGTCGCGCGTCGGTAGCGCTGCGCAAACCAAGGTGGTCAAAGGCCAGTCGGGCGGTATCCGCAACGACTTGGCTCAGTACCGCGAACTGGCGGCTTTCGCGCAGTTTGCTTCCGATCTGGACGACGCCACCCGCAAGCAGCTGGACCGTGGTGCCCGCGTGACCGAATTGCTGAAGCAGAAGCAGTACAGCCCGCTGCCCATCAGCCTGATGAGCGCGTCGTTGTTTGCCGTGAACAAGGGTTACATGGACGATGTCGACGTCAAGAAGATCCTTCCGTTCGAGCACGGCCTGCACGCGTTCCTGAAGGACAAGCATGGCCCGTTGCTGAGCAAGATGGAAGAAAGCAAGGCGATGGACAAGGACGCCGAAGCGGCCTTGACCCAGGCGGTGACCGAATTCAAGAAGTCCTTTGCCTGATTTCTACCTGACCACAAGGAGCCACTGATGGCAGCAGGCAAGGAATTACGCACCAAGATCAAATCGGTGGAGAACACCAAGAAGATCACCAAGGCGATGGAGATGATCTCGGTTTCCAAGATGCGCAAGACGCAGGAGCGCATGCGCGCCGCCCGTCCTTACGCAACGAAGATCCGCGCTATCGCCACCAACTTGGGCAAGGCAAACCCGGAGTATGTGCACGATTTCATGAAGCCAAACGACGGCAAGGCCGTCGGGCTGATCGTGATGACGACCGACAAAGGGCTGTGCGGTGGTCTCAATACCAACCTGCTGCGCCAGGTGACGGCAAAGCTGCGGGAAACCAACGCTTCCGGCATGACCACGAAGGCTGTGGCAGTCGGAAACAAGGGATTGGGTTTTCTGAACCGCGTCGGCGCGTCGGTGGTGTCCCATGTGACGCATCTGGGCGACAGGCCTCACCTGGACAAGCTCGTAGGTCCCGTCAAGGTTCTGCTGGACGCCTACGTCGCTGGCGAGGTGAATTCGGTTCACCTGTGCTACAACCGATTCGTCAGCACCATGAAGCAGGAACCGGTCATTGAGCAACTGCTGCCTTTGTCTTCGGAGAAGATGGAGCAGGAGGCCAAGGCCAGCGGTTCCGAGCCGTCGTGGGATTACATCTACGAACCGGATGCGCAATCGGTCATTGACAATCTGCTGCTTCGGTACATCGAGGCGCTGGTGTATCAGGCGCTGGTGGAAAACATGGCGTCCGAGCACGCGGCACGCATGGTGGCCATGAAGGCCGCGACCGACAACGCTGGCAACGTGATTGCCGAACTCAAGCTGGTTTACAACAAGACCCGGCAGGCCGCGAT
>JBATSN010000042.1:0-2840 GCA_049293315.1 Saccharimonas sp. (SeqCode)
ATGCCCCGCATATCCTCCAGGTGTTCGAAGTCGGCACGGCCACGATGATGGCGAGCAAGAACGCCATCGTTCCGGTCGGTGACGTGATGAAGAAGGCCGGCGTCACCTTCGATCCCAACGCCTATGTTCCGGCGGTCGCCGGCTACTACACGGCGCCGAACGGCCAGATGCTGAGCTTCCCCTTCAACAGTTCGACCACGGTATTCCACTTCAACAAGGATGCCTTCAAAGCCGCCGGCCTGGACCCGAACAAGCCCCCCACCACCTGGCCGGAAGTCGCCAAGGCGGCCGCCATGCTCAAGATCGCCGGCCACAAGTGCCCGTTCACCACCAGTTGGGTCAGCTGGACGCAGCTCGAGAGTTTCTCGGCCTGGCACAACACCGAGTTCGCCACCAAGGGCAATGGCATGCGCGGCACGGACGCGCGCCTGACCTTCAACAGCCCGCTGCATGTGCGCCACATCGAGAACCTGGCCAACATGGCCAAGAATGGCTTGTTCGTCTACAAGGGCCGGGGCAACGCGGCCGATGCCACCTTTGTTTCTGGCGAATGCGCGATGATCACCGGCTCCTCAGCCCTGTACGGCAACGTCAAGCGCAACGCGAAGTTCGCCGCCGGCATCGGGACCCTGCCGTTCTACCCGGACGTTCCGGGCACCCCGCAGAACACGGTCATCGGTGGCGCGAGCCTGTGGGTGATGTCGGGCAAGAAGGACGCCGACTACAAGGGCGTGGCCGAGTTCTTTGCTTTCCTCTCCAGACCTGAAGAAGCTGCCAAGAGCCATCAGCGCACAGGCTATCTGCCGCTGACCAAGGCCTCTTACCAACTGACTGAAAAGTCCGGTTTCTACAAACAAAATCCCGGCACGGATGTGTCGGTCGAGCAGATGATCCGCAAGACAACCGACAAGTCGCGCGGCATCCGCCTGGGCAACTTCGTGCAGATCCGGACCATCAACGACGAAGAACTCGAGCAGGTCTGGGCCGGCAAGAAGACTGCCAAGGAAGCACTGGATGCAGCGGTGAAACGCGGGAACGAGCAACTCGAGCGTTTCGAAAAGGCCAACAAGTCCTGACCGGTCTGCCGTTCGGCGCCTAACCGCCACCCTCACCTGCCCCGCCCTCTTCTGTGACACAGGAGAGGGCGTTTTACGTCAGGAGACAATAAGGTATGGAAAAGCGTGTTCTCTTCAGGTCGGCCTGGTTGCCGTGGGTCCTGATCGCCCCCCAGATGGCGATCATCCTGGTCTTCTTTTTCTGGCCTGCCGGACAAGCGCTGTATCAGAGCGTGCTGCTGCAGGACGCCTTCTGCACCACCGAGGCCGTTTTCGTGGGGCTGGACAACTTCCGACAGCTTTTTGCCGATCCGACCTACCTCGCCTCTTTCAAGACCACCGCGGTGTTCCCGCTGCTGGTCGCCTCGCTCGGTCTGACCATCGCATTGCTGCTGGCGGTCATGGCCAACCGCGTGGTGCGCGCCGCGCCGGTCTACAAGACCTTGCTCATCTGGCCCTACGCGGTCGCGCCGGTCGTGGCGGGCGTGCTGTGGCTCATGATGTTCGCCTCGCCCTATGGCGTGGTGGCCTATGCGTTCCAGCGCATGGGACTGCCCTGGAACCACTTGCTGAACGCCAACCACGCCATGGCCCTGATTGTCATGGCGGCTGTGTGGAAGCAGATCTCCTACAACTTCCTGTTCTTCCTCGCCGGTCTTCAGTCGATTCCGCATTCGATGATCGAAGCCGCCACGATTGATGGCGCCACACCCTGGAAACGCTTCTGGAGCATTGTGTTCCCGCTGCTGTCCCCGACCACGTTCTTTCTGCTGGTCATCAACGTGGTGTATGCCTTTTTCGACACTTTCGCCATCGTGGACGCTGCAACCCATGGCGGCCCCGGAAAAGAAACGGCGATCCTCGTCTACAAGGTCTATTACGACGGCTTCAAAGCACAGGACATGGGAGGCTCGGCGGCGCAGTCGGTGGTCTTGATGCTGATCGTCATCGCACTGACCGTTGCGCAGTTCAAGTACGTGGAAAAAAAGGTCAATTACTAGGTCCGCCCGATGATCCAACGCAACCCCGTTCTCGACTTCGTTTCGCACCTGATCTTGGGCGTCGGCGTGCTGGTGGTGATCTTCCCGGTGTTCATCACGTTCATCGGATCCACACAGACGGCCGAACAGATTACGTCCAGCAACCCGATTTCGCTGTGGCCCGGAACCAACTTCGTCGAGAGCTACCGACTCGCACTGTTCGGAGGCAAGACCTCCGGCGGTTCGACCGTGGCGCCGGTGGCGCCGATGTTGTGGGTCAGCCTGATCACAGCGCTCACCATCGCCATCGGCAAGATCATCATTTCGCTACTGTCGGCCTTCGCGATCGTCTACTTCCGCTTTCCACTCAAGAACTTCGTGTTCTGGATGATTTTCGTGACTTTGATGCTTCCGGTCGAAGTTCGAATCGGGCCAACCTATGCGGTGGTGTCCAACCTTCACATGCTCAACACCTATGCCGGTCTGACCGTGCCGCTCATTGCGTCGGCGACCGCCACCTTCCTGTTTCGCCAGTTCTTCCTGACCGTGCCGGACGAACTGGTGGAAGCCGCACGGATCGACGGCGCCGGCCCGATGCGTTTCTTCTGGGATGTCCTGCTACCACTGTCGCGCACCAGCATCGCTGCGCTGTTCGTGATCCAGTTCATCTATGGCTGGAACCAGTACCTGTGGCCCCTGCTGGTGACGACGAACGAGGACATGTATCCGGTGGTGCTGGGGATCAAACGGGCGATCTTTGGGGAGATCTATGTCGAATGGAACGTCGTCATGGCCACCGCCATCC
>JBATSN010000043.1:0-1642 GCA_049293315.1 Saccharimonas sp. (SeqCode)
ACGCAGTGGTGGTGTCATCAAATTCCTGCGGATAGCCAAGAACAAACTTGCTTCGTTCTTTGGTTCCACTCCCCCAGAGACTGTGGCAATTCCTGAACAGGAAGTGGGGCTTGTACCTGTTATGACCAACCAACTCATGCAGGCCATCGAAGAGATTGCAGCCCATGCCAAACCTGTCTCTGCAGGGATTGACCGTGCTGCATTGGAAGCTGATGACGAAACAGTTGTGGCTGTCATGGGAAACACTGTTATCCCTGATGTGCACAAACTGGAAACACAGTTCAAACGCTCCAACGAGCAAGAGAACACTGTTGGTATGCAACGCTTCATGGAACGTGTGGCAGCAGTAGCTGGTAGGCGTAGCCATTCAGTGCAAGACCTGATGCGTTTCATGCAACGTGGTGACTTGCCTGTGGCTGAAGACGGTTGCATTGTGATCTACAAGATTCTCCGCAAGCGTACATTGCCTGCTCATTCAGGCTTCACGTATGTGGATGTTCATTCTGGCAATGTGCCTCAACGTGTTGGGGCTTATGTGCACATGGATGAAAGTCTTGTGGACATGAACCGTAACAACGAGTGCTCCAATGGCTTGCACGTAGCTCGTCGTGGTTATCTCGGTGGCTTCTATGGTGACGTAGTGACCATCTGCAAAGTACGTCCAGAAGACGTGATTGCTGTACCAACCTACGATGCAAACAAGATGCGTGTCTGTGGTTATCACATCATCTCTGAACTGTCACAAAGTGACTACGCTACGCTCTGTGCAAACAGGCCATTGACTTCAACAGAAGGATTGAACCTGTTGGCTCAAGCACTCTCTGGCAGTCATCCTGCTCCTGATACTGAAGTCAAGATCACTGCTCAGAGGGGTGGTGGCATTGTCATCACTGAACTGAAGTCCAAGGCTGCAGAAGTCAAGGCACTGCCTGAAGTAGCACCTACCGTACTGGAAACAGAAGTGCCAGCTTATGTTGCTGAGAAGGTAGATGTTCACACTGTGTCTGATGAAGTCTCTGAAGTCATTACCACTGGTAAAGGTCGTGCAGAAATTGCAGGAGAGTTACTTAAATTGTGGAAGATAGCCCAAGGAAAACAGCACAAGATTGATTGTGCAGTAGCCCTGCGTGACTTCAAGCGTAGCAAGAAAGTCGGTTGGGACAAACTTGGCATCACTGCCAAAGATGCTCAAGCTGTCGAGAAAGATGCTACGAAGTAAATTAAACTAGAGGTATTTTTATTTTAAGGAGCTAAAAATGCCTCGACAACGCCGAACCAAGAAAACAATCCCCGACTCTGACCTAGTAAGGCTCAACAGTCTGGGATTCTCCCTTGCTACCATTGGCTCATCTTTGGGGTGTCATCCAACCACTGTGACACTCAGACTCAAAGATTTGGGTGTGGCTCCTGCTGATACTCGTCGTACATTCATGGAAGACGTGTTGATGAAGTTGCCACCTACCCAATTGGAGTGGATTGAAACTCAACTGGGACCACATCTGTCAATAAAAGCTTATGTGCGTTCCCTTATTACCGATGCTTACCTGAGACACAAAAATGATACTCAAATTCAAAAAGCTACACCCTGATGCAATCGTTCCTACCTATGGGACAGAACATGCTGCAGCATTCGACCTATATG
>JBATSN010000044.1:0-1530 GCA_049293315.1 Saccharimonas sp. (SeqCode)
GCCCGGATGACCTTGCCGACCCAGACGGCGGTGTAGCAGTCCTCGTGCTTCCAGCGCTTGAAGTGCTCGGGCAGCGGCGCGAGATATTCTTCAAGCGTCGGGCCGCCTTCGGCCTCCTTCAGGAAGATGTAGCCTCCCCAGCGGCCGATCTGGGCTTCGGGCAGTTGCATGCTGGAGTCGCTGAGATGGCCGAAATCCCAGCGGCAGGGGATGTCCTTCAGACTGCCGTCGGTGTTCCAGGTGAAGCCGTGGAACGGGCACTTGAATTCCTTCGACCAGCCGCTGTCGAGGCGCAGCTTGCGGCCGCGATGGAGACAGACATTGTGGAAGGCGCGGACGGAGCCGTCGGGCTGGCGCGTGACCAGATAGGAGCGGCCCGCGTTCTCGTAGAGAACGACGTCGCCGGGCTCGGGCATTTCCTCCTCGCGGGCGGCGAACTGCCAGACATTGGGCCACATCGCGGCGCGTTCCCTGGCGAAGAACTCCGGCGAGGTGTAACGCGCGGCCGCGAGCGGCGCCGATCCCATGTATTCGTAGGCGTCCTTGACGAGAAAGTCGGGCGGCGTGCGGCTTTCGGCCGCCATCAGATCGTCCCAGTTCGTACCGGGGCAGCGGGCCTGTCCGCCGGCCCGCGGCATGTCGTCGACCGCCATGTCTAACGCCTCCCTCGCAGCCGGCAGATCCCGGCTTTTATCTTGGGCGGATGATAGGGGTGAAATAAAAACCGTCAAGACTGCTTTTTTAGAGACGCGGCGGTTGCATGCCCCTTGTCCTGCCTCCTACACGGCACCTTCGTTGCGGATGTTGAGCAGCCGGCCGCAGGCCTTGCAGTGAACGGCGTCGAAATCGTGGCGGCTGAGGCCGCAGTCTGGGCAGGCGAATTCCACCCGGACCGGGCGCAGCATCACCTGGACCAGGCGAAGGAACAGCGAGACGCCGAAAATCATCGTGACCACGGCGATCATGCGGCCGAGCGTGCCCTGAAGGACGATGTCGCCGAAGCCGGTCGTCGTCAGCGCCGTCACGGTGAAGTACAGCGCATCGGCGTAGTTCGAGATCTGCGGGTTGGTGTAGTGCTGCGTCTCGTAGACGATCGCGGTCATCAGGAAGACGAAGATGCCCAGATTGGTCGCCGACAGAATCGTCTGCTCGTTGCGCCGGAACCAGTCGAAGTCCTGCCGCAGCCGGGCGAGCAACTCGTACGAGCGCAACAGGCGGAGCATCCGCGCGATGCGCAGGAAGGCCATGCCCTCGCCGACGATCGGGGCAAGGAGCGACGCGATGACGACGATATCGGCGATTCCGAAGGGGCTGGCGAGCATGCGCCAGCGGCTGGGCGCGATCCAGAGGCGGGCGGCGAAGTCCGCGGCAATGACCAGCCCGATGACGGCATCGATCACCTCGGTGCCGGCGGTCTGCAGGAACGACGAGACGACAAGGAAGGCGATGGTGACGAGATCGAAGACCAGCAGGCCGTAGCGGAAGCGATGCGCCCGGGTGCTGTCGCCAAGATAGAGATCCGTCAGGCCC
>JBATSN010000045.1:0-1563 GCA_049293315.1 Saccharimonas sp. (SeqCode)
CAGCTCGCGGACTTCAGCCGGCGCGGCGGTGCGGCCGAGGCCGAACTGCGCCGCCTGCTGGCGCCCAATCTGTAGCCCGGCGGACTCGTCGACGGGAACTTCGCACGTTCTGTAACTTTTCCTCGGATCGCCGCCGGGCGGGATTTTTCTGCGCGCACCACAATAGGGGCATGGGAATGATGGCATTGGTTTCCCGGATGGTCCGGTGGATGCGACAAGTGTCGGCGGCGTGGTTGCTGCTGCTGTTGTGCATTCAGGGCACTGTCGCGTTGGCGCAGGTGCCGTCCTCGCCGGCGGTCGTCCTGTTGGGTGACGCCCAATCGACGGTGTCGCTGGCCAGCCGGAGCGAGTTTTTTGTGGATGCCAGCGGAAACCTTTCCGTCGCGGACGTCGAGGCCCGTCAGGCGCAAATGCCCTTCGCTGTGCGGCCCGAGGGGCACACGTTGGTGTTGACCGACGGCGACGCGCTATGGATCCGCTTTGTGGCGCGGGTGAACGGTCGGGGACAACGCTGGCTGTTGCAGCTGGACTTGCCGGGCGTGGACGAATCCACGCTGTACTACCGCGACGGCGCTGGCACTTTGGTCGCGCAGCGCGCCGGCGACAGCCTGCCGCAGAGCGCCTGGGCCGAGCGCGGGCGCATGCCCTTTTTTGCATTGAGCCCCGAAACGGGGCGCGAGGTCACCTACCTGCTGCGCATTCAGCATGACCGGGTGCCGTTTTCGGGCGGCTTGTTTCTCTTGACGCAGGCGGCGGCTTCGGAGCAGGAGCAGCACGCGCAGTTTCTTCTGGGTGCCTATTTCGGACTGGCCGGGCTCGCTGTCTTCATGGCCCTGGTCAATGCGCTGGTGTACCGCGACCGCGGCTTCGGTGCCTATACGGCCTATGTGTTGACCATGGTGCTCGGCCAGGCGGGCCTCACCGGCATCGGCGGCATGCTGTTCTGGCCTGAAATACCGGCGCTGAACAATCCGGCGACCTTCTTCCTACCGGTGCTGGCCGGCGCGCTGGGCGTCTGGTTCGTCCGCATCGTCGCGGAACCCCGGCAACATTCCGTCCTGCTGGATCGTCTGGCGGTGGCGATGATTCTGGGCCTGATCGCCATTGCGGGCTTTGATGCCGTGCGGCCCACGACGGCGGGATTCGAGTGGAGCATGCACCTGCTGTCGCTCTCGATGGTGGTCACACTGGTTCTGCTGGGCTTGTCGGTGGCCCGGGGCGACCGGCACAGCCGATGGATCGCCGCGGGTTTTTCGCTGGTTGTGCTCGGCGGTTTGTTTCCGGTGGCGCGCAATTTCGGCCTGATCCAGTCCGGCTTTCTGTCGGAATACGGGCTGATGCTGGGTTCGGCCCTGGAGATGCCGCTGCTGTTCTACGGCCTGAACCGGCGCCTGAATGTGCAGACCGAGACCCGCGCCCGCGCCCGCGCGCTGGCGGTGACCGATCCGCTCACCGGCCTGACCTCGCACCGCCGCTTGCTGGCGCAGCTGCAGAATTCCCTCAACCGCGCCAGCGCCGCGCGGCCGTTTGCGCTGATGGTGGTGGAACTGGCCAATCACGCCG
>JBATSN010000046.1:0-78961 GCA_049293315.1 Saccharimonas sp. (SeqCode)
GGTTTCAACAATCGCTCATAACCATTGGTTATGGCATGACTCACCTACATCAAATTTACACCATGATATCGCGGGGTGGAGCAGCCCGGTCAGCTCGGTTGGCTCATAACCAACAGGTCAGAGGTTCGAATCCTCTCCCCGCTACCAAGGAAGTAGTCTCACGTCAGTGGGACTTTTTCCTTGGAGAGGCAGATACTTAGAGAGGTTATTTTGCAAGTTTGCCGCAGGCGACACGCACAGCTTCGCTCCAGCTCAAAAAGGCATGGGGAGTGGCGGCGACTTGACTAGCCGACAGCCCATATTTAACCGCTAGCGTAAGTTCGTGAATAATTTCTGCCGCATGTGGCGCCACTACAGTTGCACCCAGTAGAATACCTTTTTTATCAGTAATCACCTTTACAAAGCCATCACGAAAATCACTGGTGTTGCTACGGGCAATCATGTTCAGTGGCCCAACTGCAGTGTTAATGTGTAGATCACGCTTTAGGCAGTCGTCTTCGCTGAGTCCTACCGATGCTACGCCCGGTGTAATAAACGTTAGTCGAGGCGACGCGGTATAGTCGGGGCTTACTTTTGTTTTCATTAAAATATTGTGGGCTGCCACGCGACTTTCGTGTAGTGCAGTATGGGTGTGCCGGCTATGCCCAAGTACGTCACCTGCTGCAAAAATATGTCGGGCAGTAGTTTGCAGGTAGTTGTTGACCTGAATGCCGACTGGTGTGTAGGTAACACTTGCGTTGTCGAGTCCAAGATCAACGTTGGGTGTGCGGCCCGTTGCAATCAGTACTTCGTCTACCCGGACTGATTTTTCCATTCCGCCGCGTAAAAATGACACGCGCGCGCCAAGACCGTCTTTAATAACACTGAGCGTACGAGTTTGTGTTAAGCTAGTCACACCTTTAGTTTCTTGGAGCAATCGCTCAATAAGTAGCCCCACTTCTTCATCTTCTTTTGGCAGTAGCCGAGCAGCAATTTCGGCAATATATACTTTTGTACCAAAAATCGCGAGTAACTGTGCGAGTTCTACGCCAATCGTGCCGCCACCAATAATGTACAAACTTTTTGGCGGGCGAAGTGATTCAAGAATAGTACGGGGTGTGAGGTAGGCGACGTTACTGAGGCCTTGAATAGCCGGTGGCACCCAGTGTGAACCAGTGGCTACAATAAAATGTGCTGCCGACAAATGGCGACGATTCACACTTATTTCGTGCGGTGACAAAAAGTGCGCTGTGCCTTCAATAGTATCGATACCTTGTGATTGGTAAAACTTTTTATTACCAGCGGCACCTGTGCGTTTAACGGCGAGTTCTTTCCAGGCGCGAAGGCTAGGGTAGTTATACCCAAGCGTGCTGCTGCGCAGACCAAATCGCGCACCATGACGTGCTTCGTCGTACAGCTGAGCGGCATGTAATAACGCTTTAGTCGGTACATCGCTCCAGTTAGGACTATCGCCACCAAACGTGTCGGCTTCAACAATAGCAACTTTTTTGCCTTCGCGCGCGGCAATTGTAGCCGCAGCTGATCCACCTGCGCCGCTGCCGATAACAATCAGGTCGTAGTCGTGGGTTATTTTTTTGGCCATAGTCTTTTAGCGGCTCCTTATAAAATTACTCGGTGATGCTTATAAAAGTAGGCTGCATTAGGGTGAAGTACCTCAAGGGCCTTGCTTGCTTGAATACGAATGTCGGCAGTGGTGACTTCGGGCTTAGTGGCGCACCAGCTTGCTACTGCCTCACATACGGCAGTGGCGGTTACCTTAGCTTGGCCTTCCGGGCAACGTTCAGACAAGCAGCTAGCATAAATACTGGCATAAAGCTTATCGTGGTTAAATAATTCGCCGGCCTTTTTACTATTGCGTTTCACTACATGAACAGTACTACCAGCCACTACATACCCCCCTGTGATAACACTGCGGGAGTGATGACTTCGTTAACATACATATAAAAGCCCAGTATTAACAGGGCGCTGCCAGCTGCAAATTGTAAAAATCGTTTATTGTGTTCGCGCCATTTTTGCAGGTTTGCTAAACTGTGGCCACTACCAATGAGCGCCACTACTGTGCCGATACCAGCAGAAGCTACCAGCGTGTATACACCAATACCTGCCAACTGCCAAGGGGCAGGTAGCGAAACAAGGGCTAAAGCTGCAGCGCTGGCAGGACCGATGACAAAAATACCTTCGGCAAGTACGCTGGTTGCGCCTAGGCTAAAGCTTTCTGCTGAAGCTGTAGTGGCTTTAGTACGTTCGACTAAAAAATGTGCCATGCCACGGGGCAGCCATAGTGACGTACCAGGTTTTTTATGGCGATAATAAAATGCCCAGACAGCGAGGCCCAGCCCCATCATAAGGCCTGTTGCTGCCGACCATACCAGGCTTGGTGGCTTGCTACCGAATAATTGACTTGCAAGTGTTGCTAAAAAGCTTACACATAAAGCAGTCATGGTGACGGTGCCAAGTAAAAAGCTGCCAGTTAGCTGCAGTAGGCGCTTTGCCCTGGCTTTTCGACCGATAGTGTGTCCGCTAAGGACTGTTACTAGGCTAATACTAAGCTGAAAACTAGCATGAATTAACGCTGCGAGCGCAATGATACCGAAGGCAGGTAGGTAGTTCATGTTTATCTTTTTATCCTCTGACTCAGTTATACCATAAGCACTACAGGGACGTCAAAGATTTACAGCCCCAGAGAACAAACATTTTTGTATAAAGGTATTGCTTTTTTAGCAAGTATGTGCTATATTAAATACATAAGTCAATAAACAATAAAAAAAGGCAAAAAATATCATGGCAAACAACACTGGCATTGAATCAGTAACTCTTAGCGACATCCTTGGCCTCGCAAGCTGGAACCGTCCACGTTCAACAGTCGAACTACGATCATTTGTAAACGAACACGACGAAGCGCTTGACGTTGAAGATTTTGATCTGTAACGTTGAAACGCTGAATATACATAAACTGTGAAAATTGTCCCACCACATAACACACGGGTGGCCTATACTCCAACTAGTAATAGAGATAAATGGTAAGGAGTAAATGAAATGAACGAAGAACAGCAAACGACTGAAGTGCGCGAAACCAATCTGCGCCAGGGTGCAACCAATGTACAGCGCCAGACTGTGAGGCAAACTACTCAGGCTGATGGCCGTGTGGTGGCGAGCCGTGTAGTATGGTATATTGTCGGCTTTATTGTGAGCCTATTGGTACTGCGAGTGTTATTGTTCTTGTTCGCTGCGAACCAAGGTGCAGCATTTGTTGACTTTTTGTACGCAATTAGTGGTGTGTTTGCCGCACCGTTTTACGGCATCTTCCCGCAGCCAGCGTACGGTGCTTCGGTACTCGACAGTGCGAGCCTGGTGGCAATTGCTGTGTACACACTAGTAGGGTGGGGTATTGCAAAATTGTTTACCTTAAACCGCGTTCACGACGCCTAGTAGTGTAGTGTGTTTGCAAGCTCCACTCTCTTGCCTAGGGGGTGGAGCTTTTTGCATGCGTCATGCTATACTAAATATTATATAGCATAAGGGGTATCAGTTACATGAGTGACCAACAAACCGACGAAGAAATATTCGATGAAGTGGTTGAAAAAACAACTGTCAGTCGAGAGCCTATAGAAGTAGAAACTACAAAACCAGAATCAAAAGAGGCGTCACCTCAGGCTGCAAAACCTGCGCCTACCGTGTCAGAATCTGTGGCCCCGACCGCATCAACATCGGGCAACACACCAGGCAGGTTAGTCATGCAATGGTTAACGTATGCATTTTGGGGATGGTTGAGCATTGCAGTCATGTGGTTAGCAGGTGCGGTGTTTACGCATGTAGTAGCGGCTGAAACCCAAAATATAGCTGATTTTATTGCTTACCCGCTCGCAGCGGTAGTGGTGCTGATGATAATAGCGTTTGGTATGGATGTCTGGTATGCGCGTCATGAACCAGCTAAAAAGACCGGTGCGGCCACAGTTATTATGGTAATTCACGCCGTCATTTTTGCTTTGGCGGGCATTGGAGCGCTTATTACAGGGGTGTTTGCGCTCATTAACATGAGTATTAATGCTGGCGTAACGCGTAGCCCTGAAGGTGCAACAGTCACGTTGTACACTGCGCTTGTGATGCTGGCCGTATACGGGCTATTGACAGTCCGTACACTGCTTGGCGGTAAAAAACGAATGGCAGTGTATGTCGCGTGGGCGGGACTAGGCATTATTTCACTTGTGATTACGATTGCAGGCCTAGTCGGGCCAGTTGCCAAAGCCAATCTCACAAAACAAGACAGGTTGATTGAAAAGGCCTTGCCGGGTGTTGCTACTGCCATTAATGATTATGCAAGCCAAAAAAATGAATTGCCGCGCGATTTAACGGGGCTTGACGGCTACATAAGCAGCTATAACAAAGAAGAAGTTAAAACATTAATAGCAAAAAACGTGGTAACGTACACACCAGATACCAAGCCGGCTAGTTCGCAGTATGATACCAAAAAGGGTGTATCAACTTACGATGACACGCTCTACACGCAGCAAAAAGTGTTCTACTATCGGTTGTGTGTGACTTATAAGCAAAAAAAAGGTGACGGCAGTAACGATACCTATCGAGGTTATGCTATGTCGTCTGAGCGTGGCCAGGTGATACCTTGGGTTTCTACTCATGGTGAAGGTGAAACCTGTTACGATTTGCAAACACAGTATACCTATTAGATATCAATAACGTTCTTTGGTAGCACCGACAGGTACTACATACCCAACCAAAGCAAAATCCCCACGTATATGCGTGAGGAACTTGCCTTGGTAGCACCGACAGGGAACGGTGGAGGTGAACGAAATTTCATGCAAGCTTGCTTGCGATGGAATGAGGAGCCGGAAGAGCGGAGTGTAACGGAGCGACCTGTGACCTCAGGCTCACAGGTATCAAATACCCAACCAAAGCAAAATCCCCACGTATATGCGTGAGGAACTTGCCTTGGTAGCACCGACAGGGAACGATCCTGTGACCTCAGGCTTATGAGTCCTGCGCTCTAACCAGCTGAGCTACGGTGCCTCGTCGGAACTCACTTTCGAGGCCTCGTTTTGCCCGCCAGCGGACAAAAGCTTCGTCTCTTCGTTGTTCCTCCTCTCGTCTCGACAAACAGCTAAAGCTTGGTTTGTCGAGCCGTGGCCGCCGAAGCGGTGAGGGCTTAGATGATTATAGCAGAGGCCGACGATGTTTTCTAGTTAGCTCTGGCCAAATAGACGATCATAGTGTGCTGCGCATTGCGCCAGAATAGGAAATAAGTTTGGGTCGCGCCAAGACTGAAGTCTGAGGCCTGATTCATGCTGGTTCCAGGGCTGGGTGTAGATGATTCGTTGCCAGGTGTGACCATTGCCAAGGCCTGGCCGGTCATCAATCAGCGCAATCCCTGGCTCGCTTTCTTTGTCGCGTCCGATGTAGGCTTCGTCGACGGCTTTTGCTCCAAAGTGAAAATCAATTGCTGCTCGTTTTTCTTCTAAACAATAGGGGTTTTTCTGCAACGGCTTGCTGCAAAAGCGCGGTGAGTAGCCTCGCTCAATCATCTCGTACCAGGCATCTTTGGCGCCGTCGATGAGCGGGAGGTTTTGAAAGAACCCTTTGGCGTGCTGGATACCCTCGATCATCTCGACTACTTCAGGATCTTGGTAGCGCTTTGCAATATAGAAATCAGTCGTTGGGTCGGCATAGGCAATACCGCGCTCAGCGAGTGCGAGCTTGATTGGGTGTTCAAACTCAAAGAACGTGCTGTCCATATCAAGATTGACGATGCGATGTGGATATTCAAAAGCCATAGTAGTTGCCTCCTCCACCCAGTAGTATTAATTTAATGATACAATAAAAACATTCCAGGTGATACTCACTGACAGTAAAAAGTTAAGCGTCCCTCGCCATAGGATCATCAGTTGTCTTCGGACGAATCGCTAAAGAAACGGGCGAGGGGACGGGCAACACATTTCAGACAAGCGTTTCTCTTATTGACCTATAGGAGATTTTTGAAATGAACGATGAACCACTATATATTGAAACGCCGCGTAGTGCAGCGCGCCCCGAGCGCATTGACGCTATCTTACAAAAGCGTCTGAAGGATTTTTTGTTAGCTCGCCAGCAGCGAATGTGGCGTGAAGGTGAGCTATGAACAACGAAATACTGTTAAACGAACGTGTGCAAGTAATGGCGAGTTTTACTAGTGGACTAGCCATATGTGTGCCACGCATCATACGCCGCAAAAATGGTAGCGAAATACACATCACCAAGCTTGGCTTGCGCCACCCAGTGGTAGTGGGCAGGCGTATGGTGCATGTGTTTGAAGTCACTGATGGTGGGGCGGATTATCGGTTAGAGTTTGATGCTGAGCGGCTGACATGGACACTGACCCGCGAGGCAGATCGCGCAGACGGTAGCTAAAGAGTATGCTGCGTGGTAATTATAATACGGCTCGCCCACTCGTAATGCATATTGACTTAAATAGTTGTTTTGCCAGTGTCGAACAGCAGGCCCGGCCAATGCTGCGCGGCAAGCCAGTGGCGATTGTGAACCGTGGCACCGAACACACGGCAATTGTGACGGCGAGTTATGAAGCAAAACAAAAGGGTGTTAAGGTAGGCATGAAGTTGCGCGAGGCGCGGACGCTCTGTCCAGGTATCATTGGCATCGAGAGTGACCCGCCGAAGTACCGCTACGTGTACCACAAGCTGATGGACATCATGCGCGACTATTCGCCGAGCTTCACGATGAAAAGTATCGATGAGGGGGTGATTGATTTCGCACTGTCCCCTACTGCCATCCGCGACCGCGATTTGGTACAGGTAGGTATTGAGATTAAGCGGCGGCTGCGCGAAGAAGTGGGCGAAGCCATGCGCTGTAATATTGGTATCGGCACAAATCGATTCCTCGCGAAAACCGCGGCGGGACTCAACAAACCTGATGGGCTAGATATTATCACGCACGAGAACTTGCGCGAAGTACTGGGTGGTTTGACCCTGCAAAAACTCACCGGTATCGCGCGGCGCAACGAACATCGACTGAATGCTATAGGTATTTACACGCCGCTGCAGATGCTTGATGCCGATGTATCGGTGCTGCGCCTAGCGTTTAAGAGTGTGGTGGGCGAATGGTGGCACCAGCGACTGCGCGGCTGGGAGGTCGACGACGTGGAGTACGACATCAAGAGCTGTGGGCGACAGTATGTACTTGAGAGCAATACATTGAGCCGGCAAGAGATTGTGCAGCGGCTGCACCATCTTGTCGAGGACGTCGGTGCCAAACTACGTGGCCAGGGCAAGGTAGCGCGAGGGGTGAGTGTGTATGTGCGCTGCTACGATGCGCCGAGCTGGAAGGGTCATGAGCTGGTGCCACTTCCCTTTTGTAGCAACGCGGCAATCTGGGCAATCGCGAGGCGTATATTTATGGGCGCCCCAGCAAAAGGTATCAAAATGATTAGCGTAACGTGCTATCACTTAAGTGGTGGCGTGAGTAATCAGCTGACGCTATTTGGCGACGACTTGGCACGCGAGCAACGGGTGACGTGGGCTGTAGACGAGATTAATACCCGGTGGGGTACCCGTACTATTCACTCGGCTAATACCGTTGGCACGGGTATGTACATGAAGCAAAAGATACCGTTTGGTAGCACGCGCTACTTGTAGAAATCACGTATGCATTCAGCAAATTTTAAGGGAATGATAGTCTGAGTACGTGAGATGAATCACCTACTCGGTTGGCTGTTCGTGTGACTGCTGGGTTCTTTGGTCGTTACGAATACCATTTCTGAACTCTTCTAGATTTGCAGCGCCTATGCTTAATTCTGATTCGTAGAGTTCACGCGCAGCTACCACAATTTTTTTATAAAGCTCAACCAGCTGAGTTGGACTCATATCCGGCCAATTATCAGCTTGATCTAATAATGTATTAATACTTGTCACATCCCCCTCAATTATGTTATGTTCCACCAAAGGTTTGGACACATCTCGAGTAAGATCTTCAATAGAAAATATTCGACCCCGTTGATATATTGGGCCATCCATCAGTGCTGAAAGGCGATCTGCTAATTGAAGCCCTTTTTCAGCATGCGAAATGACCTCTTTTAATTCCTCGTGAGCGATCATAGCATCTTGAAACTCTTGAACCGACCAGTGAGCAACTAGGTCAGGATTGAGTGCTATTAATGAGTCAAATTGCGTACGCAAAGAATCGATTAGCTCACTTCGTTGATTTTGAATATTCTCTAGGAGGTACGCACGCGTATGCTCTCTCGCTGTTTGATATTGTTCATTACCCCTACGCCTATATCCATTCCCATTTCCCTCATTATTATACTTATCAAAAATTTCGCGATAGCGAGCTTCACGAAATTTTAACTCATTCTCTGCTGAGGTATATTCTTCATCAGTACCAGCTTCATGGTTATAGTATCTTTCACGCGCAATAATTAGTGCTTCTCTCGCTTCACTAACTTCTGCCTCCAGGCTGTCGAGCAGATCCCTCCTCGTCGCAAAATGCTCACGGTCAGCCACCATTTGTAATCCTGCTTGGTCTCGTTTTTTATCTATATCAACGTAAGTAGGCATAGTAGTTATTGCAGCCTCAACTAGTTTGTCGCGTGTAGGCTGTTCAGTGGCGCTGTGCGGTACGCTGTCGTGGGGTATTTCTGACATAGTTCGTTTTTTACTCTTTTGTTATATTTTTTACGTAAGAGTTACTTTCTAGCGAGCATAGTATCATGCTTATGTAAATTACGCAAGTAACTATTTATCACACGAAGGGATTAGTCTCTGCCTGTTATACTAAGCGTCATGAACAAAGCAGTGACTATGATCTGTATGAGTATTGGCAGCGCAATCGGTGGTGTAATCCCTTGGATGTTTGGCGACCATGATATGCTGAGCGGTTGGGTGTTTTTAGGCGGATTGGTGGGCGGTGTGATTGGCGTATGGGTAGGCGTGAAGCTTGCTCGCCAGTTTTCGTAATACCTTTGCTTGGCGAGTGGTATACTTACAAGCATGAATTATCTTGTGGCAGTGAGTGGCGGTATTGATTCAGTGGTGCTGCTTGACATGCTTGCAAAACAGTCGAAGGGTAAGAGCCAAGGGGTTAGGCATAGTATTGTTGCGCACGTTGATCATGGTATGCGCGAAGATAGCGGGGCAGATGCGCGGTTTGTAGCAGGGCTTGCTAAGCAGTATGGGTTGCCATATGTGAGTGTTCAGTTGCGGTTAGGCGCACACGCAAGCGAGCAGCAGGCTCGTGAAGCACGATATGCGTTTTTATTAAGCGAAGCAAAAAAACACAAGGCCACAATTGTAACGGCACATCACCAAAACGACGTAGTGGAATCAATTGTTATTAATATACAACGCGGCACCGGATGGCGGGGCCTATGTGTACTAACCCGTAGTGGAGTGCATCGACCGTTGCTCGCGCTGACCAAGCAGCAGCTATACGCCTATGCCCTACAGCACCGCTTAGAATGGGTAGAAGACAGCACGAACAGTAGTCCGCGCTACTTGCGTAATCGTTTACGACAAAAGATCAGTACGACGCAGCAACACCATCCAGTGGTTGCGGCAGCTGCCGTACAGACAGTAGTTGGTTTACGTGCCAGGCAACTACAGTTGCGGCGCGAAATTGACCGTGAGCTAGAGCGAATCACAGTGCGGCATAACAGTTCGCGTCACCTACTGACGCAAGTCAGTAGTGATGTGGGGTGTGAATTGCTGGCAACCATAATTATGCAGGCCAGTGGCACGCGGCCAATGCTGCCACAATTGCAGCTAGCACTCCACGCGGTGAAAACGGCTCGGCCTGGGAGCGTACACCAAGTAGGTGGCGGCGTAGAACTGCATTTCACCCCTCGAAAATTTACGGTACACGTAGTATAATTTATAGAGATATTGTATTCGAACAACACTACGACGACTTTTGAAAGGATTAATGATTTATGGTGAAACGACCCACTGGCAAAGTAAGTAACACGATTCGGCTCGGATTATTCTGGTCAATTTTAATCTTGTCAACCTTGGCGGTCTGGGCGTTAGTGTCGCCGCAACAAACCCTGAAAAGCGTACCAATTTCGCAGGTCATTAGTGAAGTCAACAGTGGTAAAGTAGAAAAAATTGAAGGTACCGGCGACGACTTAACGATTACAAAAAAAGGTGAAGCAAAACCAAGTGAAAAATCGTATATTAAAGGTGGTGTGACAGCCATGCTAAAAGACGGCTTGGTTGATAAATCTAAATTTACCTACAGTGATGCAGCACCGAGCGAAACAGGCAATACTATCTGGAGCATTGCGTCGATTATTATTCCAGTTGTACTTATTGCAGCCTTCTTTATGTTTATGATGCGCCAAGCACAAGGCCAGAACAATCAGGCAATGAGTTTTGGCAAAAGCAAGGCGAAGCTATATGGACTCGACAAAGAACGAGTGGTATTTGGTGATATTGCCGGTAACGACAATGCTAAGCAAGACCTTGAAGAAGTGGTTGACTTTTTGAAGCACCCTAAAAAATATGAATCTCTTGGTGCTAAGATACCAAAAGGGGTACTGTTAGTCGGTAACCCTGGTACCGGTAAAACAATGTTGGCGCGGGCAGTAGCTGGTGAAGCGAATGTTCCGTTTTTTAGCATTAGTGGTAGTGAATTTGTGGAAATGTTTGTAGGCGTAGGGGCGAGTCGGGTGCGGGACCTGTTTGCTAAAGCTAAAAAGAATGCTCCAGCCATTATTTTTATAGACGAAATCGATGCCGTTGGTCGTAAGCGCGGCAGTGGTATGGGTGGTGGCCACGACGAGCGCGAACAAACCTTAAACCAGATTTTAGTTGAAATGGACGGGTTCGAAACTGGTACAAACGTGATTATTCTCGCGGCAACCAACCGTGCAGATGTACTCGACCCTGCCTTACTGCGCCCCGGCCGGTTTGACCGTCGTGTGCAAATTACATTGCCTGAACGCCGCGACCGCGAAGCAATTTTAAAAGTGCATTTTAAAAACAAGCCAACCGACGACACGGTTGACCTAGACAAGCTAGCCGCAAAAACTGCCGGTAGTTCGGGTGCGGATCTTGCTAACATTGCAAATGAAGCAGCCATTGTAGCAGCTCGTCGTAATGCCAAGCGCATTAGTGGTAAAGACCTTACAGAAGCCTTTGAAAAAGTAGCGATTGGGCCTGAACGCAAAGCTAAGGTTATGAGTGAGCGTGAAAAAGAAATAACCGCTTACCACGAGGCTGGCCATGCTATTGTTGGCCACGTATTGCCTGACAGTGACCCTGTGCATAAAGTGACGATTATTCCACGCGGTGGTACTGGTGGAGTAACCTGGTTCTTGCCACCCGAAGACAAAAGCTATACGAATGTGTATGAATTTAAGGACATTCTCGCCCGTGCAATGGGTGGCCGTGTGGCCGAAAAGATCATTTATGGGCCAGATGGCATTACGACCGGTGCGGGTAGCGACCTGCGCAAAGCCACTGAAATCGCTCGTGATATGATTATTGAGCAAGGCATGGGTACTAAATTGCGTGACCAAGTGTTTCATGAAGACGCAGGTGGTATGGTGTTTGATAAAATTACCCATGAACGTCCGTATAGTGATGCAACCGCTGAAGAAATTGACAAAGAAGTTGAAGCCCTTATTCGTGAAGCAGCTACTCGTGCCGAACTAGTGATACAAGAAAACAAATCAGTGCTTGAAAAACTTAAAAATGCTCTGCTTGAAGCTGAGACGCTAGAAGAAGACGAAGCAAAAGCATTGATGGAAGGCGCTGTTTTACCAGCGGGGGCAACGCTCCACTAGGAAGCGCGGACTAGCAACTATTATGGCAGAAAGCCGAGTTCGTTCTGTTGTGGCAATGGCCAATCGCAAGCTCACTATTCAGTGGGCTGCGGCTTTACTTTCGGCCAGTACGTTCATTGCGTCGCTACTGGGTATTTACCGCGACCGTCTGTTAAATAGTATGTATCTCGACAGTTACGCCGTTGGTATTGATGCCTACACGGCTGCGTTTACCATTCCAGATTTTATGTTTTTTATTCTGGTGTCGGGTGCGCTCAGTGTTACATTTATTCCCGTTTTTAACCAGCGACTTTCAACGGGCAATAAAAAATCAGCGTGGGAACTCAGTTCCAGTATGATTAATTTTATGGCACTGGTTACGCTTATAGCAAGCGTATTAATTATTATTTTTGCTGAACCACTGGTACGGTATGTGGTAGGGCCGGGGCTAGATGAATCTGGCCGAGCGTTAGCGGTGAGCATGATGCGCATCATTGCCGTTAACCCCTTCTTGTTTGCGGTTGCTACAGTAATTGCCAGTATGCAGCAAGCAGTAGGGCGCTTTACGTTTTACGCGCTGGCGCCGACAATTTATAACATTGGTATTATTATTGGTGCGCAGTTTTTTACGCATGGCATAAACTTATTTGGTTGGCAGGTATTCGACGGTGGTATTATGGGCGTCGCGCTGGGTGTAGTGCTGGGGTCGATGATGCAGTTAATAGTGAGTTCGGTCGGGCTAATCGGGCTTGGTTTTGACTACCAGGCGAAAATAAGTTGGCGCAATAAAGGGTTCCGTACTGTGCTAAAAATGTTGCCTGCACGGTCACTCGATCAAGGTATTGATTATTTTAACTCGCTTGTTGAAACGAATCTTTCGTCACACATGGCTGAAGGCACGCTGAGGGCATTTCAGCAAGCGACCGCCTTAAGTTTAATGCCGGTCAATCTAATTGGTGTGGCAATTAGCAACGCGGCCTTTCCGCGAATGGCTGAACGCTTAGGCCAAAACAGACCAGATTTATTTAAGTCAGAGCTGCTGGCAGTGCTGCGTTGGATTATTTGGCTGGCCTTACCTGTAGCGACCATTACCTATTTTACTCGTGGCTATGTGGTGACATTTATCAAAAATGGTGGTAATGCTTTGATTGCTGGGCTGCTTGGTGCGTTAGTTGTAGCTATTTTGTTTCGTACCATTTATCACATTGCCGCTCGCGCTTTTTACGCGCAGCAAGACACGCGCACTCCTCTATATATTTCATTATTTTCGATTACTTTAAATATTGTGCTAGCGGTCACGTTTACAAATTCGTTTGGGTGGGGTCCATATGGGCTTGCCTGGGCGCAATCGATTGTGGCATTTATCGAAGTTGTTATTTTGTTCGTCGTGCTAGGTTCGCGTATTCCACGCTTATTCGACGCGCAGTTTTGGCATGCTATTACTAGAATGGTGAGTGCGGCGGGTATGATGGCGCTTATAACGTATGCTGCCGTGAGGGCGTTTCAGCTGCAAAACGACGACATGAGTATTTTTGCAACTTTCCCAAAGTTTGGATTGATTGTAACAGTGAGTTTAGTAACGTATGTTGTGGTGTCGAAGTTGCTGCGCCTGCGTGAAGCAACGCCGGTTGTGAATAAGGTAGTATCATTGATACCAAGGAAACAGCGATGAGTAGTGCCAGTGGTATTCGTAATTTTTGTATTATCGCCCATATTGATCATGGTAAAAGTACGCTAGCTGATCGAATGATGGAACTCACTCATACGGTTGAAAAACGCGATATGAAGAGTCAGCTGCTTGATAGTATGGACTTGGAGCGGGAGAAGGGGATTACTATTAAGCTCACGCCAGTGCGCATGAAGTATCACTACAAGAGACAAGAGGCAAGAGATAAGAGGCAAGAAAATGAGGCGACTCATGACTCTCGACTCATGACTCTCGACTCTGGTATTTTTGACTTGAACTTGATCGATACGCCAGGGCACGTCGACTTCAGTTATGAAGTCTCGCGTAGCTTGCAGGCCTGCGAAGGCGCGGTGCTGGTGGTTGATGCGAGTCAGGGAATCCAAGCACAGACGCTTGCAAATGTGTATCTCGCGCTTGAGCAAGATCTCGTGATAATTCCGGTGCTCAACAAAGTTGATTTGCCTGCGGCCGACGTACCACGAGTCAGCAAAGAGGTTATCAACTTGCTTGGTTGTGATGAGTCGGACATCATAAAAATCAGCGCGAAGACAGGTGAAAACGTCGATCAAGTGCTCGAAGCAATCATCGAGCGGATTCCTCCTCCAGTTGGTGGGGTTGATAGCCCTACGAGAGCGTTGATATTTGACTCGTATTATGATGATTATCGAGGCGTGATATTGTATGTGCGCGTGGTCGATGGTCAGATCAGCAAAAATGACGAGATCCACATGATGGCTACCAGTGCCAATGGCATCGCGCTCGAAGTAGGGCAGTTGAACCCAAAGATGACGCCCGACCCGAAGCTCGACACTGGTCAAATTGGCTATATCGTGACGAACCTAAAGACCACCCGCGATGCTCGGGTGGGTGATACGGTGACACTGAGGAAATATTTTTCGGGAGGAGCAAAATGACAAAACACGAAGACAATGGCGTTGCGAGGTACTATTCGCGTATCGGTTCGTGGGCTGGGTATAATCTCGTGCTTGGACGATCGCAGCATGCGGGGTACTGGAAGGACGATACTCGTAGCGAAAAACAGGCCCAGCATAATTACCTGGAGGAGCTGGCAAAATTACTCAAGCTAAAGCCTGATGATAAAGTACTTGATGCCGGATCTGGCCAAGGGTATGCGGCGCGCTACCTAGCCGAGACGACAGGCGCGCAGATCACGGGCATTACGATCACGCCACGCGAAGTGGTGGTTTCTGAGAAGCTATCTCGGAAGATGAAAAATCCTCCAAAGTTTGTGTTTGGGGATTATGCAAACACGAGTTTTCCCGACAATCACTTTGACGTCGTATACGTCACCGAAACTCTGAGCCATGCCAAAGACATGCAGCAGACGATGCGTGAGTTTCATCGGATACTTAAGCCGGGCGGGAGGGTTGTGCTGGCGGATTATGAAGTTGATACGCGCCGCTCGATCCCAAAGGTTAAGGAGTTGTATCATTTTTTACGGAAGTATGCGGGCGGTTACGGTATCTCGCAGCAGAATCCTGGAGAAATATCAACTGCGCTGGAGGGCGCAGGGTTTAAGCAGGTCACAGAGCTCGATTGGTCGCAGTTTACAAAGCCGACGTACGATCGCTTACGGAGGCTGGCAAAACCATTCTCTTGGATACACCCAAGTTCACGACTCGCGCCTTACTTTATCAATGCAGTGATGGCGAGCCATGGTTATAGCAACTTGTACGAGATGGGCATGTTCCGCTACTTAGTGTACCAGGCCACGAAAGAAGGTAGGCAACATGGCCGATAGCACTATGATTGTCGTCGAGCCGTTACCTGGCTACAAAGAAATCAAACCGTTTGTGTATGCTGGGTTTTTCCCGGTGAGCAATGAGGACTATCAAGACCTCAAGGACGCGATCGAAAAGCTGAGCTTGAGCGATAGCGCGTTGCAGTTTGAGCCAGAAAATTCGCCGGTGCTGGGCTTTGGGGTGCGTATCGGCTTCCTCGGTCTGCTGCATATGGATATCGTGCGCGAGCGACTAGAGCGCGAATACAACCTCGACTTGGTCGTGACAAACCCGAGTACCGACTACGAAGTGACCATGACAAAAGGCGACGAACTGGATATCAAGTCGGCGAGCGAGTTGCCTGATCGCGCACAGGTAGCCGAGATCAAAGAGCCGTGGATCAAAGGTGAGATCATCGTGCCAAAAGATTTTATTGGTGCGGTGATTCAGCTGATTGTTGGCAAGCGAGGTATACAAAAGAACCTGAGTTACATCGACGAGCGGGCGCTGATTAGTTTTGAGGCGCCGCTGGCTAACCTACTGACGGATTTTTATGATCAACTCAAGAGCGTGACCAGTGGCTATGGTAGTTTCAATTACGAACTGGCTGATTACCGCGCCGAAGATTTAGTGCGACTTGATTTTTATGTTGGTGGCGAGATGGTCGATGCGCTAAGTATCATGTGTCATCGCACCGAGGCTGATGGCCTAGGCCGACTCGTGGTCAAAAAGCTCAAAGAAGTCGTACCGCGTCAGAGCTTTGAGGTTGCTTTGCAAGCAGCGATCGGCGGCAAGTTCATCGCCCGCGAAACGATTGGTGCCTATCGCAAAGACGTCACGGGCTATCTGTACGGTGGTGACGTCTCGCGCAAGAAAAAACTCCTCGCCAAACAAGCCAAAGGCAAGAAGCGCATGAAACGATTTGGCAAAGTCGACATCCCGAGTGAAGCTTTTACGGTCATGCTCAAGCGTGATTAATACAGCACATTCTGACCGTTTCATTGTCCATCAGAAGCATTTACAGTGATATTGAAACGAGAGTAGCGTATAATTGGTATATGGAAGTTGAACTGAAACACAAACAGGCGTTTATTGAAGCGTTGCATAATTACGTGCCATCGCCAGAAGCAGTAGCGCTGCTCTCTCAGATGCCCCTCGTTATTTTACTGAGCGTAACGGGCGGGGGCCGTAATACGATCATCAATAAACTCGTACAAACTGGACGATACCATTTTATTTTGTCTGACACAACCAGGCCCCCAAAAGTTCGCAACGGTGTGCTCGAACAAGACGGCGTACAGTATCATTTTCGTCGTGAAGAAGATGTGCTTGCTGATATTCAGCAAGGCATGTACTTAGAAGCGGAACTGATTCATGGGCAGCAGGTGTCTGGTACGAGTATTCGTGAATTGGTGCGAGCTCGTGATAGCGGCAAGGTCCCAATCAATGAAGTTGATCTTGGTGGCACGGTACAGATTGCTGCCGCTAAACCCGACACGGTATTTTTGTTTGTTGTGCCGCCAAGTTTTGATGAGTGGATGCGACGTTTAAAAGCGCGCGAACATATGTCAGACGATGAGCTATATAATCGGTTGCAAACAGCAGCAGTGATTTTGCGTACCGTACTTGCTAGTGACCAGTTTGTATTTGTAGTGAATGATGATCTTGACGAGGTAGTGGCAACAGTTGATGAATATGTAAGCGGCCACCAGCACGACACGCATAATGCTGCCGCTAAAGCCTGTACTCGGTCTATCTATCATGAGCTAAGCAATATGCTTACTGATTTCAAGCCGTAACCACTTGGCACTCGACTTGCATGAGTGCTAAGCTTGCGGTATAATCGAACCATGACTGATCGACAAAAAGCGATATTGGCAGCTATTATTGAACAGTATGCAGAAATTGCCGTGCCAGTCGGCAGCGTCACACTTGCAAAACTCTTTGGTGTGAGTAGTGCGACGATTCGTAGTGAAATGGCACGGCTTGAAGATATGGGGCTGATTGCTGCACCGCATACGAGTGCGGGTCGTATCCCGACCGATAAAGGGTACCGGGTGTATGTAAATGGCATTACAGATGCTCAAATGAGTGAACTGCCGAGCGGTATGGATCGCAGTGCGAGAGCGATTGATGCGCATGTCAGCTCACATGCTGATGCCGCAGACCGAGCAATTCGCAGTGCTGTTGATAGCCTAGTAGAACTTACAGGCAATCTTGGCATTGCCACAATAGGCAGCGAACTTTACATGAACGGCATTAGTAATTTGTTTAGCCAGCCAGAGTTTTTACAAGGCGCACATGTACAAAAAGTTGCACGTCTGCTTGATAATCTGGAGCCATGGCTGCGCGAAGCTGCACCCAATGAGCCACTAAACGTGTTTATTGGCAGTGAAAACCCTATTGGTAAGAGTAGTGGTGCTACCTTAATTATTAGTCGGTTTCGTTCACCATACAGTGATAAAAGTTATATTGGGGTTATTGGCCCAACAAGGCAAAATTACGCTCGCACCATGCGATTAGTGCGTCACGCCGGGGCTATGCTCGAGGAGGCGCTAGAATAATGGCAAAAAAACGCGATAAAAAAGACGAGGTAATAGCTGAACTCACTGCTGATGTACAGCGGGTACGCGCAGATTTTGAAAACTACCGTAAACGGACTGAACAAGAGCGATTGCAAGCAGCAGAACGAGGGGAGGCGCGTGCTATTGTTACGCTGTTGCCAGCGGTAGATACGATTGAACGGGCTACAGCACAGGTGCCGGAACAACTCGCCAGTGACCCTTGGGTACAAGGTGTGATGGGACTTACAAAACAATTACACACGGCACTCAAAAAACTTGAAGTTGAAAAAATTGACGCTCATCCAGGTACTTCATTTGACCCGAGCTTGCACCAAGCAATCCAATTTGATGAATCTGCGACAGGCGATCATGAAGTGATTGCAGAAGAATTGCAAACGGGTTATCGCTATAAAGGTATGACAATTCGAGAATCAATGGTTAAGGTAACTCGTCAGTAAACGATTAAAATAGAAAAGTTGATTAGCACTCTTGACACTAGAGTGCTAATTGCGTATTATAAGAGTATAAATTGGCAGTTGTGTTATGCGAGTGCCAATCGTGAATAAGCATCTAATAGTAAAGGAGAATAGATATATGGGTAAAATCATTGGAATTGACCTAGGTACAACTAACAGTGCATTTGCGTATTTAGTAGCTGGTAAACCAGAAGTGATTGCTAATGCTGAAGGTAACCGTACTACCCCGAGTGTAGTGGCGGTCAACAAGGCAGGCGAGCGACTGGTAGGGCAAGTCGCGCAGCGACAGCGTGTCACTAATGCAAAAAATACAATTTACGGTGTGAAGCGCCTGATCGGGCGGAAGTTTAGTGACAAAGAAATCCAAAAAGACATCGACATTTTGCCGTTTGAAATTGTTAAGCATGCCAGTGGAGTGGCAGTGAAGATGGGCGGCAAAGACTATACACCAGAAGAAGTGAGTGCCATGATACTTGGTAAGATTAAAGCTGACGCCGAAGCCTTTTTGGGCGAAAAAGTCACCGAAGCGGTTATTACCGTGCCTGCGTATTTCGATGACAGTCAGCGTCAGGCTACCAAAGACGCCGGTAAAATTGCCGGCCTCGAAGTCAAGCGTATTATCAACGAGCCAACTGCTGCGGCTCTGGCGTATGGTCTGGACAAAGGTAAGGAAGAGAAGATCGTGGTGTTCGACCTTGGTGGTGGCACCTTTGACGTGTCGATCCTCGAACTTGGTGACGGTGTCTTTGAAGTCAAGAGTACTAATGGCGATACGCACCTTGGTGGTGAAGATTTCGATAACGCGATTGTCAATTACTTTATCGACGAATTCAAGAAAACTGATGGGATTGATCTGAAAAAAGACAATGCCGCCATGCAGCGTCTTAAAGACGAAGCCGAAAAAGCTAAAAAGGAACTATCGACAACCACTGAATACGAAGTTAATATTCCATTTATCACGGCCGATGCAGATGGTCCGAAACACTTCGAACTCAAGCTCACTCGTGCTAAACTCGAAGACTTGGTAGGTAAACTGCTTGATGGTCTGGACGGCCCAGTCGAAAAGGCCCTAAAAGACGCTAAGCTCAAAAAGAGCGACATCGACGAAATCGTATTGGTTGGTGGTATGACCCGCATGCCAGCTGTCGTTGAACGAGTTAAAAAGTTGTTTGGGAAAGACCCGATGCAAGGTGTGAACCCAGACGAAGTAGTAGCAGTAGGTGCAGCGATTCAGGGCGGCGTGCTGTCAGGTGACGTGAAAGATGTACTGCTGCTCGATGTGACTCCACTCAGTCTTGGTATCGAAACGATGGGTGGTGTGTCGACAAAACTCATCGAGCGTAACACGACCATCCCGACCAGCAAGAGCGAAACCTTTAGTACCGCTAGCGACAACCAGCCCCAAGTAGAAATACATGTACTACAAGGTGAGCGTGAATTTGCTGCAGACAACAAGAGTCTTGGCAAGTTTGTACTTGATGGTATTGCCCCCGCGCCTCGCGGTGTGCCGCAAATCGAAGTGACGTTTAATCTTGATGCAAATGGTCTTTTGAATGTTACCGCTAAAGACAAGGGTACTGGCAAAGAGCAGTCGATCACCATTCAAGAATCGGGCAACATGAGCAAGGAAGACATCGAAAAAGCGCAAAAAGAAGCCGAGATGCATGCCGAAGACGACAAGAAAAAGCGTGAAGCGGTCGACGCCAAGAACACGCTCGAAAACGCCATCTATCAGGCTAAGAAAATGCCTGATGAATACAAAGACAAGATTAGCGATGACGATAAAAAAGCTATTGAAGAAGCAGTAAAGGTAGCTGAAAAAGCGAAAGACGCTGACGATAAAGATGAGCTTGAGGCAGCCGTAAAAACATTAAATGATGTCATTATGCCTATTGGCGCCAAGATGTATGAAGCGGCCGCAAAAGAATCTGCTGCGGATGATGCAAAAGAAAAGTCTGGGAAAAAGGGCAAGACATCAGGCGAAGACGAGCCAGTTGAAGGTGAAGTAGTCAACGACTAGCATTTCGCTGGAGGCATCGACGTCTTCCCATAAAAAATAGACCACTCAAGTGCCAAAAAGGGTGGTCTATTTTATTACCTAAGAAAGTTCAAGAAACAGCGCACACCAGATCATACCAGGGTCGCCTTTATACACCGGGGCGTTGTACCATGAGCCATCAGCATTGAGCATTTCAGGCCAAGTGCCATGACGCTCAATCATGCGCGCAAAACTTTGGTATTGGTGTTCGTATTCGGGCCTGCGGCAGCGCTTTAACAAGTGCAAATAGAATACACCATGCCAACTCCACAAAGTTTGCCCTTCATATTGCGGCATGAACGGTGCCGTCATCCACCAGTGATAATGAAACGCGTCTGGTTGGTTGGTGTAGAGCATGGGGTATGGCTTGTTGAGCTTTTGGTTGGCAATGTAGTCAAGTGTTTTACCGGCTAATACTGGGTCGTCAACGATCCCCATGTATAGTGGAAATAAAGCACATTCAGCGCTAAAGGCATCGTTTCCGTAGTCAGCATTAAAATAATGGCCGTTCCAATAATGACTCACTAATAATTCGCGATATTGTTCGGTTTGGTAGGGAAAATCAAGTTCTAGGCGTTTGGCGCAGCGTGCTAGGCGAGCTACCATTGTGACAGCGTAAGCGCTACGGTCATACATTACTGCATCACGCATTTCAGACCACTTACGGCTACGTAGCATACCAGTTTGCGGTTCAAGGTAGCGCTTTTTATAGCGGCGTAGCATACGTTCTAAAAATTGCCGCTCACTTTTATGGAGGGTATAGTCACTGACTACAAGACAGTGCAGCAACCACGGTAGGGCGTCAATACTTTTACTGGGTGCTTCAAAGCAGTTGCCGGCTTGATCGATACACGTTGATACAGTGCCGGCTCGTCGGTAATGGCGCATTGCCCAAGATAAGGTTGCATGTACTTGTTCGGGATTGGTTTTAAGCAGGCCGTGGCAGGCTGTGCCAAAGTCACGCATCCAAAAGAAGTCGAAATGCCCCAGGCTGGTACGGTAAAACTCGCCTTCCCAGAGTCTGGCAACAATTTGGCGGCAAATTGCTCGTGCATCACCATCAAAGCGCTCAACGGTACCAAAATAGCGGTTTGCTAGCTGACGATATTCAGCCCTCAGTGTGCCAAAAATATTACCAATGTAGCGAAAAAAATGTTCCATATATTCTTATTGTATACCGAATGAGTGCAAAGTAATAAGCTGAACGGACCTAGACTTCGCGGAATGAAGCGATGAGTTTTTTTATAGCAGCTTCGTTTTCGGTTAGCTTGCCGCCAGTTGTCCACGCGCTAATAATATAGTACCCTTGAGCAGTTTTGATGTATCGTTCATAGTACACATAATTCTGTAAGTCATGAGCAGCGTCGATTTTACAGTCAAGTACGGTGAGGTTTTGAGGATTAGTGATTTTGCCAGCTGGCAGCACTACCCTGCTTTGATTTGTGAATGATTCGGTATCCTGAAATGTTTTGTAGGCCTTCATCGCAAACGCATCAAGCGTTGTGCCGGTAGCGATATCGGCCATACTATATGAATATACAACTACATACAGCTTCTTTGCATTGTCGCCTTGCGCGATAACTGCCTGCGGGTAATCGTCACTTATATCAATGGCTTCATTCGGAATAGACAAGGAAATACCTTTAGCCGAGACCGATCGATCACTGCTGGCTACATTGGCGGGCTTTTTTGAGAACATATTTGAAAAACTATTGGCTGATGGGGTGCTAGCGCTATTTGTGTCTTCTCCTCCGCCAATCAGCGCGAAAATGACGAAAATAATTATTGCAATTGCAGTAAACACAAGCCCGACTAGGTTTAGTATCCAGCCGATGCGTGACACCATTGGTGATGCTCCGGCTTGTTTTGCCTTACTAGCACCGATTAAGCCGCAAATTAATCCGGGTATTGTGAGTGACATAACTGACAGTACAATACTGACAATACCAAGTGTGTCAGTATACGGTTGACTACCATTAGGTGCTGCTGGTACGAGCGTTGGTGGTAGTGGTTGAGTGGTGGTCGGTGTTGATACCGGTGCTGGTTCTTTGTGTGTCATTACGACCCCGTGCTACCGATCAGCGCTATTATAATTATGATTGATATACCTATTACAGTAAAAATAATACTGATCAGATTTAGTATCCAGCCAATGCGTGAAAGGGTTGGTGAAATACCAGCTTGTTTTGCTTTGTTTTCGCCAATGATACCGCAGATGATGCCAGGAATTGCCATGCCTAACACGCAAAGAACAATACTAATAATACCAAGCGTGTCGGAAGGTGCGTTGATTTGTGTAGCCACAGCAGGCTGTGCGTAAGTGGGTACTTGTGGTTGTTGAGGTGGAGCGGGTGGTTGAGAAGGGTGATCTTGAGTTGTCATAGTACTTACGTATTATGAACAGTCATAGCCAATAGTGCAAGAGCTAGGCTAACGTACGTCGACGATTTCAATATCAAATACTAGGTCGCTGTTCGGTGGAATGTTGCTGGCTGCTCTGGCGCTACCATAAGCCATGGCACTTGGTATGATGAGACGCCTACTGCCACCGACTTTCATGCCAGGTACCCCTTCGCCCCATCCTTTAATTACTTCATTTAAGCTAAAGGTGATTGGTCGGCCCATGTCGTGGCTGCTTTGGAAAATAATGCCATTTTTGCATAGTGCGCCTGTGTAGTGGGCAGTTATCGTGGCGCCTTGCGGTACTATTTCGCCATCGCCAACAGTTAAGTCAGTAGATTGTAGTTCGTTTACTGTAGTGAGTGGAGTAAAGCTTGGGAGTTTAGTGCCTTGGTATGTCATATATGTTTATTATACGCCACCATACGGGTAACCGCCTAGCATAAGGTATACTAGGAGGTTACGATAATCGATTACAGAGCTAACGCTTTTTAGTACGAATTGGTTTTTTTGCTGTTTTGCGTTAGCTTTGCGGGTGTTTGCTTTGGTCGCTTTATCACAAGACGCATAATGTGGTAGCTGGCTATAACGGCAAAGCTGCCCAGCGCGATTCCTTCAAAGCTAAACTCTTTATTAATGACCCATGTGTAGTTTCCGGCACCAACAATCAGTGCAATTGCCGCAGGCATTAAATTTTCTTGCAGGTGAAAATCAACACGGTTTTCGACCCAAATGCGCGCGCCAAGGACTGCGATTAGTCCATAGAGTACAGTCGTGACTCCGCCTAGCACGCTTAGGGGCATTGTGAGAATGAGCGCCCCAAACTTTGGTGAAAGCCCTAGGCCAATCGCGGTGACAGCAGCAACAACGTAGGCCGCAGTTGAATACACACGGGTCGCTGCCATAACGCCAATATTTTCTGCATAGGTTGTGGTTGGAGAGCCACCAAAAAACCCAGCAATCATCGTAGCGGCACCGTCACCCATAAACCCTTTACCAATCGAAGTATCAAGGTTTTGCCTGGTCATTTCGGCCACGGCTTTAATGTGGCCCATGTTCTCGGCCATCAGCACTAACACCACAGGTGCCATAAGTAGTGTCGCACCCCAGGTGAAGGTTGGCGTGGTAATGTGTGGCAAGCCAAACCAGGCCGCATCGGCCAAAGCTTTAGCGGCCGCAGGGTCGATACCACCCGTGAAAGCTGCGATTACCCAGCCAACTATCGTCCCAAGAAAAATCGATAACCTACCTAAAAATCCTTTCACCATGACAGCGATGAGCAGAATGCTCACAACCGTAATCAGTGCGTATGCTGGCTGTGTAAAAAAGTTTTTACCAGCAATTGGTGCAAGGTTGAGGCCTATCAACGCCACAATGGCGCCCGTTACAACAGGCGGCATGACCACATTGATCCAGGCATGACCTGTGCGATTGATTAGCAGTCCGACCAAAAAGAGTAGCAAACCGGTAGTAACAACACCACCAAGTGCTACACCAAGGTTGCCGCCGCTCACGCCACCCATACTGGCGATGATTGGGCTAATGAACGCAAAACTTGACCCAAGGTAACTTGGAATTTTATTTTTTGTCAGTAGTAAAAAAACGAGCGTTCCTACGCCCGAAAAGAAAATTGTTGTTGTTGGGGGAAAACCAGTGAGCAGCGGTACTAAAAACGTCGCCCCAAACATGGCGACGATGTGCTGCATTCCGATACCGATTGTTTGTGGCCAAGGCAACCGCTCATTTGGCGAAACAACTCCCCCTGCAGGTATGTGTTCCCGCAAGGTCCATATTTTCATACGTAATCCTCCTTTTGTACGTAAGTTTATGCTTTCCATCAGGCAGTGTAACACACTTGTGCTTTTTGGTATATACGGGTACGATGAGACTATATGGATTTATCGGCGGAACTCTCAAAAATTATCAAAGGTGATGTTGATGAGACTGATGAAACACTAGCATTTTATAGCCATGATGCAAGTTTGTTTGAGCTTCGCCCACAAGCGGTTGTGTTCCCGCGTGATGCGGCCGATGTAAAAGCAATTGTTGCATTTGTTGCCGAACATAAAAAAGACATTTTAAACCTCAGTATTACCGCACGATCACGTGGCACAGATATGTCGGGCGGCGCTATTAATGATTCGATTATTCTTGACACTAGTCGCTATATGACTGAAATTCGTGATGTGTCGGCAAAAAGAGCCACAGTTCAGCCGGGTACAATGTATCGTGATTTTGAAGCAGCGACGTTAGTACATGGCAGTATATTGCCTAGCTACCCCGCTAGTCGTGAACTCGCTGGTATGGGCGGACTCGTTGCAAATAATAGTGGCGGTGAAAAATCGTTACAATTTGGTAAAACTGATCGCTATGTGCAGCAACTAAAAATGGTATTGGCAGACGGTAAAGAATATACTATAAAGCCACTAAATCGTGATGAGCTGAATAAAAAGATGGCCCAGCCTGATTTTGAGGGGCGACTATACAAGCGCACTTTCGAACTACTTGACCAAAATTACGACGAAATAAAGCAGGCCGCGCCAAAAGTAAGTAAAGATTCTACAGGGTATCATTTGTGGGATGTTTGGGATAAGCAAACCGGTGTGTTTGATCTAACAAAACTATTCGTAGGTGCGCAAGGGACGCTTGGCATCAATACTGAAGCGACCATAGGTCTCGTTAAAAAACCAGCCTACGCAGGTACGTTAGTGTGTTATATGACATCAATCGATAACCTTGGCGAAGTTATTCCGGCCGTACTTGAGCAGAAGCCCGCAACATTTGAATGTTTCGACGATAATACCTTGTGGCTGAGCTTTAAGTTTATCTTTGCCTTTATTAAGCGACTAGGTTTTGTAACCTGGATTATGATGTGTTTGCAACTTATTCCAGATGGCCTGGCAATTTTGCGTGGTGTGCCAAAGCTTATTTTGCTGATTGAATTTACGGGTGACAGCGAAGATGAAGTAAAGCAAAAAGTACGCGCCGCAAAAAATAATTTGTCGCATTTCCCGTTTAGTTATATGGATGAAAACCCCAGTGAGGCATCAAGCCGTAAGTTTTGGTTAATGCGTCGCGAAAGCTTTAATTTATTACGTAGTAAAGTAAAAGACAAGCACACGGCGCCCTTTATTGATGATTTTGTGGTACCGCCTGTTCATCTTAGTGAGTTTTTGCCAAAGCTGCGCAAAATCATCAAAAAATATAAGTTAATTGCGACAATTGCAGGGCATCTTGGCGACGGTAACTTCCACGTGATTCCCCTCATGAACATTGAGGACCCCAAAGAACGCGCCAAGTTTAAGCCAGCTATGAAAGAAGTCAACAGCCTCGTCATCAAGTATGGTGGGAGTGTGAGTGGTGAACATAATGACGGTATGATTCGCGGACCGTGGCTAAAAGAAATGTATAGTCATTCGGTGCTTGGCTACATGAAAGAAATCAAAACGCTTTACGACCCACTCAACATATTTAACCCGCACAAAAAGACTGATGCAACCTGGGAGTTTAGTTTTAAGCACATTCGCAAGAATTTTTAGCGGATATCAAAAAACTATTTAGCACTCTTGCATACAGAGTGCTAAATGAGTATACTAATAGGTATGGCAAAACGCGACTATTATGAAGTGCTAGGTGTGGCGAAAACAGCTAGTGCTGATGAAATAAAAAAGGCTTTTCGTAAGGCTGCAGTATTGCATCATCCTGATAAAGAGGGCGGCAGCGAAGAAAAGTTCAAAGAAGTCAATGAAGCCTATGAAGTGCTGAAAGACCAGCAGAAACGCCAGCGCTACGACCAGTTTGGTCATGCTGGGGTTGGCGGAGCGGCTGGCGGTGGTGCGAGCGGCAATCCGTACGAAGGTTTCAACTTTAATGGTCAAGATATTCACTTTGACTTTGGTGGTGCTGGTGGGTTTGGCGATATGTTCAGCCAGTTTTTTGGCGGAGCCTCAGGCGGTAACCGACCAAGGCGTGGTCGTGACGTTGAAACGCAAATTACATTAAGTTTTGAAGAAGCAATTTTTGGCAAAGATGAAACTTTGTCGCTAACGATTGATGATGAATGCACGCACTGTAAGGGTAGCATGGCAGAGCCTGGCTTTAGCCTTAAGACGTGTGATACATGTAAAGGTGCTGGTCAAACAGTGCGCTTGATGAATACGATGTTTGGTCAGATTCAGCAGGCGGTAACCTGTGAAGCGTGTCAAGGAAGGGGTAAGATTCCTGAAAAAATCTGTAGCCAGTGTCGTGGTGCGGGTACCCAACGCCAGTCACGCCGTGTTACTGTTAAGATTCCTGCTGGAATTGATGACGGCGCGACGATACGGTTACGTGAGCATGGTGAAGCTATAGCTGGTGGCGAAAAAGGTGATTTATATGTGCATATTCGTGTTAAAGCGCATAAAAAATTCACGCGCGAAGGCGATCTTGTGCTGAGTGAAGAACATATTAGTATGATTGATGCTGCGCTTGGTACTGAAATTACTGTTGCTACTGTTGATGGGCCAATTACTATGAAAATACCAGCTGGTACGCAAAGCGGTACCGACTTTAAGTTAAGCGGCCATGGTGTACCGCATTTACGGCGCGACAGCAGGGGCGCACATATTGTGAGTATTGTGGTTGACACACCAACCAAACTGAGTAAAAAACAGCGTGAACTACTCGAGCAGTTTAACAGTGCTAAGTCTCGCGGTATATTTTCTTAGACTCTTACACCCAAAGTGGTATACTTAAGCTATATGAAGGGGCCTCGCTAGTATATGTCGTTGCTGTTATTGACTGCAGTGGTGGTACTAGTTTCATTACTCGCCAGACAAAGTAGTAATTGGCGCAACAAAATTGATTACACAAGCATGTCGTACCGGCAGGGCTATTGGGATGGCGTGCGAGCAGCTGAACAAAAAACAGTTTCGTCACAACCATCACTTGAAGCTCCAGTAAGTGAGTCAAAAGGCGAGATGGCAACTGAAACACAACAGCCTGATGCATATATGGCCATGCTTGACGCAACGGCACCGCCGCCGAAGACACCTGTACACACTCAGCCCGCTGTTCCGCAATCACATGAGGGTGGGTCAAGTCGCTCTCAAACGATTAACATTGCACTGTATTCGGCAACCTTATTGTTAGTTGGTGGCGTGATGTTACTTGCTCAAACAATTGGGCTAGGTGGCGTAGCAAAGTTTGTGTTAGTGTGGCTTATGATTGGCTTGTATTATGTGTTTGGGTTAGTGTTAGCGAGGCAGCAACCGATTTTAAAGCCTGCTGCCCTGGCATTCGTTGGTACCGCGCTCGCATCAATTCCAATCGCAGGGGTAGTTATGTACTACTTAGTGACGCATAATGCCGCACTGTGCTGGCTCGTAACGTCATTGATTGGCACCGTATTGTATGCCTATGCAACCGTAGGTATGAAAAGCCAAACCTTAGGATATATTTCGCTCATCTCACTATTTGTGCTTTCGTGTAGTTTGCCGGCTGTCGCAAATGCTCAGCTTGTGTGGTATTACGTTGTTATGATTGTGTTTGGCTCGGCCATGACAGTTATTTCACATGTTGGCAAAGGTATAGTGCCTAAGGAGTTTGCACAGCCGGTTCAGGTTGGGAATGCGTTGAGCGTACCACTAGCACTTCTTAGTTCTTTGGTATCGTTTAGGATGCTTTCGGCTATTGAATACACTGCTATACTAACGACCGCAACAGTGTACTATTGTGTGCAGGCGTTGGTTAATGCTAGTCATAATCTAAAAAATTCCTACTGGATAATTGGCCGAAGCATGAGTATTATCGCAATTGCATGCCTTGCGTGGGCGCTACCTGGCAGCACACTGGGGAGCATAAGTATTGCTCTAGCTGGCGCAAGTGGAGTTCAGATACTTGCATCCCTGATACACCTACGGCCTCGTAAGCCAGTGAAGTTTAACCAGCATGAAGCAATGGTATGGATTGGATTTATAGGCGCATTACTCAGCACTGCATTGGTAGTATTGCCTCAGTCACAGCATAATGCCACAGTGATGGCGGTTGAATATGTGGTAATTGCAGTCGTTGCATTTGTGGCGATGGTCTGGCTTCGTCGCTATTCTTTCGGGTACATCGTAGCGTGGGCTGCGACGGTCTTACCGTTTATAATTGGCTGGTCTACGTTAGTGCCACCCATTCGCGCAGAGTGGCTACTCGTGTACTTCATTGTTATGATAAAAATAGTATTGCTGTTGCATTATTCATGGCAGCGGCGGGCAGCACGGCGCCTGTACGAACAGATACTCACATATCTTGCCGTAATTACATGGTTACTTGTAGCGGCAGGATTGGCAGCAAGCGCAGGGCTTGGTTGGGTAGCCATTTGGTGGGTGCTAACTGCTGCAGTACTTTACTATGTTGCGGTTGTTGAAAAGGCGCCTGTGGCCGCTGGGTTTGCTAACGCATCAGGTATGGGTTCGGTGCTTTACATTGGCTGGTCACTCCATGTGTCGACTGAAAAAAATATGCTAATGCTTTCGTGGGCTAGCTTGTTACTTTGTATGACACTGGCGCAGCTAATAGCGCGGCGCCCAGTGAGCGCACTACGTCGGCAGTTTATTACAGTCCATCACATCTCGCTTCTCGTTCAAGCGGCAGTACTATCAGTTATTGGGTTGGCACTTGTAAAGCAGGAACTTTTGGCAGTGCTCACATGGTTGCCGTTTGTAATCGCACTGTATTATGTGGCAGTTCAGCGTCGTTCATTGTCGCTTTTAGTGTGTGGCAATGGTGCAGTAGTCGTGCTACTCGCGCTGATCACCGTAGCGCTGCGCTTTTCATGGATGGGCGGCACCGCGTTTGTTACTATAGTGTCACTCGCACTATTTATCGCTCTGAGTGAATATTTGAAACGTAAACAGCATCGTCAACAACTGATAACAGCGATGCGCGACTCTGGTCTACTTACTGCCGTCACTACTGGCATGATTGCGCTGTTCGGCGGTTTTATGATTTCTGGTTATGACGTATTGTGGCAAATTCTTGCCTGGCTTACTGCAACCGGAGCGCTGTATGTATATACATGGTGTCGCCGTAAGGTTGCTGTTCTTTATGGCGCAAATGCCGCACTAATTATCCTTATGATGCTAATAACGGACAGTCTACATGTTGCTGTTGAGTGGGGGGCAGTCAGTATTGCGTGGACTGGGTTTATTGCGTTTTACGGTATAGGCTACGCGTTACCCAGCAGGTTAGCGCGGAGCGTACGGGTACGGCAAGTGATGTTTTGGTCAGCAGTGCTTGCAGTAATCGGGTTTGGGGCGTTCGCGTCTGTTATTTCATCTAAACTCACAGTAGTGTTCTGGGGGAGTATGGCTATCATTGCGATGACAGTAGCGTGGGGCTATAGGGCCTGGCGACTGCGACAAATTGGCACAATTGACATAGCTGCGGTGATTTGTATGCTGGCATTCCAGCGCATAGTAGTGCTAGCATATCCGCACCTTGATAGCCTCGTGTTGACGCATTTATGGGCAATAGTTGCCTTGGCACTTGCACTCTATTACCGCCGTCTTTCACTGCCGTATCATGCTAAGGGGCGTTTAATTGCTGGTATGACGCTGATTACTATACCTACACTCAGTTCCGCGCTTAGTAATGGTGGGTTTGCCCAAGTAGTATTTTTAGTCGAACACGTTGCTATGCTAGTGGCTGGCCTATTGCGTAACTACCGTTTAGCTGCTTTATGGGGCAGTGTTGGAGTCACGCTTGCAGTCCTGTATATGTTGCGCGGATATACGTCACTACTGGCTATTGTAGTCGGTATGCTTATTATTAGTGTAGTTGTGTGGGTTATCGTTCGTGGCAATAAACACCCACCTGCAAAATAAAGCGATAAAAATATTTTGACAAATGTACCGCATAGATGTATAATATTCAATAAGTTACACAAAACTAAGCATGGCAAGTATGAAAGGATTTCGTTATGAAGATAGGGTTACTTGTGCCTCCAACTAAAACATATAACGAAAAGCGTTTCATACAAGAAGCTCGTGAACGTGGTCACGACATTCAGGTTATTCGGTATCTTGAATGCTATGCTAACATTAGTAAAAATAATCCAGAAATATATTACAAGGGAAAATCACTAAAAGGTATTGATGTGATTATGCCGCTTGTTTCAATTACATCAACAGATTTTGGTGTAGCACTTATTCGTCAATTTGAAGTTATGCATATTCCAACAGCAGTTGGGTCGTTAGCACTTTCTAGAGCGCGTGATAAAATTCGCCAAGCGCAGATATTTTCTCGTCGTGGCATAGACACTCCGCGCACAGCGTTTACCAATCATGGTGCTGATGCAAATGCATTAGTAAAAATGGTAGGCGGTGTTCCATTGATTATTAAGACGATTAAGGGCAGCTCAGGGAACGGTGTGATGTTACTTGAATCACGCAAGTCTGCAATATCAACTATTGAAGCTTTTTTTAGCCAATCAGTTAGTATACTAATTCAAGAATATATTGAAGAATCTGAAGGAAAAGATATTCGAGCGATCGTTGTAGGTGGCAAGGTTATTGCAGCGATTGAACGAGTTGCTATTGAAGGCGAGTTCCGTTCCAACTTATATCAAGGTGGTACGGCTCGGAAAGTTCGTCTAACTTCTGAAGAAAAAAGATTAGCGATTAATGCTGCAAAAAGCATGAATTTAACTACAATTGCTGGTGTTGACATTATTCAATCGTCGCGCGGCCCGCTTGTGTCAGAAGTCAATGCTTGTCCAAACTTACAAGGCGTAGAAACGGCAACAGGTGTGAATGTGATTGAAGCCGTTTTAAACCATATGCAGTATGTTGTGATTCGAAACCATAAAAAAGATAAAATAGGTGCATAAATCGTTTCATGAAGGCGCATAGTGACCATCCTGACGTCCTGTACATTGTAAAAGAGTCGGAAGACAACCAAGAGCTTCGGTATAGTCTTCGCTCGCTCATGAATCTTAATCACAAAAATGTATTTTTTGCTGGCTATAAACCTTCTTGGGCCCCTGAATGGGTAAAACATATACCTGTCTCACAGCACCAAAGCAAATATCAGAATATTCGTGCTAATTGGCTGGCTGCACTGAGTAGTCCAGAGTTAAGCGAACATTTTATTCTGATGTGTGATGATTTCTTTATTATGCACCCTACGAAAGCAGTACCAGTGCTGCGACGACTAAAAAGCATTGATCACTACATTGAGCTTTTTTCTAGGGTAGATGAAGATAGCTATTATGTAAAAACAATGACTGAGGCCAAGATTCTTCTAGAAGAATGGGGAATCAAAAACATTAGTTCGTATGAGTTACATGTGCCAATGCAATTTGAAAAAAGTAAATTGCGCCAGCTTATCACACGCCTGCCTGAAGATTTTTCGACAAGTCATATACGAACAATATATGGCAATTACTATAATATTGGCGGTCGGCGCGTTAAGGACACAAAAGTCATTAATGATGACCAAGCTATACCATATGATTCACAGTTTTTGTCGACGATTGATGAATCGTTTAGGGACGGTAAGGTTGGTGAATACATACGGCGTAAATTTTCGAACGTACTAGTGTTCTCACATGCTAATGATCCTGACGGGCTGTTGTCGGTTATTCTGGCGCAAATAGCCTTTGCGAAAGTTGATTATGTACTTACGAATAATCCACAAACTGAAATTATGGATTACTTAGATAACCACGACAGCAGTGTATATGATGCAATTTTTATATGTGATATTTACCCTGGCAAGCCAGTGCTACAGCGTATTCCAGAAGCGTATTGGTTTGACCATAAACAGCATAGTCTTGATAAGATTCTGACTCATCAACTAGTACTGCCAAGTGCACACATTGAAGTATCGCACGGTAAAAAGAAAATGTCTGCTTCGTATTTGCTATACTTATGGCTGCTGCAGCACAGGCTAGTCGATGCAGATATTGAGCAGTTTGTTGAAAAAATTAGAATTAATGATACATGGGACTTTATATGAATATTGCCGCTATAACTTGCGCTAAAGACAAATTAGAAGTGTATTCACTAGACCGCTTAAAGGAAGAAGCACTCCGTGCAGGCCATACCTTCCAGCGCCTTTACTATCCCGACTGCTCAATGAGCATTACGCGATCGGGAGCAAACATATTTTATCGCGACAAAGAACTTACCGGTATAGATGCAGTATTGCCGTGGATTA
Organism: Saccharimonas sp. (SeqCode); assembly: GCA_049293315.1. Lineage (GTDB taxonomy): Bacteria > Patescibacteriota > Saccharimonadia > Saccharimonadales > Saccharimonadaceae > Saccharimonas. Next base: position 32,863 of record JBATSN010000046.1, read on the forward strand.
TTCAAGCTAACTTTGAATATGGAATGGATGTATTACGGCAATTTGAGGCGATGGGTGTACCTGTCATCAATCCTATAGATGGATTTCGTGCGGCTTGCTATAAGTGGCAGACGGCACAACTATTAGCCAACTATGGTGTTGATACACCTGACACCTACAGGGCGCTTGCCTATCAGCATATGGAAACGTTGATTAACGATATGAGTAGCGAGAAGAGTGTACTAAAAATCTCCAGCGGAACTAGTGGTGTAGGTGTGGTAATTGCTAAAGATAAAGAAACATCTATCGCGATTTCTGGTGCTTTTGGTATCTGTCGCGATAATTATATCGTACAAGAGTTTATTGAAGAGTCGTCAGGCACTGATGTGCGCGCCTATGTTGTCGGTGGCGAAGTTATCGCCGCAATGGAGAGGTCTGCTAGTAATAATGGGCTAAAGTCAAACCTTAGTCTTGGTGGTGTAGGCCAACCAATTACACTGACAGCACAAGAGAAGAATGCTGTGCTGGCCGCGATGCGAGCCTTGCAGCTGAATACGGGTGGTGTTGATGTAATGAGATCGGCACGTGGTCCTCTAGTCATTGAAATAAATGCCAGCGCTCAATTTGGCATCGAAAAGGTTTGTGGCGTTAACGTCGCCAAAAGAATCATTGAATATATTGAACAAACTGCCAAGCACGGTCGCTTAAAAAAGACAAAGCCGGCGCCTAAGTAGTATACTGAGGCTATGATATTCATATACGTTTTAATTGCGTATGCGCTGGCACTTTTTATAGTGGCCTATACTAGTCGGCGTGCGATGGGGGTACCGGCTTTGGCGTTAACAGCTGGTGCGGTGCTCGCTAATTTATGGACTGAAAGCTTAACTCCTTTAGTCGCAAGTGCGGGTATTGTAGTAGTGCGCCCGCCACTTGCTAGTGTTGTGGCGGTTATCATAACATTGCTACCAGCATTGATGGTGATGCCGAGTGTTCGTCGGCTTTTAAATCGGCAACACAGGATTGTTACGAGCCTTGTATTTGCATTGCTGGCGGTGATGCTGACGTATGGTGCGTTTGCAAATGCAGTAGTGCTTGACGAACCCAGCAAGCAATACATGAGTCATTTTTTGTCATATGACAAAACGATCATCACCACAGCTATTATTGCGGCCGTGGTTGATGTAGCGTTTTATAAAAAACCAACACAAAAAGACGAACATAAGAAGTAAGGTGAGTATATGTTACATGAAAAAACCACCCATAAAGGGTGGGCTTTTCATGGAGGGCCCAGTGAGACTTGAACTCACGACACCCTGCTTAAAAGGCAGGTGCTCTAACCGGCTGAGCTATGGGCCCGTATAGGGTATTATACTGAAAAAGTGCGCTACTATGTCTCGTTAAGGCTAAGTAAAAGGCAGGGTCACGTCCCGCGACCCCCGAACTTCGCGATTGAAAGCATAGCTTTCATCGGAAGGTTCGTTTCCGAACTGCCACTGGCAGTTCTCACTCTAACCGGCTGAGCTATGGGCCCGTAGCATTAACCCTGTAAATATAGCACCTAACGCCTCTTTTTGTCAATCAAAGTGCTACTATGGTGGGGTGAAGTATTGGTTGAAAGAACGAATTCATCCCACCTGGCAATTAACGGCAGGTGCTGCGGGAATAGTAACGGGTGTTGCTCTGGCGCAGTATTTACCTCAATTTAGCCATATTGCTTGGCTGGGGCTTGGGTTGGCGCTGGCCGCAATGGCTGTTGCGCTACCAAGGCGTATATTGTTGCTACTTGCTTTTGTAGCCGGGGGCATGATTGGCTTGTGGCGCGGTGGCACTGAGCAATGGGTGTTGCAGCGCTACGCCCCACTGTATGGCCAGCATGTGTTGTTATCAGGTACGGTAGCTGACGATACTGAAACTAACAAACGAGGTGAAACGGTACTTCGATTACAAGGGGTAACACTTGAAGATAAACGGCTCCCAGGTGAAATATGGGTGGCACTAGCGCAGAAAAACGTCCAAATACAACGGAGTGATAGGGTGAACATAGATGGCAAACTGCTGCCTGGGTTTGGTAGTTTTGCAGCAAGTTTGCCACAAGCTAAGTTAGTCAGCCAGCAGCGCGAGCAGCCGGGCGACATAGCCCTTAGTGTGCGTGATTGGTTCGCTGCAAAAGTGGGCAGTGTGATTCATGAGCCAGCGGCTAGCTTAGGCATTGGATTTTTGCTTGGTCAAAAACGCGGCTTGCCTGACGAACTACAAGATGCACTAAAAATTGCTGGCCTCACCCATATCGTTGTGGCGAGCGGATATAATCTTACGATATTAGTGCGGTTAGGGCGCCGCCTGTTTGCACGCGTATCTAAGTACCTAGCTGCAGTTGTGAGTTTGGGGCTGGTGGGTGCGTTTATTGCGATTACCGGGTTAAGCCCAAGTATGACACGAGCCGGGCTAGTAGCGACGCTCTGCATTTGGGCATGGTATTACGGCCGTAGATTTCATCCTGTTACCTTACTGCTCTTAGTCGCTTGCGTCACAGTGCTTAGTAACCCAAGTTATGCATGGGGAAACCTTGGTTGGCAACTAAGCTTTGCTGCATTTGCTGGCGTGATGATACTGGCTCCACTGCTAACTGCTTACTTTTTTGGTAAGCAAAAACCACCGATGGTGGGTCAGATTTTGCTCGAAACGCTGTCGGCCCAGATTGTGACTATGCCAATTTTACTCGCTACATTTGGAGTGACAAGTGTGGTGGCGGTGTTGAGCAATCTGCTAATTTTGCCCTTTATACCGTTTGTCATGTTAGCGACTTTTGTAGCTGGGCTAGCGGCAGTGGTAAGCAGTGGATTTGGGTATATTGTGGCACTGCCCGCGCAGTATATGCTCGATGCCATGCTTGCAGTTATACATTGGACGTCAGAAATTGAGTGGGCGCAATTACAGGTGGCGCTACCTAGTTGGGGGGTGTGGGTATGGTATATACTGCTGGCACTGGCGTGCTACTACATGTATAGGGTCACTAAGTTTTCGCTGCGCAGTACGTCAGTGGTGGAATAGCTTGCTTACATCTGGTACAATAAAGAGTGATAAAGTGACTAATCTACCCCTGGAGAGTGATATATGTCTGGACATAGCAAATGGAGTAAAATTAAGCGTGATAAAGGTGCGAACGATGCAAAGCGCGGGGCTGTGTTTACAAAAATTGGTAATCAAATTGCTATTGCGGCGCGCGGTGGTGTAGATCCTAAAACAAATACTGCACTAGCACTCGCTATCGAAAAAGCTAAAGCCGCCAACATGCCACTCACGAACATTCAGCGTGCTATTGACCGTGTGGCTGATAAAAATGCTGCCGTTATGGAAGAAGTCACCTACGAAGGGTATGGGCCTGGCGGTGTTGGTATTATTATTGAAGCCGCTACCGACAATAAAAATCGCACCTACCCTGAGATTCGCACTGCGCTTACTAAAAATGGTGGTAACATGGCTGACGCTGGTAGTGTGATGTTTCAGTTTACGCGTAAGGGTGTGATTCGTGTGGCCACTACAGGTGAAGATGCGTTACTCAGTGTGCTAGACGCGGGCGCTGAAGACGCTACCGAAGAAGATGGCGAATTAGTAGTGTACACCGAAGCCAAAGAACTTGCAAAAGTCCGCGACGCGGTGGTGGCGAGTGGGATTGCCGTACTTGATGCTGAGTTACAGTATGTGCCTAATACTCTTGTTGCGATTGATGACACCGAAGTTGCCCGTAAGGTGATGAAAGTCATGGATGCAATTGACGACCTTGACGATGTTGTGGCAGTGCATACTAATGCTGATATAGTAGTTGATACAGAGTAGTTTATGCACATAACGTTGTTTTTACTACAATAGTATTGCCATGTAAGTTATGGTAATAATAGAAGCATAAACAGAGTTAAACAAAAAGGAACGTGAAAAATGAAAAAAATACGAATAGTCAATGTAGCGGCCTTGTTTGCAGTAGCAACAGTTGGCGTGGCGGCTATTGGGTTTGGTCCAAAAGCCTATGCTGCCACACAGACCTGTACCTGGACAGGCGCGGGTAGTGACACGAAGTTTAGTACAGTAGCTAACTGGAGCAACTGTGGCGGAGGTGCGCCACTAGCAGGTGATATTATTCGGTTTGATACGTTGCAATCTACTAAAGTGACCATGGTGAATGACCTAAATGTTGAGCTGGGTGGTTTGGTGTCAGTGGCTCAAACAAGGGATAACACGAAACTAGGAGGTTATGCAGTTGATACGCTCAGTTTTGCGCCAGGGGCCGTTACTTCTGTAGAGAAAGCAAGCGTTTGCATATACAGCCTACCAGTTATAGAGGCGGGTGCGATCAGCGGTAATAATTTAACACTTTCTAATGATCTGTTTAATTTTTACAACGGCTCCACTGTGTTTACCTTGTCTGGCACGACATTGGTAACATCGAGCGAGTCAAGCAGATATGTTGCTGGAGCAGCGGGCAGTTCTGCTGGTAGTTTTACTTTTGTTAGCCCAGGATCGAATACGACCGCTACGTCGTGCCAAGCTGGTGGTTTTGGTGCGGGTGTACCGGGGTCATCAGTTCAAGGTATAACATACAGTAGTATTACACTGCAAAATGGTACATCAATGACACTCGCAGAAGATTATAGTAAGCCAATGTATGTTGGTGGCGGCACAGGTACTGAGAGTCCAGCTATCTATTTTCCTGGACTTGTTAGCCCAACAGGCACACCACAAGCAACAACGCGTGCATGGAGTAGCCCTTTAACGCTGATGAATAACATGCTAGTGAGCGTAAATGAGTTGACAACTGTTAACTTTACTGGCACAGTGGATGGAGCTGGAAAGACAGTTACAAAGACAGCATATAGCACTGGCGTGTTTAATTTTAACCCAACTGCCAATAATTCTAATACAGGTGCTGGTACGCAAACCAATCCAGTAATTACAACATTGCTAGATGGTGTGACAGCCGATTACGTAAGGGTTGTTGGTAATGAGACAGCAATTTTGAACGGTGAACGAGCCAGTGTTCAAGTATTAAGAGATGGCATATTAAAAGGTACAGGTAAAGCTAGTGCTATTGGTGTTAGCGCTGGCGGTATCATTGCGCCTGGTGGCAGTCCTGGCTGCTTAACTGCTGGTACGCTATATCTTTCTGGTGAATATCAATTTGAGCTTGGTGGTACCGACGCTTGCACGGGTTACGATCAGATTAAAGTAACTGGCGCAGGCACCTCGGTGACACTTAACACCGATACGAGCGTTCTTACAACCTCTCGCTTTAAAGATTACACACCAAAACAAAACCAGGTGTTTGTGATTATTGATAACCAAAGCGCCAACGATGTGTCAGGTACATTTAAGGGCCTTGCCGAGGGTGCTGTGTTTGAGCAAAATGGTATTGTGTTCAAGATCAGCTATAAGGGTGGCGACGGTAACGATGTAACACTAACAGTGCAAAACGTACCGAAAGCACCAAATACAGGGTTTGAACTTGTAAAAGCTAACCCAGCGCTCGTAGCAGGTGCCACAATAGGTTCAGCAATCGTACTGTTTGGCCTTGCACGGTTTGCTACAAAACGATAGTAATAAAATTGACTTACAGTGTAAATAACCCCTACAACAGGGGTTATTTCATTGACTATCCTAAGCATAGGCAGTACGATAAGAGTACGAATGGACAGTGATTTTCGTGGTGGCGTTAATCGGGCTCGGGCAGCATATAGGCAGCCTAGCTTAGTAGTAGCGCGGCGCAGTAGCACTCCACAAGGAAGTGCGTTATTTTTGTCTACTCCCCCTAAAACTATGGATATTATTCGCGTTACAACTGTGCGTGAAGAAATAGTGGTAGCACCAAATGCGAATGTGCAATTTTCGGCTGTACACATGAGCAAGCAGACAACCGAAACAGTCTCGGTAGGCTCTGTGAACAGTCAGGTTGTCCACTCCGCTCCGACAGCCGTAACGGCCAAGGCATCTGCACCTAGTGAAGTACCCACAGGAGCCAAGTCTACTATAAATACCAGCAAAAAGCAGCGCCTAATCAGGCTCTTGCCAGCTGCACTCGCAGTAATTGTACTGATAGCTGGTGGCTTGCTTACCGCTCAAGCTGTTCATGTGAACAAGACAGTCGAACAGCAAGTAAGGCAATTATCGAGTGCTGCTCCTGGTGAGTCGTCATTACCGACAAATGAAAAGCCCAAAGACCCAAATTACATACAAAACTATAAGGTTGGGCCACAGCTTCCGCAAACAATCGTGATTAACAAAATTAAAGTTCATGCGCGGGTTATGCAAGTTGGTACCGACAAAGAAGGCCGTATGGATGTACCAAAAACTGCTTATGACGTAGGCTGGTACACAGGTAGTTCACGGCCAAATGAACCGGGAGCTATGGTGATTGATGGTCATGTGCAGGGTGTTGGCGGTGGAGCAATTTTTACTCACCTAGACACATTAGTAACTGGCGACACAGTCTCGATTATTCGTGGGGACGGAAAGCAGTTTGATTACAAGGTGGTTGCCACTGAAAAAGTACCGCTCAATGAAGTCAATATGGCAAAATTATTAGTTTCGGCCGATACCACAAAACCCGGTATGAATCTTATTACATGTGCTGGGAACTTTTCTCAGTCATCACAAACATATAGCGACAGAACGATTGTTTATACAGTGCAGCAATAGGCTTTGATGTAAAATTAACATTTTAACATGGTAGTGTTTGCATTGTAGCTGCCGGCGGGGTATACCTAGGGGTAACAATTAGTGTAAGCAAGGAATAGTCCAGTGGGGAAAGTATTACTATTGCTGCGCAGCGTCGCAGTGTTTTGTGTATGTTTTGTAGTAACAGTAAGCACCATGTTGCTGCCTGGCGTAGCGTATGCGACCGAACTAGTGACCGCCCAGCCTGAGCCCACAACGTATTGGCTTTCGCCACCTGCATTGCAAATCAGCGCGTACCAGCGCACTGGTGACGGCAGTGATGTACAGTTGGTCGAAGTTTATAACGACAGCGATACATTGCTTGCATTGGAAGATTGGCGCATAGTTGGTACGTTTCGATCCGGCAACGAAACGTACCAAGCTGTTATGAAGATCGAACGGCGCAGTAAAGGCATGCTAGAGCCAGGCGCACATGCACTTGTCGACGCTGGTCGTGGCATTAGTAACGCATCATTTGCTATGCAGGAATGGGTAGGGCGCAAACCCAATGGCGCACTAGTATCACTTTCGGTGGCGCCATTAAAATCTCGTGTTGCAACGCAAGAATATGTACTAAAGTCAACAGGTACTGTTTACAGTGAGTTATGGCGGCGAACGTCACTGAGTAGCGGCGGGTATTCAACTGCTCTTACTTCATTTGCAATAGGCGGCCAAGCGCAACTCTATGATCACGGGCTATACGAGGCACCTGGCGCACCAGCCTTAAAAATTGTTGAAATCTACCCGTATAGCAGTGACTGTGCACCAAATGATAAAAGTATCCTTTGTGGCGACTATGTTAAGTTATATAACCCGACTGATACCGTTGTAGATGCATCGCAGTATGTATTAAGGAGTGATAGTTCGTCACAAAACCGTACAGCCAGCAATACCATACATTTAGAAGGCACTACTATTGCACCCCATGGTTATAGTACGATTAGCGTGAATGACAGCCGTGACAAGTTGAGCCTAACAAATAGTGGCGGGTACGTATGGCTTGAAGATATCTGGGGCTTAACTACCTATGAACATACGATGGCGCGTTATGAAAGTGCCGGCATTACCAAGCAAGGCTATAGTTATGCGCAAAATGTTGATGGTGCATGGGATTGGACATCAAACCCGTCGCCGTTTGGTGCAAATGTGTTTCCAGTGCGCGATGTACCGGTGCCGGCACCAGTCTTAGAATGCCCTGTTGGTAAGTATCGTAACCCCGAGACTAACAGGTGTCGAGCGATTGAAGATGCCGTGAATGAACTAGCTACCTGCCCAGAAGGCCAAGCCAGGAACCCTGCCACTAATCGCTGTCGTATGATTGTGGTAGTGGCCACGGCTAGTTTAGCACCGTGTGGCGAGGGCCAAGAACGCAACCCAAGCACTAACCGCTGCCGCAGTATTGCGAGTGCAGTGGCAGAACTGCTGCCGTGCGATGAAGGGTACGAGCGTAATCCGGCCACTAATCGTTGCCGTAAGGTGCCGCTTGCGAGCATTCCACTCGCACCGTTTCCGGTACAACCAATAACTCAGTCGCCTCAGTCGACTGCATTATGGTGGGCGGTTGGCACGGTGGTTGTGGCGGGTGCAGCGTATGCCGTATGGGAATGGCGACAAGAAGTCACCCGACTACTACGCAGACTTATGCCAAAACGCAACTAAGCTATACTAAATACATGCGTTGCAATAGTATGGGCATGCACAGATGAGGATTATTGGTATTGATCCGGGTACCGGTATCTTAGGATTTGGTGTTATCGATATGGTCAAAGGTAAAACTCGCTTGGTGACTGCAGGGGTGATTCGTACACCTGCTCATACACCGCTTGCAGAACGTCTTGAAGAAATTTATAACGGGCTAACCGAAATAATTACTGAAACATCACCAACTGTTATGGCTATAGAAAAATTATTTTTTGCACAAAATGTCACGACTGCCATGAGTGTATCGCACGCTCGTGGGGTGGCTATGCTTACTGGGCAGCAGGCAGGTATGAAGATTGAAGAGTATACGCCACTACAGATTAAGCAAACAATGACAGGTTATGGCCGGGCAGACAAAAAACAGATTCAAGAAATGGTGCGCATTCAACTGGGCTTAAGTTCGGCGCCAAAGCCAGATGACTGCGCTGACGCATTGGCTGCTGCTATTATGTGCGCCTTCACACTCCAGCATCAACAAAGCAGGGTATAATATAAGGAGCATGAAAAAAGCCCAAAAACCACACAGGCTCAGCACATATAGTAATCTTGTTCGCAAGAAGGCTCGGCCAACGCGCAAGGTTTCTTCAAAAAGCCGTATACCAATCGTGCGCTGGTTTACGGGCCTTAGTCGCCGCAAAAAAATTGCAGTATTATTATTGCCTCTCACCCTTTTTTTGATTATCACACCAATAGTCACCTACCTCATGCTTGCCAATGACATTAAAGACCAAGAGCGCCTTATGAACCGCAATAACACGGGAATTGTGCTGCTCGATAGCAAAGGTAAGGCATTTTATAGTTTAGGTAAGGCTGAGCATCGCACGATGATTCCGCTCAGTGAGTTACCCAAGCAGCTTCAGCAGGCGCTGATTGCAACTGAAGACAAAGATTTTTATAAACATGGTGGCTTTAATTTAGGTAGTATTGTTCGGTCGCTTTGGACTAACATTGTGTTACGTAAGCCGGCCTACGGCGGTTCCACAATTACACAGCAATTAGTAAAGAATACGCTGCTCACTGATGATAAAAATGTGCTGCGTAAATACCAAGAACTTGCTATGTCAATTGCCATTGAGCAGAATTATAGTAAAGATGAAATTTTAGCGATGTATCTTAACTCGGTGTATTATGGCGAAAATGCTTTTGGTATTGAAGAAGCGGCAAGGGTGTATTTTGGCAAAGCGCCTAAAGACCTCGACCTCGCAGAAAGCTCGATGTTAATCGGTATTCTGCCAGCACCCAGTGTATATTCACCAATCAGTGGCAATGCAGACTACGCGAAGGAACGGCAAAAAAAAGTGCTTACCCGCATGGTAGCGACAGGCTACATCACTGATGCTCAAAAAGACGCAGCGTATGAACAAGCGTTGTCGTATGCTACCAGTGCAAATCGTCCTGATTCTATTGCGCCACACTTTGTCGAAATGGTAATTAGCCAGTTGAGTAAAACGTATGGTTATGAGCAAGTGATGCGTTCTGGGTTTCAGGTTACGACTACGCTTGATACTTCGGCACAGAATATAGTGAACGAAAGCGTTAAAAATCAAATAGGTTTTGTAAACAAGAACGGTGGAAGTAATATTGCTGCTGTAGTGGTAGACCCAAAAACTGGTGAGGTACGCGCCTTGGTGGGCAGCGCAGACTATAACAACAGTCAGTGGGGGAAAGTTAATATGGCGACGACCGCTCGCCAGCCTGGTAGTAGTTTTAAACCTATTTATTATGCGCAAGCACTTGCCGATGGTGTCATTACGCCGGCCACAGTTATTAAGGACGAAAAAACTGACTTTGGTGGCTATATACCGATGAATGCTAGCCGGCAGTGGTACGGTGATGTCACGGTGCGAAAAGCCCTCAGCTGGTCGCTCAATATTCCGAGTGTAAAAGTTATGCAACAATATAGTATTGATAAATCTGTGGCTGGTGCAAAAAAGCTAGGCATTGAACTTAACTCGAATCGTAGCCATGATTTAACGCTTGCCTTAGGTTCCGAAGAAGTACCGCTACTTACGATGACCAATGCCTATGCAGCCTTTGCAAACCAGGGTGAGCAATATCAGACTGCCGTCATTCATTCGGTCGAAGACAAGTTTGGTAAAAAAATTATGATGAACAGCGCCACAGGTAAGCGAGCGATTTCGAAAGAAGGCGCATATTTAATCTCTAGCATTCTTTCTGACAATCAGGCACGAGCAGGTATTTTTGGTTCATCATTGACTGTCAGCGGTTACACTGCAGCAGTTAAAACTGGTACCACCGACAACTCGCGTGATGCTTGGACGATTGGCTACACGCCTCATTACGCAGTTGGTGTATGGGTTGGTAACAATGACAATCAGGCGATGCAGAATGGTGGGTCCGGAATGGCTGGACCAGTGTGGCGAAATACCCTACAGCAGCTATTAAAAGGAAGCCAAAATCAAGCGTTTACTATGCCAAGTAATATTGTTGAGCGTGCTGTCTGTAGTGCAAGCGGCGGTTTAGCGAAGTCTGCTGGCAAGGGTACCTATAACGAATTCTTTTTAGCTGGTGCATTGCCTACGAATAGCTGCGAAGCTGAGCCAACAATGATTGATGTCTGCGAAACCGCAGCAGGCAAAGTAATATCAATCGACGAAAAAACATTCGATGCTACAAAGCACAGTAAGGATGCCGGTAATTGTAAGCCTCCGCAGCTACAAGCATGCGATCTTACATCAGGTACTGTAGTGACTATTGATCAAGCGGCGTACGATGAAAAGAAATACTCAAAAGATGTGACAAATTGTCATAAGCAACCAACTACTTCTACAGTATCAGCCTGTAATCTTGCAAGCTTAAAAATTGAACAGGTAGATGCTGATACGTACGATAAAACAAAATACACTACAAACTATCAGCAAACAAATAGTCGAAATTGCACGCCCGCCTAGTGGGCAAAAGCCATTGTATTTTCACGGAGCGCTTCTGGCATTTGGCGTGGTGCAATCACTCGAGCGTTTTTATCAGCCCAGGCAGCCAGAGCATCGTCATTGGTCGGTGATAGGTAGGCGTCGTGTTCGTGCATTGCAGTTACAAGTTCGCGTACACCGACATAGGCTAGGTGGCCATAGTGTGGCATTCGTTGTAGGTTTCGGTACGTTAAAAGGTCACGTTGAAACCGTAGGCCAATGCTTGTGTGTGGTGAAGCACTACCAGGAACTGTATCAATATGCCCGTAATACAGATTTTCTAAACAAAACGTCTCTACACTACTTGTACCAGTATGGAAATTAAGCACAGTCGGCCATCCTCTCGCTAGTCCAGCATGTTCTGCGGGAAACGTGAGTAGATTAAGCAGTTGGGCTACTTTCGCAAGATTGCCCGGGGTGGTATCACGGTCCGAACGAATAGTTTCGTTCATATAGTCAATTAATTCTCCCACCTGTTCACCTGCACGTATTTCAAAACTCATACTCATAGTATATCGTAATTCTGCAAAGCAAGGTAACTATGCCATAATAGGAGTATGATTGCGCATGTTGCTGGAACTATTGTTGAAAAATTCGCTGGTAGTGTTATTGTCGATGTCGCGGGCGTTGGATATGAAGTAAGTGTAGCGGCTGGTGATTATGAATCAGTGGCACTAAACGAATCAGTTAAGTTTTATACGTACCATCACATTCGTGAACAGTCACAAGAATTATTTGGCTTTAGTAGCCTCGCCGCTAAAAAATTGTTTGAACTGTTGATCACGGTGCAAGGTGTAGGCCCTAAAGCAGCACTGGCCGTGCTAAGCCTGGGTGTTGCTGAGCATGTTCGTAATGCCATTGCTAATGGCGATGCAGTGTACCTTGCAAAAGCAGTTGGAGTTGGCAAGAAAACCGCCGAGCGCATTGCACTCGATTTAAGTGATAAGGTTGGCTTACCGATAGTGTACAAAGTACACAATGCTGGTGTTCAAACTGAACTTAACACCACTGATGAAGCACAAGAAGCACTTATGGCCCTAGGGTATACACTAAACGACGCAGTAAAAGCACTTAGTGGTGTAGATAGTACACTAAGTACAAGTGAGCGTGTGCGCGAGGCGTTGAAGGGCTAATATGACTCGGTTCGGAGGATGGAATACATAATGGCGATTGAACGTATTGTTGATACGAGCATGCATGACGATAGTAGTGATGAGCAGATAATTGAAGTCAGTTTGCGTCCACAAAGTTTTGCAGAATATGTTGGCCAAGAACGCTTAAAGAAGAATTTAAAATTAAGTATTGATGCATCTAAAAAGCGTGGCGAGCCAATCGACCACGTACTACTATACGGTCCACCCGGCTTGGGCAAAACAACCATGGCAACAGTAATTGCTAATGAAATGGGCAAAAACATTCGTATTACAGCTGGCCCGGCAATTGAACGAGCAGGTGACTTAGCGAGTATTTTAACTAACCTTGCCGATGGCGACATATTATTCATTGATGAAATTCACCGGCTAAGCCGAACGGTCGAAGAAGTGTTGTACGCTGCTATGGAAGATTTCAAACTTGATATCGTGATAGGTAAAGGGCCTGCCGCACGAAGCGTTAGGCTTGATTTGCCAAAGTTTACAGTGATTGGCGCGACAACTCGCACCGGTGCGCTTGCTGCCCCACTACGCGACCGTTTTGGTCATATTCACCGCCTAGAGTTTTATACTCCAGAAGAAGTCGCAAAAATTATTGAGCGTTCGGCCGGTATATTACAAAGCAGGATTGACGAACAGTCTGCCACGTTATTATCAACGCGAGCGCGCCTTACACCGCGTATTGCTAACCGGTTATTAAAGCGTGTGCGTGATTATGCGGACGTGAACGGTAACGGGATTATTGATCAATCAACTACCATAAAAGCACTTGCTATGCTTGAAATTGACGAACAAGGACTTGACCCTGCTGATAGGCAGTTGCTAACGAGAATGATTGAAAACTATGGTATGAACCCCGTTGGTCTAACGACGATTGCTGCCCTAACTGGCGATGAAACAACCACAATTGAGGATTTTTACGAACCATACTTATTGCAGATTGGATTTATCGAACGGACACCGCGAGGGCGCAAGGTAACGCATAAAGCATATAAGCACCTCGGCAAGCCAACTAGTTAGTGGTTTTTGCAGGTTGTTTAGTATACTAAGGCTATGGCACACATGAAAGAAAAGTGGCAACATCGTGAGGAGATTATGGACGAGAATGCACAACTAGGTGAACTACAGGCGAGTGAAGCACAACCGTTTGTTCAGAAGCCTGTTGCTTACGATGCCGAAGGTAAGCCGCTGTACGCTGCACCAACGAACCAGGTGCCAGTTATGGGTCCCACTCAAGTGGTTCATGTAGCACGATCTACCGAACCGGTACCGGTCGAGGTGTCTGAAGAAACAAAAAAACGCCATGAAGAATCTAAAAAGATTTACCCATGGCTCAACCTGAGTGACCACGAGTACATTATTAGCGCGGTTCGCAGGCACCCAATTGGCATGGCAGCACCACTACTGGCAACAGCATTTTCGTTGTCTTTAATGTTTATTTTGATTATGAATTATGGGTATTTTGCAGAGCTACTAAGCTTGCCCACCGCATCATTTGGTTTGGTAATGCTCGTTTCAATATTACTGTCGATTTTATTCATGATCGGTGGCTACCTAGCGGTATGGGTGTATACGAATAACCGCTTTTTCTTAACAAACGAAAGTGTGATTCAAGAAATTCAAGTGAGTATTTTTTCGAAAAAAGAACAAACAGTGAGTTTGATGAATATCGAAGATGCAAGCTTTAGCCAGCGTGGGCCGCTACAGACGATTCTCAATTACGGCTCAATTCGCTTGAGTACAGAAGGTGAAGAAACAACCTATCGATTTGATTACGCCGCAAACCCTCGTGAGCAGATTGCTATTCTAAACAATGCTGTTGAAGCCTTCAAAAATGGCCGCCCCGTCGAGGGTTAGGTAGCAAGCATTATTTATTGCGATTAGTTTTTACGTAATCACCCTCGCGCTCCATGGTGCTACGTAGAGTGTAGGCTTTGCATTTGCCGTCGGTATCACAACTTGTGCCGTCATAACGATAGTCGCTCCCATCGTCGCCTAGTTTTACGCCATTCGGGTCGGTGAACAGGCTAGGGTCCATGGCACGTAATGTTTTACTATCGACTGCAGATGGGTAGTAGTTATTTTTTTCGTAGAACACTTCTTCAAGATTGTAGTACATTGCATTAATGGCTGTTTTACGGCTGGTGTCGCGTTGTACTGCCATGACAGTAGCTTTTTCAGTAAAAAACAACCAAGCGCCGACCGATAGGGCAACGATCACTACGACAAGTTCGAGTACAGTAAATCCATTACGTTTCATTCTAGTTGTTATTATAGCAAACTGTAGCTATGGTGCGATATAATAGTACAAGTAATAAAAGGAGTTAACATGGCAAAAAAGACCGAAAGCAAGACATTGGCTGCAAAACCGACTGCCGACGAAGGTAAACTCAAAGCGCTCGGGCTAGCAATGGATCAGATTACCAAACAATTTGGTGATGGTTCAATTATGAAGCTTGGTGAAACAAAAAAAGTTGATGTAGAACTGCTTTCGAGCGGTAGTCTTAGTTTAGACATTGCACTTGGTGGCGGCTACCCTAAGGGGCGAATTATTGAAATTTATGGACCAGAAAGTTCAGGTAAAACAACTCTTACATTGCATGCAATTGCCGAAATGCAGCGACAGGGCGGTACGGCCGCGTTCATCGACGCGGAACATGCGCTTGACCCTGCTTACGCTAAACGCTTAGGAGTCGACACAGAAAATCTTCTTGTGAGCCAGCCAGATAATGGCGAGCAAGCGCTTGAAATTGTTGAAACATTAGTGCGCAGCAACGCTGTTGATTTGATTGTAGTCGACTCGGTGGCTGCCCTTGTTCCACAGGCCGAAATTGATGGCGATATGGGTGATAGCCACATGGGCTTGCAGGCGCGATTAATGAGCCAGGCACTTCGTAAACTCACAGGCATTATTAACAAGAGTCACGCGACAGTGGTGTTTATTAACCAGATTCGTATGAAGATCGGCGTGATGTTTGGCAACCCAGAGACGACAACGGGTGGCAATGCCCTCAAGTTTTATGCGTCGGTCCGCGCGGACATTCGCCGCACTGGGCAGATCAAAGAAGGTGAAGAAATTATTGGTAACCGTACCAAAGTCAAGATCGTCAAAAACAAGATTGCACCGCCATTCCGCGTCGCCGAATTTGACATCATGTACAACGAAGGCATCAGCAAGACGGGCGATGTGCTGGACCTTGCCGTGCAGCACGGCATCGTCGGCAAAGCCGGCGCATGGTTCGACTACAACGACGCCAAGATTGGCCAAGGTCGTGAGCAAACCAAGAAGTACCTCAAGGAAAACCCAGACGTCCTCGCCGAAATCGAGCAAAAAGTCCGCGACAAAGTAGCAGCTGAGCTGGAGTAGCATGACGCGATTTGTAATCATACATGGCAATGGTGGCGGGACAGCAGATGACCACTGGCAGCCTTGGTTGAAGCATGAGCTGGAGCGGCTAGGGCATGAAGTCATCGTGCCGACAATGCCTGATAATACTGAAGCAAAAGCAGCCGTGTGGCTGCCGTACATGAAGCGCGAACTCGCTATCGACGAGCAGACGATTGTCATCGGCCACAGTTCGGGGGCTGTCGCTGCAATGCGATACGCTGAGCAAAACAAGATAAAAGGTAGTATTCTCATCGGCGCATGCTATACGGACTTGGGCGAAGAGTCAGAGAAAGTGTCGGGCTACTACGATGACGAGTGGAATTGGCGCGCGATCAAAAACAATCAAGATTTTGTCGTGGTGATAGCATCAAGCGATGACCCCTGGATTGCTATCGACGAACCTCGACATATCTATCAATCAATTGGCGCCGAATACCATGAATATGTCGACAAAGGTCATTTCACAGAGGAGCATATTGGTGGCAAGGAGTTTCCGGAGTTATTCAATATAATCATGAGCCGTGTGGATTATATGCATGAGTAGCGGTGAGCAGCCAGGCCAAGATCAGGTAACGCTCCGCGATGAGTGGGGGAATCTTGCAGTGACAATTTCCGTGAAAGGGATTGTGTTCGAAGATGGTAAAATTTGGTTGCGTATGAATGAGCGATGCGATTGGGAGTTGCCTGGTGGCAAGCTTGACGATGATGAGCAGCCAGAAGAAACAATTGTTCGCGAAATTCGCGAAGAACTCGGTAGGGAAATTTCATCACCAAAGCTTGTCGATGTATATGTATGGAAAAAAGATTTTGGCAAAGCTACTCATGTTGAAATCGTGACGTTTGTCACCGAGGTGCATACCGTTGTGGGAGATTTTGAACATGTAGGTGAGGCAGGTAGGTCGCAGTTCAAGTTATTTACTTTCGAGGATGCGCTTGCGCTCGAGAATTTGCCGGACGTCTATAAGCGTGCGTTACGAAAAGTATGAAAATAACTAGTATTTCGGCGCAAGTACGCAATCCTGATCGGGTAAATGTGAGTATCGATGGGAAGTATCGGTTTAGTTTGGATATCTCGCAGATCACTGATCTCGGAGTGAAAGTCGGCAGGGAACTGGGGGAGGAGGAACTGGCTGAGCTGGAGACAGAGAGCCAGTTTGGCAAGCTTTACGCAAGGGCGCTGGAGTATAGTCTGATGCGCCCACGAAGCGTGCGGGAAGTGAAAGATTACCTGTATCGAAAAACCTTGACAACACGAAGAGGCAAGAGGCAAGAGGTAAGAGGTGAGGTAGAATACAAAACAATCGAAATTCCTGGCTACTCCCCTGCCCTTGCAGAGCGGGTATTGCAAAAACTACAACATAAATGCTATGTTGATGACGAAAAGTTTGCACGTTGGTGGGTTGAGAACCGGAATCGCACCAAAGGCGCTTCCCTTCGCAAACTGACTGTTGAGCTACGTACAAAAGGGGTAACGAGTGAAATAATTGAGCAGGTAGTGCAGGATTCGCCACGCACTGATGAGCAAGAACTACAAACAATTATTGCAAAAAAGCGTAATAGGTATCCTGACGATCAAAAGTTTACACAATATTTAGCAAGGCAAGGGTTTAATTACGACGACATTCGAATGGCACTCGAAACGTTTGAAAATAACTAGCATGTAGGTTAGCGTTGATCGATAGTCGATGCTTCAGTGGCGGATTTTGTATTACGAAACGGATTGATATAGCTGCCTGGCACTTCATGAAGTTCTGGTTCTGGTGCGATAGCCGCTGAATGCACGACGATACTGTTGTCGTTAATTTCAACAATTTGTGAGCGATGAATGAGTAATTCGGTGTCGTTAAGGCTTTTTAATAGTGGGCGCCGAACCGTTAGCTGTTGAATGCTGAAGGTGGTAGTTTCAAGTGTATAGTCGATTACTTTACCGAGCCGACGGCGTTGTTGGTCGGTAACGCGCATACCAAGCAGTTTGAATTGAAGCTTATAAACTGCTTCAAGCTTTATGACGTCACTCGGTTCAATGAACTCATCACTTGAGTCAACAATAAAGCCCATATCGCTCAGTTCGCGTACATCGGCAATTCGGAGCAAGGTAGTAGATTTTGGCAGTAGATCACCTTTTAGCTCGTATGCCAGAATACATAGGTTGGCTGGGTCGATAATTGGCTGGTGAATGCGGGCAAGTTCAGACCCGGTATTAAGCCCCATAACTGGTGCGTTGATAAGTGTCGAACCAAGCAGGATCATATAGTTTTAAGCCCCCACAAACGGATTTGTTCGCCCGGCCGGTAGTTCCAGCGGTTTAGTTTCACCAGCCGACGGGCTGAGTTCTTTAATACGCTTAATGGTAGCACTGTCGAAGGTTTCAGTTGGAGGCGGAGTGACGGTTGTTGTGGCGGCATTGATTGACTGGTTAATTAAAAATGTGGCAAGCGATAAGCCACCTATGACAACAGTTGCGAATAGCACCATATGGTAACGGTGCAAAAAATGCGATAGCGCTTGTACTAACTGCTTTAGATTAAGATCAGACTTCATTATCGTATATATGCCTCTACTGTTAATACGTCGCTCGTGACCCCATTCGGTGAGGTGCTATCGTTTGATTTTGAAAGACTCACTTGCGATATGCGCATTTTGAACAGTCCTTGTTCCATGAGATTGATGAACTTAAGCATACTCATGTAATCAACAGGATTCTTAAGAGTGATCGTTGCGCCAATTGACTTAACGCCACTCGGGGCCGTTGGTGCCGCAGCAGTGCCTGTGGTCGATGGAGTGGCTGCGTTTGATGCGGCTGTTGCGGTAGTTTTAACGTCGTCAAATGCTACGCGCGTGACTGTAATACCTGCACTTGTGGCGTAATCGTTAATATCGCGGGTAATCTGGTTTTGGTACGTGTAGCTTTTGCTTTCCGACACGATCATCGATGCCTTATGGGCAACATCGGCGTTTTTAGTGAGTTCTTTATTGAGGTCCGTAAGGTTTTTTAAGCTCGAATTGCTCGCGTCGGCTTCGGCAGCTACATTGCGGGTTGCTACTGAGTAGTCGGTAATGATCTGGTATCCAACAATAAATACACCAATGCCCGCTGAGAATAGCGCAACCAAACAACTTGCAAGGATTGCGCGGAGACGTGTCGCTGTCATGCCAGATGTCTTCATGGCTTTAAGGCTCCTTTTGAAAACGTAACGTTATAAACTGCAAGGTAACGGTATCCGTTGGGGCCCGCAGTGCTTTCGCTGATTGACTGAATGTTAACGTCAGAAAAAATCGGTGATTTTTGCAAGCTATCTTTAATTACCAGTGCCGAGTCAAATGATTCAGTACGAATATTCATAACTGTAGGTGTGCCAAACGTGTCGGGATTAAGGGTGAGCGTGTCGAGTGCAGCAGAAGCTGGCAGTGCATTCGCAATGCCAACAATCAGCGACGTATAGTTGACTTGTCGATCGAGAATATATTTTGCAGTCGCCAGGTTTGAGCGAAATTCATTGGCTTGTGTGCGAATGATGGCACGGTCGGCCGTTTTAGCTTCATTTTCTGCGATAACATTTTTACTACGGGTGTTTTCGGCACTAAGCATAAAATAGATACCACCCATTTCGATTATCAACAGTACGATTACAAGCGACATCAGTATGACGTATCGACGAAGCAAGGTGTTCGTGCGTGCTGCCATGAGCTGCTTGCGTTCGTTTGGTGAAAGTAAGTTTATCATTTCCAAATAGCCTCTTTAGCAATACTGGCCAGGCCTGCAACCGTGATATAACGCGGACGGAACTGCTTATTCGGTTCTTGTAAATGGCCGAAGTCTAGCTTTTGCCACGGGCTAGCTACACGTGCCGGCATAATGAGTTCATTGGTAAAATATTCGCCAATACCAGGCACATTGGCACCACCGCCCACCACTAGTACTTGTTCAATTTTTCGATCATCTGTAATGCGCTCATTGTAGTAACGAATAACCTTACGCACTTCTGTGCTGATGCGTTGCAGACTAGGGTTTAGGGCCGACAGTAGTTTAGCTTGCTTAGGGCCAGCATTCAAGCCATTGAGTACCTTAAGTTGATGTGCGTTTTCTAGCGCCACGTCGAGTTTTTTTGCTATATCGAGTGTGAAAGTGTTACCGCCAATACCTACACCACCAGTCACCCTAATTGCCCCGCCGTCAAGCACTGCAATGTCAGTGCTGGCAGGGCCAATATCAACGATCAGTGTGGCAAGGTGGCCTTCTTCAGTTGCTTCAATTACACGCGCTACGGCGTTAATACCAGGTTCAGCCATGATGGGGGTTAGTCCTGCGCTACGTACAGCATTGGTGCAGGCATCGACCAGCGACGCTGGGACAGCAGACATAACGATCGTGAGAGTTTCCTTGCTGCGCTCGATAATTTCGTAGTCGACGTACAGTGAGCTAAGTGGTATGGGGATATATTGGTCGACCTCAACTTCGACAGCGCTACTGATATGACCTTCTTGTGATACCGGTAAGGTAAAAGTGCGCGAAAAGGTACGGCTTGTAGGAATGCCAATCACGACGTGATCAGAATTAAGTGTGCCAATAATGTGGTCACCCAGTACAGAGGCGATACTGTCAGTTAAGTAGCGATCTTCAACATTTTCAAGTGAAGCCTGAACTTTAGTGGGGTCGAGATCAAGTGAGCCGTAGCCGAGTACTAACCATTTTTTTGGGTCGATCGACATGACCTTAACACCAGTTTGACTGATATCAAGCCCGATCAGAGGTTTGTCCTTGTAAAACAGTTTTGTCATATATGCCCACTAATGATAATTATCTACCTATAGTATAGCATGAGCATAATGAAAAGTTGGCAGGTATTATCCCTTAATATTTTGGGCTAACCCGGCAATTGGCCCCATGACGCTAGCGGCAATCAGCCCCACCATCGACCCCATAATCAAAATCATGATTGGTTCAATAATCGCACTCACCCCTTCAATCGCCACATCAACTTCTTCTTCGTAAAAATCAGCTACTTTAACCAGTACTACGTCGGTTTGACCTGTTTCTTCACCAACTGCCAGCATTTGTGCGACGATTGGTGGAAACAGCGGGTTATCTTCAATCACAGACGACAGCGTTTTACCATTCTTTACCTGAACAGCAGCGTCAATCAGGGCTTTTTCGTATACAATATTGCCTACGGCATGGGCAGTCACGTTCAGTGCTTCAAGTACAGCTACACCTGCACCCATCAGTGCCGAAAAGGTGCGAGCAAAACGAGCAACGGCTACTTTTGTGATGATTGGTTTAATAGCAGGAATGCGTAAGGCTGCTTTGTGAACGATAGACTTACCGCGGGGTGTTTTTAGGAACCGGACGAGTAAAATGATGCCAGCAATCGCAACGGGCAATAAGAACAACCCATATTTAATTAAAAAGTCACTTATTGCCAACATTGCTAACGTAAGCGGTGGTAGCTTCGCTTCAGAGCCACCAAGGCCCGTCAAAATATCGCCAATTTTAGGAATAACAAAAATCATTAAGCCAAAGAATGCCGCAATCGTGATAACAATCAGTACCGAAGGGTATGTCATGGCACTCTTAATTTTTTTACGCATGCTGGCATTTTTTTCTTGTTGCACAGCCAGGCGCTTTAAGATCTCGTCAAGAATACCAGCAGCTTCACCAGCACGCACCATATTTACGTACACATCACTAAATGTATTAGGATATTTCATTAAGGCATCGGCGAGCGTCATGCCGCCTTCAACATTTTTAACAATGCCTTGTACGACAGTTTTAAGTGCTTTACTATCAGTGTGTTGTTGTTGTGAATTGAGCGCCCTTAAAATTGGTACACCAGCGCTCACCATGGCGCTCAGCTGACGAGTAAACATGACAAGATCGTCACTCTTAACGCGATTTGCACCGAAAAAGTCCATGAAGGTAAATGAGGTTTTTTTGGAAGTACCTTCCTTAAGGCTAATCGGATTGAGATTCTGCTTAGAAAGCACCGCAATGGCTGCAGTACGATCAGCCGCGTCGAACGCACCGCTCACTACTTTGCCTTGGCTATTGGTTGCACTATACAGATAGGTCGGCATTGTTATTCCCTTGTCACTCGTAATACTTCTTCAAGCGTGGTGTTGCCACGCAGTGATTTTATGACTCCGTCAGTTTGCATGGTTGTCATGCCTTCTGCTATGGCTTGTTCTTGAATCTGGTTACTTGTGGCATTGCTTGTAATGAGCTGTTGGATTGGGTGAGTAACGCCCAACACTTCGTAGATACCAATTCGCCCTTTATATCCAGTGTGGCTGCACTCATCGCAACCTTCAGGATTGGCCTTCCAGATTGTTGTCACTGTTTGTTCGGTACATGACATAGGCGTGTCGCCACCGACTTTTTGTTCGGCTGCCACGCGCTCCATTTGGTAAATACGATTAAATGGTTCGCCAGCGCGCAGATTGAGTAGTTTTACTATTTCATCGACGTCAGGCTGGGTAGCGGGGTGAGACTGGCGGCAGACCATACATAGCCTGCGTACAAGTCGTTGACCCACGACAGCCTTAACTGTGCTGGCAATCAAAAACGGCTCAATACCCATGTCAAGCAAGCGTGGCAAACAGGTGGCGGCATTATTGGTGTGGAGTGTGGTAAACACTAAGTGTCCAGTTAGGGCCGCTTGTACACCAAGGTTGGCAGTTTCACTGTCGCGCACCTCACCGACCATGATGATGTTAGGGTCTTGGCGCAGTAGGGCGCGTAGGCCGTTAGCAAAGGTCATACCCGCCTTAACATTAGTTTGTGTTTGATTAACACCAGGTATTTTGTATTCAACCGGATCTTCAATAGTTGAAATGTTGACGTTAGGCCGATTGAGCATCGTAAGAATACTAAAGAGCGAAGTTGACTTACCACTACCAGTTGGGCCAGTAATGAGTACCATGCCGTTGGGTTCGGCAATCGCTTCGGTAATAACAGAAAGTGACCTGCCCCAGTAGCCAAGGTCGCTGAGCGTGACAGCTTGGTTTGATTCGTCAAGAATACGCATCACCACTTTTTCGCCGTCCGATACCGGTAGTGTACTGACGCGGAGCGCATATTGTTTACCGGCAACCTTAATTTTAAAGCGACCGTCTTGCGGAACGCGCCGCTCGTCAATCTTTAGGTTAGATAGAATCTTAATTCGGCTCACTAAGGCGCCAAGTACGTTGCGTGGTAGCTGGTTCACTTCTTTTAAAACGCCATCGATACGATAGCGGATCTGCACAAAACCTTCGCGTGGTTCAATATGAATGTCGGAAGCTTGCGATCGAATGGCATATTCGAGCAACAAGTTTACCGTTTGCGCAATCGGTGAATCTTCGGCAACTTCAGCTTCTGAAACTTGCTGATTAGCACCATCATCTTCACGCTGAATGTCGATCACTTCGTTTAGTTCAGCATTTACGTCACCTCGATAATTTTCGAGACATTGCAGAATATTTTCGTGCGGGGCAATGTAGATTTTAGTATTTTCACCAACTTCTTTTTCGATAAAACTCACTGCCTGAATGTCATCAGGGTCATCCATAGCAAGATGTACTAGGCCATCAGGGTCAACCTTAAAAATAACCGCGTTATATTGACGAGCAATGCGCTCAGGGATTTTGTTTAGAATGTCCTGGGGAATATCACGAGGATCAATTTCGATATAAGGAATGTCGGCATACTCAGCGAATAGTTTTTTTAGCGCCGGTTCTTCAATAATCTGCTTTTCGATGACGATATCTTGCAAGGTACGATCTAAACGAGCGCCTTCTTCCTGAAGAGCGCTTAGTTGTTCCGTCTTGGCGACGCCACCCCTTACGAGCAGTTTAATGAGTGTATCATCTGAAATACGCATACCGCTTGTGTCTATTGTAGCTGATTTAGGCACGGCACGCTACCCTAAATATGCTATACTACGACGTATATGGAACGTATGGTCAAATCAGCTGCGGAAATGCAGGCGTTTGGGGTGCAGATTGGCGCGCTACTGACGGGCGGTGAAGTAATTGAACTAATAGGCGACATTGGTGCCGGTAAAACGACGCTCACTAAAGGCATTGCTTACGGTATGGGTATTTCAGATGATATACAAAGCCCAACATTCACCATAAGTCGCGTGTACGATGCACCCAGTGGATTAGTGCTGGCACATTATGATTTTTATCGACTAACTGACGCAGGTATTATGGTGGCCGAATTACACGATTCAGTCACTAGTCCTCATACCGTAACAGTACTTGAGTGGGCAGGTATCGTGCGGGGCGTAGTACCAAAAACGGCGCTTACTTTGCAAATAACAAGCCCCACCGAAACCACTAGGACAATCACGCTTCAGGGTCAAGGTGAAGTTGTGAGGCGATTATTTAAGGGGTTAGAATGATTATCTTATGGGATAGTTCTACGGCTGAAGTGCGCTTAAGCGTCTTGCAGCCCGGTAGTCGCCGTGACTATGCGTGGCAAGCCGGCCGTAGTCTGGCGCGAGACATGCACACGTATCTGCGCGACCGCCTCAACGAACATGATGCTACGCTGTCTGACATTACAGCGATAGGTGTGTACCAGGGGCCTGGGAGCTTTACCGGCCTACGTATTGGGTTGAGTGTTTTGAATACGTTAGCTACAGCGCTTTCTGTACCCATTGTTGGTGCGACTGGCGAAAACTGGCAATCAGTGTGCTTGCAGCGTCTTAATCAAGGTGAAGACGATAAAATCGTGCTACCTGAATATGGAGCTGATGCGGCAACTACTAAGCCACGAAAATGAACTTGCGGGAAGCAACTAAAAGGCGCTACAATAGAAGTACTAGCATAGCCTAGCAACACTGACTAATTAAACGCATAATAATCTTGGGCCCCTGGTTTATCGTTACTGTACCGATGGTTCAACTGCGCCGCAGCTTTGTGCGCATGGGCCCATAAGAAAGGACACCACTATGATTGAAATTATTGCCGCTGTCGTCGGCCTCGTTGTTGGAGTAGGCGGAAAATTCGTTTACGACAAACAGCGTGTGAGCAGTAGTAAACATACGGCTGAAAAAGAAATTGCTCGTGCCGAACGAAAAGCGAGCGAAATAGTCTTAAAAGCAAAAGACGATGCGCTACGCCTTGAACAAGAGCGTCGTCGCGAAATGCAAAAAACCGAAAATCGTTTAGCGGATCGTGAGACATCACTCGACCGTAAACTTGATGAGCTTGATAAACGAAGTGAAAAATTAAGGGCTGCTGAAGATGAGGTTGAGTCACTCAAGAATGAAATTCGCGAAGTTCGTGCTAAGCAGCAAGAAAAGCTTGAAAAAATTGCTGGCTTAAAAAAGAAAGAGGCAGCCGAAAAATTGCTGCAAATGACCGAACGTGATATCAAAAATGACCTTATTGGGTTAGTCGCAAAACTACAAAAAGATGCCATGGATGATGCTGAAGAAAAGGCTCAGGTGGTGATTTTGGGTGCTATGGAACGCATGGCGAGCGATGTAACAGCTGAGCGTACAGTGACGGCAATTAAACTAACCGACGAAGAAATGAAGGGTCGGATAATTGGTAAGGAGGGCCGTAATATTCAGGCATTGCAGCGAGCAACTGGCGTTGATATTTTGGTTGATGATACCCCAGGCATGATTGTACTCAGTAGCTTTGATCCGATTCGTCGCCAAGTTGCGCGTATTGCCGTTGAGCTGCTTATGAAAGACGGCCGTATTCACCCAGGCCGTATTGAAGAAGTAGTGGCTAAAGCCGAAAAGCAAATTGAAAAAGAAGTTGTGCTAGCCGGTGAAGACGCTGCTCGTGAAGTTGGCGTGACTGGCATTCCAAAAGAACTACTAAAACTAGTTGGTGAGCTGAAGTTTCGTACCAGTTATGGTCAAAATGTGCTGTTGCATAGCACTGAAATGGCACATATGGCTGGGCTGATTGCTGAAGAAGTTGGTGCGAATGTTCGTACAGTTAAGATTGCTGCTCTTCTACACGACATGGGCAAGGCTGTCACTCATAAGGTTGAAGGTAAGCATCATCACATTGGCGCCGAGTTAGCACAAAAAGCTGGCATGAGTCCAGAAATTTGCCACGCAATTGCAGCACATCATGATGATATCGAAGCAACTACTCCAGAAGCTATGGTAATTCGAGTTGTTGACGCAGTGAGCGCAGCTCGGCCAGGCGCTCGCAACATTAGTGCTGAAAACTTTTCAGAGCGGATGCGTGACCTTGAAAACATTGCTACAAGCTTTAAGGGCATCGACAAAGCCTACGCTATTAGCGCTGGTCGCGAAGTGCGTGTGATGGTTCGACCAGAATCAATCGATGATTTAAGTGCCATTAAACTAGCCCGTGACATTGCAAATAAAATTGAAAGTACGATGCAGTACCCTGGTACTATTAAAGTAAATGTGATTCGTGAGACACGTGCCATTGAATTTGCAAAATAGTGCCATAAAAGCCCATAAAAAAGCGTTTATGAGGGGGTGGATTGGTCGGACTGATCGCCGCATGTCGAGTAGCGCTGTGGCAATATATACTGCTAACGATGAGGTAGTAGTTGTGAAGGCGCATTACAAAAATTACTGGTCATTCCCTGGTGGTGTGATAGATAAAGGCGAGACACCACTTGAAGCAGCGGTTCGAGAAGTGAGCGAAGAGGTCGGCGTCAGCTTGCAGGCGAGCAAGCTCAGCTTCACGCTAGTCGTGAGTCGAGTAAGTAGTGTGGCACAGACCTATCAGTTTGTGTTCGAAACTGTTGTTTCACCAGAAATTGTAAAAAACATTGTCAAGACGAGTCGTGAAATAACAGAGGTCGCTGTAGTAAAGCGATCGGCAATTTTAGCCAAAGATCGTCACTATGCACAGTCTGTTGAAGCGTGGGCGCAGGGGAAATCAGGGTATACTGAGCAAATTTTTGGTGCTGGCGAAATACACTAAGGTTTATTCAGTTGCCGTAAGGGCGACTTTGCCCAGTGGTTTTGCGACGACCACCACACGCCCTGATTCAGCACCGTCCAGTTCACACGTGTAGAGTGTGAGTTTTGCTTCATCTGTGGCGGCTTCGATTTCAACTTGCGTAGGCTTAACATCAAAGATTTTTTGAATTTCGTAACCGTAGCGTATGCCGTCGTAATCTACGACGATTTTGTCGCCAACGACTAGTTTATCAATGTGATAAAACGGCGATTTGCGTACAGTTTCGGTTGGGGTAGGTGCGAGAGTAAACCGGTGCGCCGCAACAACAAAATTACCACCTTTTTCGGGGTTACCGCGTTCAGGGTAGCGCCATTCTGCTCCTTGGTCAAGAGCAACTTTGCCGGTACCATACGGAATATTTACCCCAATTTTTGGTATAACAATACGGTTTTCAGTTTTTTGCGGTACGGGTAGCGACGAAACTTCAATAGGCTTCATCATAACTAGTGGAGCGATGGTTGGCGCACTCACAAGCGTGAGTAAATATAGCCCTCCCATTAGCATGATGACGGCGAATAGGCCCACAACCTGTTTTTTTGATACTATTATTCGTGACTTCTTTATGTTTAACATTACTCACCTCAATAACTGTTCTAGTATACCGTATTGGCGCTAAAAAAAGCAAAAGCTTATTTTTTTATTTTGAAAATAAGTGGTACGTGCTTGATGATTTATCACCCTGAACTGCTCGCACGAACCATTCTCCAGACTGTAGAGTGCTACCAGGCCATTGCCAGCCAGTCGAGCCAGCTGTACTAGCAAGTGCAAATGGAAGATACCGATCATGCCCGTGAGTATCGGTGACGCGCACAGTGCAATACGTATTAGCAGGCACTTTGCAGCCACTACTCAGGGTGGCAGTGCTAGAAAATGTATGTTCAGAGCGGTTATCGCCAGTTTGTAGTAATTGCGGCGTGGTAGGCGCGGTGGAGTTAAAGCTGCGAGCGACAGTGATAACACTGCCAGCATCAATGAGTCCATGGCCATAGGCAGGTGTGTAATAGGTAGATGTCATTGATGCGGGTTTGGCAGCTGTGCCATCAAGTATCGCAGTGATTTCATCTGGAGTCGCTGCGGGGCGAGTAGCCTTAACGAGTGATGCCAGACTACTCACCATTGGTGCCGCAAAAGATGTGCCATAGAGACTCGCTGAGTAAGCACTACTGTAATTAAAACTGTTAGGATCGGCTGGCGTTTGACCACGGTAAATAAGTGGCGCAACAATGCCGCCCGCACCAGGCGCAAGTATATCAAGACCGGGTCCAAAACTACTAAAAGAAGCGCGCGTATCGGTGGCATCGGTCGCGCCAACTGCAATTACGTGATCGTAGAGGGCCGGATAGCTCATGGCACCAGGGCTAGCGGGGTTGCAGCCACTTTCGCCGCCCGTGCCGCAGTTGCCTGCCGCAGCAATGATGGTAACGCCGTGACTATATGCATAGTTGACTGCCGCCTCTAAAGATGTATCTTTTGTGTCGCCACCTAAGCTTAGATTTATAATGTGAGCGCCATTATCGACTGCATAGTAGATGGCTGCCACAATCTGACTCGTCCAGCCACTGCCGTCATCGCCAAGGGCTTGCAGGGGCATTACTTTAACATTCCAGTTGTATGATGCAATGCCTTTGCCGTTGTTAGTAGCGGCGCCTGCTAGCCCTGCAGTGCTGGTGCCGTGCGACACAGCTACGAATGGATCACCCGCGGTAATGCCATGACAGGCTTGGAGTTCTTGGTAAAAAATGTCATCACCAGACGCACCCGCCTGAGGGAGATTATTGGCCACATAGGCACCTTCTCCATTTGCTGCGCATGGGTTAGCAGTGGGCTGGTATTTGCCGTAAAAGTTCCAACCACGCTAATCATCAATATATCCGTTATTGTCGTCATCGCAATTATTTGACTGTTTATTGATAGCGGTACCCGTCCAACACCTATCACCTACCTTGGTGCTACCAGTCTCAGCCGTATTTGTATACCACTGGGTGCTGAGATCTTCGTGTTGCAATGCAAACCCAGTGTCGATGACTGCTATCACTACAGGTGTTGCGCTACCTGTTGTTTGGCTCCAGGCGGCTTCTGCTTGTGTACGTGTCAGCGCCCATGCTGGGTATGTTGGGTTGGTGTAGTAGGGATCATTCGGAGTTTGTAATGCTTTGTAGGGAAATTCCTCGGTAACTTTTTTAGTAATTTCTTCTTGACGTGGTGAAGCGCGCATATCAACACTACTAGGCGTAGCAGGTGCAGTACGTGGTGAAGTTGGCAGGGTGTTCTGAGCAGCCTGGACCTCGTTAGGGCTATTGGTGGTTTGGGGTGCTTCGCTTGCCACGCCACCAATGCCCTGACTCTTACTAATTGGCGCAGTTGTTATAGGTGTCGCTGCGGGCGTATCAAGAAGTGTATGATAATAGCGCACCACAAGACCAACCATTACTGCGGTACAGAGAACTGTTAAGACAACCAATGATTTATTTGTTTTCATGTTATAACCAGTAGCTTCATTATATACAAAAGTTTACAAAAAAACAGCGCAATAACGTCCTACTTACCAGACTTTTTTACGTTCAACGTTAAAGAGTGCTACTAGTGCCGCTTGCAGGCCTACTAGGCATAGTGTACAAAGTAGTAAAAATAACCCAGCGACAAGTATCAGTGAGTGGGCGAGGCTTGCAATTGGCGGTGCAGCGAACAGCACCAAAAAACATACCACTGAAACCGCAATTTTTATGGCAACCGTTAGACGATAATCAAGGGTAATAAATCGTTTTTTCGGAATCTTTTTATGCTGCGTCACCATCGGGACTAAGCTTTGTGATGCAACACGAGTGGCCTTGGCGCCTTGCTGTCCAATCGCTTTAGGTAGTCGAATAAATACAATTATAGTAAGAAGAATAAACGCAACTGCAATAACCGCAGTAATAGCACCAATGACTGGCGAAAATTCAGGGGATATTGGTGTAGGTGGCGGTGACGTACTAGGTGCGCTTGGGAAAAACCACGAACGATCAGTGCTGATAATGAGCGGATAGCCAATGATAATAACCGCCCACACAGCCTGCAAGAGCAGTGACATATATACCAGCGCACCAACACTATTGATTATAATAAGTCGCTTTGGTGAATGTGCCATAAGTATTATGATACCAAAATGTTGGGTAGAGGAGTATATGGTATATGTTGGTATATAACAAAATTCCACCATAAGTGTTTATGGTGGACAATGAGTATATACTATGTGGTCGGGGTGAAAGGACTTAAACCTTCGACCTCTCGGTCCCAAACCGAGCGCGCTATCAACTGCGCCACACCCCGTTACGTATAAGGTGAACGTTGCTCAGTATAGCGCATATTGTCCGGTATTTCCATAGGTATGTTGTATAACAAGCCTAGAACGACTAGAATATAATCATATATGCAGGTGCTACAATTTCTACGACGCAAAGAGCAGGGTATACATAAACGCGACTGGATGATTATTGGAGCAGGACTCACTGTCTTTGCGCTTTTGTCATTGGGGAACATGGCGCGTTGGTCGGTGTGGTTTGACGAAGCATTCGGTATTTATTTGATTCGGTACAATATGGCCGACATAGCAAAGTTCACCGCCGCTGACGTTCATCCGCCCCTGTATTATTGGTTGCTTAAGTGCTGGCAGACACTCTTTGGTAATTCTGAATATGCCCTGCGTTCACTGAGTATGGTGGCGATTATGGTTGCGATGGTGTTTATATACCTGTTGGTGCGTCGTTTTTTTAGCAGGCAAGTTGCTGCCTGGTCGCTTTTACTGATGGTACTCACGCCATTCATGTTGCGCTATAGCGAAGAGGCACGTATGTATGGCTTAACAGCAGCGTTTGTGGCCGCTGCGACATATGTAATGGTTGATGCCACCTACCAGCCTAGTCGCAAAAAATGGTTGCTATACGGCATACTAGTGAGCCTCGGCATGTGGACGCACTACTATGCCGCACTCGCCTGGCTTGCTCACTGGGTGTGGCGATTCGTAGTGACACGCCAAAAAACTGCCAAGCGCAGTGTAAAGGCGTTCTTTAGTAAAGATTGGCTGCTGGCTCATGTGGTTGCCATTGGTGTATTTGCACCCTGGTTACCATATATGATTAAGCAGGTTGCCAATATGCAAGGTGGTGGGTTTTGGATTCGTCCGATTACGCTGGCTACGCCAAGTAACTACGTTTCTAATATATTTCTGTACCGGGAAGTAGGCGAAACGGCTTCGTGGTACTCACTACTCGTCGTGGTAATTGTTGTTTTAGCGATAATATTGATTGCACGCTGCACAAAACAGTTGAGTGGTAAGCAGCGGCAAGTATATTGGCTCATGATGATTATGGCCATTGTGCCGTTTACTATACTCATAGTATTGTCGTTGCCGCCACTACGTCCGTCGTTTGTAGAACGCTATTTAGTGCCGTCGGTGCCATTTGCGGTAACTATGCTAGCTATCGCAATTGCCTATAACGTAAAACTAAAAGTGCGCGCGCTTGGTACAATCACGGGATTTTTGGTTATCACTGCAATGACACTTGGTGTTATGCATGTGTACGATGTAGGCAATATAAACAAAAACTCTAACGACCCTCTGCCAATTCGTCAAACCATGCAGTACATGCAAAACCATTCGCCAGACGGTATGCCAATTTTAAGTTCGTCTTCGTGGCGATTTTACGAAATGCATTACTATGATACGCCCGCACACCCAGTATATTTTGAAGCAACCGACAACCTGACTTGGGGGTCGTACGACATGTTGCGCTACAATCCGTATCGTAAAGTGTATGGTGCGGTAGATTTTGCCCGTCAACACGGTGGTACTATATGGTATGTTGGTGATTGGCGACAAGGTAGCCCCGTACTGCCAAAAGTGGGTAAATGGGAAGTTGTGAAGCAGTCACAGGTAGTGGGCTTACGCGATGATCAGTCGACAATCCGTGCTGTACAAATTAAATTACGTGCCTCTACTTCGGAATAACTCGGCGTAGCAGTGGCAGGCGAATCATGGCGTATGTGCCAAGTATCGCAAGCAATCCCAATATAGAATAGTACGTAGTTTGTGAAAATGCCGGATTAGTGAATGGCAGCAGAACATTCAGCAAGCAAATAACCAATCCGTGGGCAATGTAAGCCGAAAGCGAGTGGGTGCCAAGATATTCGAGTACTCCATAGGTGTAGCGCTGCAGCCAGGGTGTGATACGTTCAAATAGTAGGCCAAAGGTAAGAAACCAAATAAAGGCAAGTGTAACACGCGGTGGCAAAAATCCGTCGATTGAAAACAAGCCTTCAAATAGCGCCAGCTGCGGGGTCGAAAAAAGAGTTGGCGCATTTGCCGCCAGTGCTGACGTCACAATAGTGCTAATGGTTGTTATGAAAAGAATCTCCCGTATTCGTCGCTTTACATGGCTTGGCGTATGGTGCCAGCGGGTACGAACTGCTTCAAAGTAAAAGCCAACAATACTCGGTATAAAGAAAATTACTTGCCACTTCATCCATTCAATTTCGTAGGCAATACCTGCTAAATATAGTGCAAGGCTGAGTACAGCGACCAGCCATACCTGACGGCTGCGCAGTAAGGCGACTACAATAATCGATAACAGTAAAAACGCGGTGTAAAGATACAAAAAGTGAATCCATACATGTGGCTTTGCGGTTGTGGCAACATTTATAAACATTTCTTGCCAGCTACGGGCTGTTTCATCTAGCATTGGTGTGTGTGGCATGCCAGGTACACGGTCGGTCCATTCTATCCAAATGTACGCTAAGCTTACCATGACCATCCATACATACAGCAGAATAGCGCGTTTTAGCAACTTCCAGGCCACAGTTATGAATGGCAGCCTAAGCCCTTTAAAGCCGCGAATATAACCGATTAAAAATCCACTAATAATGACAAAACCTTCAGCTGCAGTTACCCAAAGCTTCGCTTCGCCACTAATAAACGCCCACGCACTGGGGTACCGCCATAAGTGGTCAACAATAATCACTACCACAAAATAGCCACGAAGGTAGTCAAGCGAGAGTAGTCTGCCGGATATTTTTTTAGGAAGTTTTTGAGGCATGTTCTTTAGTATAGCAAAATAATAGTCAGCAGCAGGCTTAGCGTGGACGTTTACTATGTACGGCGCGAGCGTGGTGTGCGAACTGGTCGTCAATGGTGTGAGTTGGCGCGAATGATCCAAAGGCTCGTTCACAGGCTTGAGAAATTAAATAGTCAGCAATTTTTGGATTTTTTGGTAGGAGTGATCCGTGTAAGTAACTGCCGATTACCTGTTTATACCGTGCGCCTTCGGTACTATCTTGTCCGTTATTGCCAGCGCCCTTAATAATTGTACCAAGGGGAGCGGCGTTTGACCCAAGCGTCGTGAGTCCACTATGGTTTTCGTAGCCAATGATGGTGCCAAAATCTGGACTTTCGGTGATGATATTGCCAATTAGTCGCTCGTTGCCTGCACGGGTTTCAATATCGAGTACACCAATACCAGGTAGTGTATGGCCGTCTTTAGTTTTGAAAAAGTGGCCAAATTGCTGGTATAGTCCGCAGATCATTAGCATTGGGGTGCCATTGTCGGCAAGGTTTTTGAGTGTTGGCCCAAGTGCTAATAGGTCCTTACTAATTTTTGCTTGCCCGCTGTCTTGGCCGCCGCCGCCAACAATAATATCAGGGTGTGTCGGGAACTCATCGCCTACATTATAGTTAATAAGTAGAGGTTGGTAGCCATGCCATTTGGTGCGTTGGAGTAATGTTAGCGTATTACCCCAGTCACCATAAATATTCATGTCATTTGGGTACAGTTGTACAATTGTAATCTGTTTCATCGTACCGCCTTTAGCTTGGTGTAATGGGCGAGTTCACGTCGAATGGCTAGCATGGCTGTGTAGCTACAATAGATTCGGAGCGGGGTACCTTGGTTTGTGGTAACAAAATGTCGGAGTGCAGATGGGATGGATGGCATAACATGTGCTGTCGGTATTTCATCGTACTGTAACCTGAGCGCCATGTCATAAGCGCGCACACCACACACTTCAGCAACACCAGCGGTACGTAAACTTTCAAAGTTGACGTCCCATAGCCAACTCATGTCACGGCCATCAGCATAATC
This sequence comes from Saccharimonas sp. (SeqCode), assembly GCA_049293315.1. Lineage (GTDB taxonomy): Bacteria > Patescibacteriota > Saccharimonadia > Saccharimonadales > Saccharimonadaceae > Saccharimonas. The sequence goes on from JBATSN010000046.1 coordinate 66,782, forward strand.
GTCGTTTATTGCGATCATGGTGGCATAGCCTTCTGGCAAGAAAGACTGGAGGCTTAGGCGAAAGCCGGCAGGATTTTTTACTAAAACAATATCGCAAGGCTGGCCGTTGATAGTAACTGTTTCGCCACGACCGAAGGCTGGGGTTACGGCGCGGAGTGACTGTAGCATTGCAGTCGTGTTAAGGTTTTTGCCCATAATTACTTGGGTGAGCGCCACAGCACCGACCGCATTAAGAACATTATAGATACCCTTAACACCAAGTTGCGTAGTGTGGGTAGTGCCATGTAATGAAAACATCGCCGTTTGGTTGTTGAGCTGCTGTAATTCAACATCATCATGCGCTCGTAGTGTTGTTTGTGGGGTAGTAGCTGCTTGATTTAAATGATCATCAGACGGAAATTGAGCAAGCAATGGCGCGCTTACCCCATAGGTTGACACAGGTGCTTTTACGCGTGCAAGAAAGTTTGGTGATGCAAGGTGAGGGTCGTCGCGGTTAATCACGACAGCTTTTGTGGTGTGTTCGGCAATTTGTTGCAGTAAGGCAGCGGTTGCGTCGATTTCGCCAAAGCGATCGAGTTGATCGCGCATGACATTAAGTAAGAGAGTGTAGCGCGGCGCAATCGTTTTAACAAATAATACGGCATGTGCTTCATCAAGTTCAAGGACGGCAATGTCGGCATGAAGTTTGCCGCGGCGGTCGACTTCAGCTAGCAAAGCAGCCGCTACGCCGCGTACAAAATTACTACCGGTTCGGTTGGTAAATACCCGTAGGCCTTGGCCTTCGAGGAGTTCTACAACCATTTTGGTGGTAGTGGTTTTTCCATTAGTGCCACTAATTACAACGATGCCCTGCGGCAGGGTTTTAAGGGTACGTTTGGTAAACCCTGGGTCGATTTTTTCAATAAATAATCCGGGCAATGCTGAGCCACCACCACGAAGCAGTGCTAACGAGCGAACGCTTTTGCCAAGCACAGTTGAAACTACATGACGCATTACATGTATTATACCGCACCCATGGTGTATGGCAGCGACTTGCGGTACAATATGGTTATGTTTATTGTGGGGTTATTCTCGTGGTGGTATACCACAGGCTGGAAGCAACGGATTACAGTTGCTCACGAGCGGCTATTGGGGGTATACGACTATTTTTCAATTGACCTGCTAGCCCGGACACTTTTTTCACCATTCCGTCAGATTTCGGCTGGTAAGGTGCAAGGCCCCCTTGGTGTTCAGTTTCGAGCGTGGTTTGACAGGCTAGTATCGCGCTGTATTGGCGCGGTAGTACGAACTATCGTGATGTTTGTAGGAATAGTTGCCATACTGCTCACATGCATTATTGGTTTACTTGATGTTTTGTTATGGTGTATCGCGCCAGTGCTGCCACTAATTGGCCTGCTAGTAAGTAATACCGGGTGGGTGCCATGGCACTTGTAGACTATAACTATTACAGCATGAGGGCGCGTAAGGCACGGGTGTACGTACGACTGAAAGGCGCAGGCATAGTAGCGACTAAGGTGTTGATTGCAGTATTGTTGGTTAGCGGCGTAGCGTGTTTAGTGTTTGGCATGGCGATCGGTTGGTTTATGATTGGTTTAGCAGCGTTACCCGGCATGGTAGTAGCCTGGTATAACGGCGACTTAGTGCATTTGCCAAATGGCAAGGCGGGCGATCTTACTGACACTATTTCAGGTGATATTTTAGGGCAGCTTCCGCCCAAGCCAACGCTACTGACTGTCGCTCAGGCAACAATTCGGGTCTTGAGCGGGCAGTTTATGGTGGCACGCTTTGGTCTCACTGGTCCATTGTTACAATCATTTGCCGAAGCGAGTAATGTAAGTATGGACGAGTTTTGGCAAAAGGCTGAAGCCATTCGAAAAACGAATCAGCTCGACAGAATCACTGGAAGCGTCCTCGCGGCGACTATCATTCGCAGCACCAACAATTATCAGCAGATATTAGCTCAAATACAACTTGACGACGAAGACTTAGACAGCGGTATTCAATGGCAATACCATTTGCGGCAGCTCATTCTATTGCATCGTAAACCAGTACGAACGGGTGGCGTGGCACGAGATTGGTCATTCGGGTATATTCCACTGCTGACTCGCTTTGGCCAAAACATTAGTGAACAAATTAGCCGTGGTCGACAACGGTTGCTGATTGAAACCACAGCTCATCGTGATGCAATCGATATGCTCATGGAAACGTTTGGGAGCGGCGGCCGACAAAATGCAATTTTAGTAGGCATGGCCGGGTCTGGTAAAACGGCTATTATTCATGCTTTTGCCGCAAAACTGCTCGATGCCGATGCTGCCTTGCCGGACAGCCTGCGTTTTCGTCAGGTATTTATTCTCGATTCATCGGCAATTATTGGTGCTGCGCCTGGCCGTGGTGAACTTGAAGATTTAGTTATGCGACTATTTAGCGAAGCATATTCAGCCAAAAATATTATTTTATGCCTAGATAACGCGCAATTATTTTTTGAAGAAGGTGTAGGAGCAGTAGACTTAACAAATGTATTGCAGCCAATACTAGAAGCTGGTAATTTGCGGGTTATTTTGTCAATGGACGAACAGCGCTATTTGCAAATTAGTAGTCGCAATCCTGGCTTGGTGAATGCCCTTAACCGCATTAGTGTACCGAGTGCAAGCAAGCAAGAAACATTAGTGGTGATGCAAGAGCAGTTAATTAAAACTGAGTTTGAGCGTAATGTTACGTATATGTACCAGGCCATTAAAGAAGCGTATAGACTGAGTGAGCGCTACGTCCATGACCTTGCTATGCCAGGACGGGCAATTAAACTACTTGAAAGCGCAGCTAGTTATAGCGAAGGTGGTATGGTAACGGTTAATTCGGTACAGCAGGCAATAGAAAAGACGCTTGACGTAAAGGTAAGTGTGGCAAGCAGTGCCGAGGACCGTGAGGCGTTATTGCACCTTGAAGAGCGTATTCATGAACGAATGGTGAACCAGGTACGAGCGGTGGGTGTGGTGAGTGATGCGCTTCGGCGTGCGCGAACCGGTGTCAGAAATGAAAATCGACCGATTGGTACTTTTTTGTTTTTAGGGCCAACTGGTGTCGGTAAAACCGAACTGAGCAAGGCACTGGCTGAGGTATATTTTGGCGGTGAGCAGCGCTTAGTGCGGTTAGACCTAAACGAGTATGTACGCCCTGAAGATGTAGCGCGGTTGATTGCCGATGGGGCTGATGATCCGTCGAGCCTAACTGCCCAGGTGATGAAGCAGCCGTTTAGCGTAGTGCTGCTTGACGAAATTGAAAAGGCAGCTCCAGAAGTGCTATCAACACTCCTTCAGCTACTTGACGAAGGTATTTTGCGTGACGTAAAAAACCGCGAAATTAGTTTTCGGGATGCTATAGTGATTGCCACAAGTAACGCCGGCGCTGATCGTATTCGTGAGTTTGTTGATCGGGGTTATAGTGTTGAGCAGTTCGAGCCTGACTTTATTAACGAGCTTATTAGTAGCAATCAGTTTCGCCCTGAGTTTTTGAACCGCTTTGACGAGATTGTGGTGTTCAGACCATTTACAAAAGATGAACTGCTGCAGGTGCTCGACCTTATATTAGCCGGTGTTAATAAAACGCTTGAAGTACAAAAAGTGAGTGTAGAAGTTGACCCTGACGCCAAGGCAATTTTAGTCGAAAAGGGGTATGACCCTAGGCTTGGTGCGAGACCAATGCGACGGGTTGTACAAAAAGCCGTCGAAAACACAATTGCAAAGAAAATGTTGAGCGGCAGTGTGCAACCAGGTGATTGTATTACTATTTCAGCCGAACAGATTGCCCCATTGTTTGCAAGTGAAGGCCCTGTTAAACCGGCATGATATAATAAAGCATTACGTTATGAAGGCGGTAGTATAATGGCACGATGGGACTCGATAGAAAGTAGTGGTGATGTAGAAGATAGGCGCGGAACGACCCCGGCGCTGGCTTTTGCGGGCGGTGGTGGTATTGTGGCGCTACTCCTAACACTAGGTCTTAATTATTTGGGCCTCAACATCCCGCAGTCGACAGTCGAAGATATATTATCAACGGTCGGTTCATTAAGTCAGGGTACTGCTCCGCAAACCGAACAGCCAGCACAGTTTAAGGGCGAAGACAGTTATGAAGTCTTTACAAAAAAAGTACTCGGTAGCACCAATGATGTGTGGACAGGTATTTTTAACAGCAATAACCGCACGTATAAGGCGCCTAGGCTGGTATTGTTCAGGCAGGCCACACAATCTGGTTGTGGAATAGCAACAACGCAAGTAGGGCCGCACTATTGCCCGAATGATAGCACTATTTACCTTGATGAAACATTTTTCGACGAACTACACAGCCGCTTTGGTGCAGACACTGGCGAAGTGGCCCAGGCCTATGTGATTGCACATGAAGTTGCGCATAATGTGCAAAATCAATTAGGAGTATTTAACGCCGCAGGCTCACAAAGCCGCACCCAGTCGATTGCGATTGAACTACAGGCAGACTGTTACGCAGGAGTATGGGCGTATTCACAGGCAAAGAATGGCGTGTTTGAACCAGGCGAAATTAAGCAAGCGTTAAGTGCGGCGGCTGCTGTAGGTGACGACCATATTCAGCAGGTTGAAGTCGGGTATGCGAACCCCGAAACGTGGACACACGGGAGCAGTGAGCAGCGAGTGAATGCATTTACAACTGGCTATACAACTGGTCAACCAAGCCAGTGTAAAAGTTTGTAATTATTTTTGGCTTATTCGTTATTGTCGTCTAGGTTGACTTTTATAGTTACATATACGGGTGCGGAAGCGACGTCCATAGTCTGGATTTCCTCTGGTGTGGGCGTACCGTATACTGCTGAGTCATGCCATAGCTTTGGTGTAATGGTCACTCGAATGTAGTTACCGGCCGCATTTTTATAATGCTGTTGGGGCGCAGTCGAGCCTTCGTAGGCCGTGCCGATTTGGGTGAATCCAGCGGCTTCTATTTTAGTTTTTAGTTCATTTTTAGTATTTTCAAACGTATCATTATGGCCATATTCTACACTAGATGAAAAACTGCGGCCGCCGTCCCAATCGTAGGGACGTTTATCGCCAAACACATTGCTTTTTACTGGTCGATAGCTTTCATCAAGTTTTAAGCTGCTATAAATTGTATTAATTTTTGCCTGGCGCCCATTATTGTGGTGCAGAGTCGCGTATTGCATAACGGCATAGCCTGCTAGGCTAAATACAATAAACAACACAAATACGAGTATTGCATATATAGCGAGGCTTCGCTGCAATAGAATATGTGTTGGTGTAACTGAAACTTTTTTGTGGCGTGATTGTTTTTTAGTCATACCGCTAGTGTATATCATGGGAGCTGTTTTATGCAACGGAGTGGTGCGCTCGTGCTATACTAAGCAAATACCTAAACGATTGGAGCAATTCGTATGGCAAAACATCGCAACTGGCACAGTGCCGACATTAAACGAAAGCGTAAGCTCAAGATAAAAGCAGAAAAAAAGAAACGAGCATAGGCTCGTTTTTATTATGCATGATGTTTTGGTACCCCGGGTTGGGATCGAACCAACGACCTTAGGCTTAGAAGTCCTCTGCTCTTGTCCACTGAGCTACCGGGGCATAGACTACATTATAGCAAGAAAAGTAACCGCGTGGATTTTGGTCGCGCATCACCATCGTTTTGATATGGCTGTAAATAAAATAACCTACCAAAGGTAGGGTATTTTATATGGGGCGAATGATGGGGCTCGAACCCACGGCCTCCGGTGCCACAAACCAGCGCTCTAACCAACTGAGCTACATCCGCCATATCTAAAAAGTAAAGTACGAGCGAACACATGAGTTGGTTAGAGCGCTGGCGCTAGATATACATCTACTCGCCTTCGGCTCGGACAGCAACTGAGCTACATCCGCCGTATTTAAAATGTAACGTGCGAGCGAACTTTTGTCCGGTACTCACGCATTGTAGCAAATAACAGGTGTTTTGTCAGCTATAAACTGGTATTTACCCAAATGGATTGTAGCCGCGCGAGGGTGGTTCACGGAACCGCTGGGTAGTAGCACGAGTATTGTCGGGTGTTTTATGCGGCAGTATCGCCGGTGTAAGCGTGGCGTTAAAGGCTTGTCGCGACGGTGCTAATCGGGCGGTTTGAGCAGCTTCACGCTTACCTAAGATGGTGGTTGGCTCAGGACTAGCGGCTTGTTGTGTCGCGGTTTTATCAGCTGAAGGACGCTGTACCGTTGTGGGTGACTGGCTGCGTGCTTCTGTGCGGTACCCATGCACAATACCGGCACTTCTAAAGCTTTGTATGTGTTGGCGGTTACGATCGATACGTCGTCGTTGTTCAAATGTTTCAGGGCTAGCGGCTCCAAGTACAAGCTTACCGTCTGCACTTATTTCAGCCATGGCGTTTGTATGCAGGGTTTTGGGCTGCATAGCATTAAAACGTGACGAAAGGAGTCCCATGTTGATTATTATACCATCAATAACCATAAACAAAATGAAGCCCTGGACTATTACTTGGCGTGTGATGGCCCGCACCAAGGTGGCGGTTTGTTATAGAATAATGGTACAATAGCATATATTATGCGGGTGTAGTACAACGGTTAGTATACAAGTTTTCCAAACTTGGGACGGGAGTTCGATTCTCCCCACCCGCACCAAATTTGCAATATGATCACTCTCATTACTGGTAATCCAGATAAACTGACTGAACTGCGGCGTATATTGCCGCCTGAACTTACACTTGCGCATAAGGCATTAGACGTAGACGAGATACAAAGTCTTTCCATGCATGAAATTATTGAGCATAAGTTAGCTCAGGCCCACGCAATTGTTGGCGGGCCTGTTATGGTAGAAGATGTGTCGGCTGAGTTAGCATCGCTGAATGGGTTGCCGGGGCCGTTTATAAAGTTTTTTATGAAGCGTCTTGGTAATGATGCGCTCTATAGATTAGGCGCAGCGAATGACCGCGTTACCATAACGTGCAGTATGGGCTACTACGACGGCATAAAACGAATTATTGTTGACGGAGTAATGACTGGCACTGTGGTTGCGCCAAGGGGTGAAAATGGCTTCGGATTTGACGCCACAATTGTGCCGGACGGCTATACGCAAACAATAGCTGAACTGAGTAGTGACAAAAAAGACGCTCTATCGCATCGCCGCAAAGCGTGCGACGCTATGCGAAAAGCACTCAGTAAATGATTTTCGTTCGTAGTTCTTGGATCTTATTATGAGACAACACCTAATAGTAGCGCTACATTAGGGGAATAGTAAGAACACTGTGAGCAGTAGTAAAGCCATAATGAGGAAGAATAAAGGGTCTTTGTTGAATCGCTTTACGGTACCAATGATTGCCCATGAAGCTGCAAAGTAGCAGGGAATATTTTGGATTGTAGTAACGTGCCAAAGGTCTGTAGGAGTGTAAAAGTATATGAGGTATCCGAACGCTCCTAACCATACCAAGTTTAAGAATGTTTCGAGGATTAGTGATTCAATAGCAAATACTGTGGCAAGTTTCCATTTTGAGATACGCCCGTACCGTGTATCAATAGCGACGCGCGCCCAGTATAAATGCACACCGTACATTGCCCACAGTATCACTGAATAAAGCGATGTATACGACTGGTGGACTGGCAGAAATTGATAATGCCAAAGGGGTTGATGGACTAGAAAGTTGTAGATTGTTTCAGTAAATACTTCGCCGAATATACCGATGAGCAAGGCTGCCGCTATATAGCTGATAGTTTTACGTTCAACAGTGAGCCACTGCTTGGCATACCATGAATCTAGCACATACACAACGCAGGCAACGAATATCGTTACAAGCAGTACAGACCAAAAAGATTCTTGCATCATTCCCAAGCTGTTTCTATGTCGGCACCAAGTGAATTAAGACGGTTGGCAAAATCTTCGTAGCCACGGTTAATGCTGTAAACATCGCGCAAAATCGATTTACCTTCGGCCGCAAGCATGGCAAGCATCACCACTACAGATGGTCGCAAGGCTGGTGGTGCGACAACATTCGCTGGTCGCCAGTGTGTTGGGCCGGTAATATACACGCGGTGCGGGTCGACCATTTCAATGGTGGCGTTGAGGCGAGTAAGGTCAGTAAAGTAGATCGCGCGGTTTTCATAGGTCCAGTCGTGTACCAGTGTGCGGCCTTCGGCCATGGTAGCGATGAGTCCCATAAAGGGCAGGTTATCGATATTTACACCTGGGAATGGCATGCAGTGAAGCTTATCTTTTGGTGCAATAAGGTGTGATTTTTTAAGGGCAATGTCAACGAGGCGTGTTTTACCATTCCGCGCAAAATATTCATCGGTGAGCGTAAACCGCAGGCCCATATCAGCTAAAATAGCGAGTTCAAGTTCAAGGAACTCAATCGGCGCACGAGTTATGGTGAACTCTGATTCAGTGACAACTGCAGCCGCAATAAAGCTCATTGCTTCGATTGGGTCTTCGCTTGGGTAATATTCAACCGTTTTATTGATTGAAGGTACGCCACGAATTGTGAGGGTGGTTGTACCTATACCCTGAATTTTAACGCCAAGTTTTTGTAAGAAAAAACAGACGTCTTGCACCATGTAGTTTGGGCTAGCGTTACGAATAGTAACTTCACCGTCGTACAGCGCAGCTGCCATAATGACATTTTCGGTCACAGTGTCACCACGCTCTGTGAGTATAATTGACTTCTCCACACGCTTTTTATGGCTCGTGGCCAAATATGTGTCGGTGGTTGCGACAACGTGCAAGCCAAAAGGTGCCAGGCCTGTCATGTGAGGTTCGACCGTCCGGGCGCCAAGATTACATCCACCCGCAAAGGGTAGAGCAAATTTATTGTATTGATGCAGGAGCGGTCCTAGGAACATGATGACAGTGCGCGTGCGCTTGGCAGCGGCTACATCCATGTCTTCAAGGCGCAGACGTTTAGGGGGGGTGATTTCAAGGTCGTTGTTATCGAGCCAACGACACTTTACGCCGATACTTTCGAGTACTTCAATAATCCGGTTTACTTCTTCAATACGAGCTACACGCCGAAAAGTAGTCTTACCCTTGTTGAGTAGTGCCGCACAGAGCAGGCCGACAGCAGCATTTTTGCTGGTTTTTACTTCAATTTTACCTGAAAGCTTTTTGCCGCCTGTGATCAAAAAGTTGGTTTTACCTGATTTATTAATACGCACAATCTCGCTTGACAGCACCTCACCAATGCGGGCTATCATTTCAAGACTAATATTTTGCCCACCTTTTTCGATGCGGTTCACTGCGCTCTGACTAGTGCCAAGTTCGGCGGCTAGCTCTGTTTGCGTTAGCCCGCGGGCTTGGCGGGTTTCCTGAATTAATTTGCCGATATTACGAAGATATTTAGCGGTACTCATGCCCTAAGCGTATGCCGGTTGTGATATATTGTCAAGCATTTAGGTATGGTATAATTTTAGGTATGATTTAAACTCAACAGTTCTGCCAACAAACCTACCAAAATAAGGAGAATATATGACTGATGATATTGTTGCAGCACTGATTGCCGGCGAAGAACAGCGACAGCGCGAAGGCCTCGAATTAATCCCAAGTGAAAATTATGTTAGTGGTGACGTGCTTCGTGCACTTGGTAGTGTGTTTACGAATAAATATTCAGAAGGTTACCCTGGAAAGCGGTATTATGGTGGTCAGGAATTTACCGATAAAGTTGAGCAGCTAGCAATAGATCGTGCAAAGCAGTTATTTAGCGCTGATCATGCTAATGTGCAGCCTAACAGTGGTGCGCCAGCCAATGAAGCGGTGTATAGTGCATGGTGTGAGCCAGGCGACACGATACTCGCGATGGATTTGCGTCATGGCGGGCATTTAACACATGGGTCGCCAGTGACACGTAGTGCAAAACTGTATAATTTTGTACATTATAAAATGAAAGATGCTTCAACAGGGGAAATTGATTACGAAGAAATTCGTCGACTAGCACTCGAACATAGGCCAAAGATTATTTTAGCTGGTTTTAGTGCGTACCCGCGAGAGCTTGATTACGATGCTTTCGTACGCATCGGTAACGAGGTGGGTGCATTGCTAATGGCTGACATGTCACACATTGCAGGCTTGATTGCAGGAGGTGTGGCAGCTAACCCGCTAAAAGCCGGCTTTCACGTAATGTCAACTACAACGCATAAAACCTTGCGCGGGCCACGTGGTGGACTGATACTCACCATGGGAACAGTAGGCAATCCACTAAAGGCACCCGAAAAAACCCTTGAAAACATCCCTACATTAATTGACCGTGCGGTGTTCCCCGGCATGCAAGGTGGGCCACACATGCATGTCATTGCAGCTAAGGCTGTTGCTTTTGGCGAAGCACTGCGCCCCGAGTTTAAGCAGTATGCTGCGCAAGTTGTTCAAAATGCTGCGGTACTTGCAAATGAAATGCAAAAGCAAGGTTTTGTGCTAGTGACTGGCGGTACTAGCAATCACTTAATTTTAGCCGATGTATATAAAAGTTTTGGTATAGACGGTAAGGTTGCGGAACAAGCGATCGACGCGATTGGCTTAACACTCAATGCTAATGCGGTACCTGACGATCCCTTGCCAATGTTTCGACCAAGTGGTATTCGGCTCGGTACGCCAGCACTAACTACGCGTGGATTAGGCGAAGAACATATGCCACAGCTCGCAGCTTGGCTGCGCCAGGCGGTGGACAGTTATAATGACCGTGCGGCACTTGCGGTGTTAAAAAATGAAGTGAAGCAGTTTGTGAGCACACTTTAACACGCGCTAGTTGAACTCGCACCCTTAATACCAATGAATTTGACGGTCTTCGAGGAAGCGTCGTACCATTCTGTTTGGGCGCCAACTGAACAGCTTCGGTAGGCGATTTGTTTTTCGCTTGTCGGATTCACGCTTGCTGCATCAACGAGTGTTATTGAACTATCAGTAATACGGCCTTCAGCTGGCCCTGTATAGCCTACATCGGCCGGAGCAAGCTTCCCAGTTGAGAGTTGTGTGAATGTAGGGACGCTGCCAGTGACAGAAGCCCAAGCTTCGGCTTTTTTGCTCACCATAACTGCATTCGTTTTTGCAGATGAGCTACGCGTACGTGCCTGGATTGCATTATAAGAGACGAGCGTCAGTGCTGCTATCAGCGCAATAACCACCATGACCACAATGAGTTCGACTATAGTGAAGGCATGGCGCATTTTGAGGTGAGGTTGAGTGTGCATAGTAACCTATCGTTAGTTAAGAGTAATGTCAAATTGGTCAGGCGTAAAATACACGCGCCGTTAAGCGCGTGTATCACTAGGCTTTTACCGCGCGCAATAACTATGGAGTAGCAGCGGTGCTGTAGGCTGTACAAGCAGTAGTGTTACCACCGCCAGTGATCGTAGCAATAGTACCAGCTGTGCTTGCGCTATAGTCATAATAGCCGATTTCGAACCCTGTTGCACCAGCTGGTGCTGAACAAAACCTTAATCGGAAGGTATTTTTACCATTAGCTGAGTCAGGGTTCGCAGCCGCAGCAGTAACTGTGATGCCGGTACCGGTAATCGCTGATTCTGCCTGGCCGTTAAGCTGGGTGGTGAGGCTCGTGCCAGCTGCAGGTAGTGCATTAGTAACTGATGCGAACATTTCGATCTTCTTTTGCAGTGTGGCGGCGTTGCCCTTTGCAGCAGAAGTGTTTGCGCGGGTTTGAATACCGTTATATGCAACAATAGTAATTGCAGCCAAAATCGCAATAACTACCACGACAATAAGGAGTTCAACGATAGTGAATCCGCTTGCTTTAGTTTGTTTTTGAATCATTCTTAGGGGCCCCCTAGTTAATGGTTTATGGTATAACTGTATGATAGCAAACTGCTTATGTATATGCAATAGCCCAGAACCACTTTTGCTGCATGAACAGTAAGTGACCCGCTAGGGTAGAGTGTATCACCTGCTGTTTGAGTATTTAGTGTGTATTTATGTGATGGGAACTATTTACGGCTGCGATTTTTCTGAATTATCTTGGTAGATCGCCGTGCATACACAAGCGCACCTATTCCACCGATAACAAGTACCACTACTGCTCCTAGCTGCATCCACACTGACGCTCCCGTACTCGCAAGCGAACCACTACTGCTCTGTACCACCCCAAAATACACTGGGTCAATAATGGTGCCGTTTACAGTGTGATCTTCGTCATAAGCACCACCATCTACGAGGGTGTAGTCGACT